>CAZYUS010000016.1:0-25141 GCA_964650615.1 uncultured Pseudomonadaceae bacterium | reverse complement strand
ATTTAAACCAATTGACAAAGGCCGTGCATGCGCCAGTGCGTTATAAAACGCTTCGGTGGTTTGGCCGGAAAGTGTGCGGCCCGACGCATCAGTAATGGTTCCGGAGATCATGATGGGCAGTTCGAAACCGACGCAGTCGAAATAGGTTTTTACGGCATAAATCGCCGCTTTCGCATTCAACGTATCGAATATGGTTTCGATTAGAATCAGATCGGCTCCGCCGCGCACGAGTCCATCAATGCTTTCCAGATAATTTTCGACTAACTCATCGAACGTGACATTGCGCGCACCGGGGTCGTTGACATCCGGCGAAATTGAACAAGTACGTGATGTCGGCCCTAAAACTCCCGCCACAAAACGAGGTTTTTCTGGATTAATTTGAGTGGTTGCATCAGCCACTTCACGGGCCACTTGCGCAGCAGCCAGATTGATCTCGTGTGCAATCGACTGCATGCCATAATCGGCCATCGAAATGCGAGTGCCGTTGAAACTGTTGGTTTCCAGAATATCGGCGCCGGCGTCTAAATACGCCTGTTGAATTGCTTTGATAATGTGTGGTCGCGTGAGGCAAAGTAAATCGTTATTGCCTTTTACATCACGAGCAAAATGGGCGAAACGCTCACCGCGATAATCGGCCTCACTTAATTTATAGGATTGGATCATCGTACCCATGCCGCCGTCCAATACCAAAATTCGTTGTGGTAATAATGATCTAATCTGTTCTGCGCGTTCGAGCTGCGCTTGAACCATTTTTTTGGAGAGTGGAAATTGCTGCAAATGCCGCGTTAAATCGAAACGGGTGAGAGCCTCATCCGGGACGTGGTGTAGTGGCGTAATCGGTGTGGAACAGCAAGCAGCATTTTTCATTGGCGTAATCAATCGGTAAGGGCCGTTCTTAAACGGTTTTAAATCGGTGAGTGGTTGATTCTTGTGTGAAGCAGTATGGCAAAAAAACGGCGTTTGTGCTGATGCGAAATGTGCCACGAATAGCGCGCCAAAAAAGTCATCGAACCACTTTTGTTCAATCACCTGATTTGCCGCAATCCGTGCGCTAGTAAAACGCTTGTTGCGTATACCCGTTGCACCGTGTTTACGTGAACGGGTAAAGCATGGTTTTTGTTTAACGTGAATATGGTTGACGGTCGTTCCGGCAAACTTTAAAGTCGCGCCTCTTGTCAGGTTGTTGACCGAGCTGCGTCAAGCGCAAACGGCGACATTAAATGGGAAGTCCGGTTCTAATCGTTTAGTCCGGCGCTGCCCCCGCAACGGTAATCGCAATTTTTGCGAAAGCCCGATACCTGCCTGATGGGAAAAAGACCTTAAAACGGTCGTACCACGAGGATGCGGAGGGCATCGTCGGTGGCCTGAAAATCAATGAAACGTGACGACGTTTTAATTGTCCCTTTTGGCACACCTGCAAACCCCTCTCTGACTCATTCAATCCAATTTTGAAGGTTAGAGATATCTTGAATAAATCCGTTTTGTTTATTTCCCTGCTCGCCGCCTTTGCTGCAAGCGCCGATGAAGCCCCCGAAACCATTACCGTGATCGGCACACGCGCCGAATCTAACGCCGTTTTGCCGGCGGTGGTGCACGTTATTTCGACTGAAGAGATCGAACAAAGCGGCGCTTTGACGCTGGCCGATCTGCTTGCCACTCAAGTTGGAATTTTTTTAAGCGATAACATCGGCAACAATGGTCGCGGTGTATCCGTGAGTATGCGCGGCTTTAGCGAAAACAGTAGCAATAATGTTTTGATTCTGGTGGATGGCCGTAAACTGAATAACCCCAGCTTGGCCGGAGCCGATCTGTCATCGGTTGCCATACAAACGATTGAACGTATCGAGATCTTGCAGGGCAGCGCAGGCAGTTTGTATGGCGATCAAGCCAGCGCCGGTGTCATTAATATCATCACCAAATCAACATCGTTTGAAGAAACCCACTTGAATGCGCTGGCAGGCAGTTTTGGCAGTTCGCGATTCGGTGCTCGTTATGCGAAAAAAATCAATGATGAATTGAGCACGCGTTTATCGTTTGTTCGTTTTAAAGCGGATAATTATCGCGATAACAATGAAAACGTAAATACTGATGTTAACGCGAAATTGCAATGGCGCAATCAAATCGCCGGAGTGGCTTTTTCCGTGCAAGAAATCAAAGACGATTTGCGGTTTCCGGGTTCGTTATCAGAGGAAGAATTCCGTCTGCACCCGCGTCGCACTAACACGCCTGATGATTTTGGTAATGCTAAAACCATGCTAAAAACGCTGAACAGTGATTGGTCAATCAGTGATAGCTGGCAACTCTATTTTGATTTGACTGACCGTCAATTAGAGGTCGATGGCCAATTTTGGAGCAGTGATTTCACCACGCGTACCGATGTCACGCTGTATCAACCCCGCGCCGTTGCACGCATCGAAACCGGTGTCGGCATCGCAACGTTGACGACGGGTATTGATCACGAGGAGTCAGGATATCGCAGTGATTACGGAATCGGCATCAGTGATTTTGCGCAGCGTATTACCGATGTTTATGCCCAAGTATTGTGGCCGGTAGTGGACGTCGCTACGGTTTCGTTGGCCTTACGTCGCAGTCAATTTGACTTTGCGCCGTTAACGTCGTCACAAGATTACACTGACGCTAAAAATGTCTATCAATTCGGACTGTCACATCAATTCGATTCCTTGCGGGTATTTGGTCGCTATGATCAAGGATTCCGTTGGCCAAATGCGGATGAAAACGGTTTCATTGATAGCACCAATGGTGTGGAACATCTGGATGTTCAACGTTCTGGTACCAAAGAGCTGGGCGCTGAATGGCGGCAAACGAATCAAGTATTGACTGTCAGCGTATTTGACATTGATATGGACGGTGAAATTGTGTACGACCCAGCTGCTGGTTTGTATGGTGCTAATATCAACCGTGATTTCACCCATCGCATCGGTGCCAATCTCTCACACGAGTGGCAATTAGCAGGAGATATTCGCTGGTTGAATTCGGTTAGCGTGATTGACGCCGAATTTGATGGCGGCGATTTAGACGGTAATGAAATACCGTTTGTCGCCAAACAATCGGCAAAATCACAATGGTTTTGGTCGCTTAATGAAGCATGGAGTGTGTACGTCGACGCCTTGTACACCGGCTCACGTTTTCGTGCTGGCGACAACGCCAACAGCGCAGGAAAATTAGGCGGTTTCACGGCATTTAACGCCAGCGTTAAATGGCAAATGGGCTTGTTGGGCGTGCAATTACGCGTCAATAATTTGGCTGATAAACACTACAGTGGATACAGCAGCACGCTTTATGGCAGTAATTTTTATTATCCGGCCGCGACCCGCAATATCGCGTTAACAGCTGATTTATCCTTCTGATCTCATAACGATTTTTATTGAAGGTTTTATACAATGAGCACCGATCATTCGTCACATCAAAAAAAGATGAAGGCGTTAAAAACGAAAGTCGACGATGCGATCAATCGCGCCAATGACGAAAAATCTGTGCTCGTTTTCTTAACCGGTGATGGTAAGGGAAAATCCAGTTCGGCTTTTGGCATGGTGATGCGCAGTTTGGGCTATGGTCATCGAGTCGGTATCGTTCAATTTATTAAAGGCGTGCAGTTGTCCGGGGAAGAATTGTATATAAGACAATTTCATCCGCAGGTGCCGTTTTATCAAATGGGTACTGGATTTACATGGGATACGCAAAACCGTGAAAGCGATATCGCGGCGGCGAAAGCAACATGGGCGTTTGCACTGCAATTACTCAACGACGACAGCATCGATCTGGTGGTGTTGGATGAATTGACGTATATGTTGGGGTTTTCTTATCTTGATGAAACGGAAGTAATTACCGCCTTGCAGAATCGACCTGCCTCGCAATCGGTGGTGGTCACGGGACGCGGTGGTGGCAGTCGCTTGCGTGAAATCGCCGATACCGTGGCTGAAATCAATGACGTCAAGCACGCGTTTCGCGCTGGTATTAAAGCTAAAAAAGGAGTCGATTTTTAGTGCGGCTGCTTCTTTTGTTTTTTTTCATTGCACTAGCGCAAGCGTCTGAACGCTCACCGCAACGCGTGGTGTCAATGTCATTGTGCAGCGATCAAATGGTGTTGCATTTTCTGCCGTCGAAGCGCATCGCAGCCGTCTCATATCTGGCACAAGATCCGGCGTATTCGCACTTTTATTCGCGTACCAAAAATATTCCGCTTCATAAAGCGAATGTTGAGTTTATTCTTTCGTTAAAGCCTGATTTGATTTTGGCGTCGCGTTACGAGCGCAGCCAGACAACATCAATGCTGCAACGATTGGGGCAACCGGTTGTTATTGTTGATGAACCGCAATCAATTGCCGCTATTGACGCCTATACCCTTGAGATTGCGCGTCACCTTGATGAGGAATCGTTCGCTCGGCAGTCGCTGCGAGTGATGCACGAACGATGGCAAACAGTGGACGAGATCGCTGCGGCAAAAAATCCTTATCTCGTTGTTTCAATGTCAGCCAATGGTTATCAACAAGGGCAACACAGTCTATTTAATGAATTGTTGCGTCGCGTAGGTTGGGAGACATTAGCGGATCGATGGCATTTGCCATTTGATCAAAACCTGTCGATCGAACGAGTGATCGCCGCACAACCGCAAGTGCTGTTGTATCACAGCGGCGAGCAGGGCCGATCACAGGCCGAGATCTGGTTGCAACATCCCGCGTGGCAAGCGATTCATGGTGTCGTTGATCGCCACCAGATCAATACAGCGGATTGGATCTGCGTTGGTCCGTGGACCGCTGACGTGGTGTTAGATTTGGTCACGCGAAGGAAATTCTGATGCAAAAGAATAAATTGTTTTTAATTGCTTCGCTGTTACTTATCGTGGGATTTGTTCATCTCTCATCGGGTGATATTGAAATTCACTGGTCATCTTTACTGGCTTCACAAAATGAAACGATTGATGCGAGTCGTATGGTTTTTTTTGAATTGCGTTTACCGCGATTACTATTGGTATTGATGGTCGGCAGTGCATTAGGCATTTCTGGTGCGGCTATGCAGGCGTTATTACGAAACCCATTAGCTGATCCGGCGTTATTAGGTGTATCGAGTGGTGCGGCCTTATCAGCGGTGATGGCGATTTATTACGGCGTATTTTCGGCGTGGTTCGTCATATCCGTTGCGGGCGTTATCGGTGGCTTGCTGGCAACCTTAGCGGTGTTGCTATTGGCAGGAAAAACGCGACACAGTTTTGCTCTGATTTTGGCGGGTGTGGCGATTAACGCGTTATGCGGTTCGGCGTTGGCGCTGGCCTTGAATTTTGCGCCAAATCCCTATGCTATGTCAGAAATGGTGCATTGGTTACTCGGATCGTTCAGTAACCGCAGCATCAATGACGTGCAATTTATGTCGCCTTTTATGGTGTTCGGTTTGTTGCTGTTGGCGACGCAATTAAAATCGTTACGTGCGTTGAGCCTCGGTGAAGCGTCGGCCCATTCGTTGGGTATTTCGGTGGGGCGTTCCAGATTGATTTGTGCGTTTGCTATCGCATTAATGGTAGGCGCGTCGGTAGCGACGTGCGGCAACATCGGTTTTATCGGATTGGTGGTTCCTCATTTAGTGCGACCATGGGTACATTTTGATCCGGTTAAAACCATTGCCGCCAGTGCCTTAGTTGGCGCGTTGATGATGTTAAGTGCCGATACGGTGGTCAAATTACTATCCACAACGCAAGAATTGCGCGTTGGTGTTGTCACCGCGTTAATTGGCGCACCGTTTTTTCTGCACATGATTTTTTCTTTACGTAAACAGGGATAGTGATGCTCACGTTCCAATCGGTTTCGTTTTCGTATAACGGTCATCTTATTCTCGATGACATTAATGTATCGTTGCAGAGCGGTGAGTTGATTGGGGTGATCGGCGCCAATGGTGCCGGCAAAAGCACGTTCATTCAACTGGCTGCCGGTTTACTGACACCGCGACAGGGAACCATTCATTGCTGCGGTGATGATCTCGCTTTTTTGCCGGCGAGCGAGCGCGCAAAAAAAATGGCGTATTTGCCGCAATCGCCGCAAGTGGATTGGCCATTAACCGTTAAACAGATCGCCGGATTGGGGCGTTTGCCACACCAAAATTGGTGGGCGCAAGAATCGGACGCCGATGTGCTTGCGGTTGCCAATGCGCTATTGCAGACCGATATGACGTCATTATCCGAACGGCGCATGGATACCTTGTCGGGTGGCGAACGATTACGCGCCATGATCGCGCGCATGGTCGCGACGCAGGCCGAATTGTGGTTGGCTGACGAACCACTGGCTGCACTCGATATTCTGCATCAATTACAAATTGTGCAATTGTTCAAGCGCCATTGCGCCGACGGTGGTAGTGCGGTGATGGTGGTGCATGATTTGAATATGGCGGCGCGTTTTTGCGATAAATTGTTGCTATTGCACCACGGGAAACGATTAGCGTTCGGCGCGCCAGATAGCGTATTAACGACCGATAATGTGCAAACGGCATTGGGCGTTGTGGCGACATTGGCACGGCACGACGGTCACTTAATGGTGCATTTTTCGTAACTTAGGGCGCGCATGGCGTCCGTAAACATGGTCGATTGCATTTATACACGATACACTGCCGCCGCCCGATATTTTGGAATAGGTGATGGCAGTGGATTGGATAATGTTGGTAGTCGATTTCATTTTGCACATCGACGCCCATTTGATTGAATTAAGTGCGCAATACGGTGTGTGGATCTACGCCATACTTTTTTTAATTGTTTTTTGTGAAACTGGACTTGTCGTTACGCCTTTTTTACCGGGTGATTCTTTGTTATTTGCCGTCGGCGCATTAGCGGCCAGTGGCGCGCTTGATCCGTTGTTCGCGGGGTTATTGATCGCACTTGCCGCTTTCTGCGGTGACAACGCCAATTATTGGCTGGGACGCTGGCTAGGACCCAAAGTTTTTCGTGATGATCGTTCGCGGATTTTTAAACGTCGCTATCTCGATCGTACCCAAGCTTTCTATGATAAATACGGAAGCAAAATGGTCGTATTGGCACGATTTGTTCCTATTATTCGCACCTTTGCTCCGTTTGTGGCGGGCGTAGGACGTATGCCTTATTTAATCTTTTTAGCGTTTAGTTCCCTCGGATCGGCATTGTGGGTGCCGTTGTGTATTGGTGCCGGTTACGTGTTCGGCAATCTCGCGTTGGTGAAGAATAATTTTTCACTGGTTATTCTGGCGATTGTGGCGATCAGCGTGCTACCCATGCTTTTCACTTTCATTAAAGAAAAAAGAAGGCTCCAACATGGCTGATACCTTACGTTTGCCCTTATTTCAGGTGGATGCCTTTACCTCCACCGCATTTCGTGGCAATCCGGCTGCCGTGGTTCCGCTGCAAGCATGGCCTAGCGATGCACTGATGCAAGCGATTGCAGAAGAAAACAATTTATCGGAAACAGCGTTTTTTACGCGCGAGGGAAATCATTATCGTTTGCGCTGGTTTACACCGGTGCAAGAGGTAGATTTGTGTGGACATGCGACGCTCGCGGCAGCGCACGTTTTGTGTCAGCACAGTGGGGTACCACTGCAACAAGTGAAATTTCAAACTCGCAGCGGTGAGTTAAATGTCACGTTAAATGATTCATTTTACGAAATGGATTTTCCGGCATTATCGTTAGAAAAAGTTGAGCCACCGGAAGCGTTGATACGTGGTTTGCGCGCCATTCCCGTCGATGTTTATGCCGGCATGGATTATTTTGTGGTGTTAAAAGACGAACAGGCCGTGCGTTCGATTTCGCCGGATTTTGCCGAGTGGTTAAAGCTGGACCGTCGCGGTGTCATCGTCACCGCTCCCGGTACACAATCTGATTTTGTCAGTCGTTGTTTTTTTCCAAAATTGCGTATCAACGAAGATCCAGTGTGTGGTTCGGCGCATTGTATGTTGACACCGTTTTGGTCGATTTTTTTCGAAAAGAACGCCCTGCACGCGCAGCAACTCAGCGCACGCGGTGGAGAGTTGCATTGCGAGTTGATCGGCGAACGCGTGCGTCTGCGTGGAAAAGCGGTTACCTATTTGATTGGTGCAATTACGGTTCCGGTGTTGTAATCGAATTGTCTGCAGGTACGGGAGTCGTATCGCTTTTTTCACCAACAGTTTCTGGTGCGGTGGGCGATTTCATTTTTAGCACCGTATGCACGACGTGTTGATGTTCAAAAATAACCGTGTAGTTATCGTAGACCCAGCGTGTTATCGGCGGTTGCCCGATGGGTCCGACGATTTCATTGGGGCGGCCATAGTTTTTTTCGACATCGCCCATCAAGGTTCCGCGCGCAGGTCTTAGCGTAGCGGCGTCACCTTGTTGCGCGATTGGAATAATAAGTTTATTGGTTTTTTCGCCGACCTCTTCACTCACAACCGTCGTGATGTAAAATAATAAGACTAAAGTGATTAGTTTTTTCATTCGTTCCGCTCCTTGCGGCGTTGTTGCCCTTCAATTGAAAGACAGTGTCTCACGATGGCATCGCGATGACTGTTACTTAATTCAATAAATTCAACGCCGATAAAAAATGCGCCCGCGTGCGCTTGACAGCTAATGACTTTTGCTCGATTGGTTATCAATAAAGCATCGGGAAAGATCACCAAGTCGATATCAATACGCTCACCCAACGCGAGCGACGAGGGATGCGCGAAACCGAGACCATTGGCACTTAAATTGACCTCACATAAGGGCAGTTCGTCCTGTACCTGTTGCAGCACCAAATGACGCGCCAGCAATTCGATTTTTCGTTGTTGTGCTTTAAGATAAATACTCAAATCGTGTGATTTTTCCGCAATCGAACGCCAGATCATCTGTTGTTCTTCATCAATGAGATGCAGCTCGTCGAGCATAGCGCCAAGCGCCAAAAACTCGGCTGCCAACGGCTTGTGGTGGCGCTTATCGTTAGCTTTTTGCGCTCGTAAGGCTACGCGATCGTTGACGCGAAAATAGTCGCGTCGTTCTTGCGGTGAAGGTGGCGTCTGGGTCATCGTCAATCATGCCGAGTTAGGGTTTGCCAAAGCCTAGCACGACAGCGACAATGGCGCCCCTCAAAAAAAGGGCTGTGCCGACGCCATGTTTCGACCTCTCCCGTTGTTTATCGGCTTGCGCTATACGCGAGCCAAACGGCGTAATCATTTCATTTCCTTTATCGCGCTAATTTCAATGGGCGGTATCGCGCTTGGTGTCACGGTATTGATCACCGTGATGTCAGTCATGAATGGTTTCGAACGTGAATTGCGAACGCGGATCTTAGGTATGGCTCCGCACGTCATTGTTGCCGATGCCAATGGTGGATTGGAAAATTGGTCAACGTTAGCTCGTCAGTTGCAACAACATCCGAATGTCGAGGCCGCTGCGCCTTATGTCACCGCGCAAGGGATGTTTATGTTTGCCGGTGCGAAGGCTTTCGGTGTGATGCAGGGGGTTTTACCCGAGCAAGAAAAAACGGTTTCGATCATCAGCCAGCACATGACCAGCGGTTCATTCGATGCGTTGCGGGCCGGTGAATTCGGCATCGTCTTGGGTGCCGTGCTGGCCGATAATTTGGGGGTTGGCACGGGGGATAAAGTGGCGGTCATTATTCCCGAAGCCACCACCACCTCCGCCGCCGGATTTGTGCCAAGGCAGCGCCGCTTCACGGTGGTGGGGACGTTTGAAGTGCGTGCGGAAGTTGATGCTTCGTTTGCATATGTGCATATGCAAGACGCATCCAATTTGTTGCGCATGGATGAAAAAGTGTCGGGTATTCGATTAAAAGTCGATGAAGTGTTGTCGGCACCGTACATCGCCGCTGATCTGCACAATTATTTACCCTTTAATTTGTATACCAGTGATTGGACACATACTTACGGTTCGCTTTTTCATGCGGTGAAAATGGAAAAACGCATGATGTTTGTGTTGCTGGCTTTTATTATCGCGGTTGCCGCATTCAATATCATTTCGACACTGGTGATGGTGGTGACCGAAAAGCAAAGTGATATCGCGATTTTGCGAACATTGGGAGCAAGCCCGCAAACGATCATGCGCATTTTTATGGTGCAAGGCATTGTGAATGGATTGATCGGTACCGCATTAGGATTGATAGGGGGGATCAGCCTTAGTTTAACCTTGCCCGATGTGGTGGCCTGGATCGAACACGTTTTCGGCATTGCCTTATTGCCGGGCGATGTTTATTTCATCAGTTTTCTGCCCAGCCAACTCGAAGCCGGTGACGTGGTTAATGTCGGATTTTCGGCGTTCTTAATGAGTTTTTTGGCCACCGTTTATCCATCGTGGCGAGCGTCACGCGTTCGTCCGGCCGAGGCTTTGCGCTATGAATGAAATCATTATCGCTGCGCAACACGTGCGCAAACAATACGAAGAAGGCGAGTTGAAAGTCAGCGTTTTGCGTGGTGTTGATCTGCAAGTCAAAGCTTCGGAACGCATCGCCATTGTGGGTTCATCGGGTTCCGGAAAAAGCACGTTGTTACACGTGCTGGGCGGTTTGGATGAACCATCGCAAGGTGACGTGCTGGTGTGTGGCAAAAACATCCACCAGTTAAATGCAAAAGAGCAGGGCATATGGCGAAACCAATGCCTCGGTTTTGTCTACCAATTTCATCATTTATTACCGGAATTTACGGCGCTGGAAAATGTCGCGATGCCGTTGTTGATCGCGGGATTATCCATCGACGCCGCGCGATCGCGTGCCGCCAGATTATTAAGCGATGTGCAGCTGTCCAATCGAGAACGACATAAACCAAGTGAAATGTCAGGCGGTGAGCGTCAACGTGTGGCACTGGCGCGCGCACTGGTCACGCAACCGAAATGCGTGCTTGCCGACGAACCTACCGGTAATTTGGACAGTCGCACTGCCGATCACGTTTACGAGTTGATGCTGACATTGAACGCTTTGCACGGCACCAGTTTCATCGTCGTGACGCACGATGAACGTCTTGCGCAAAAAATGGATAAAACCTATCACCTCAACGATGGGTTGTTAGCCGCCGCCCCTTGAAATCATGAGTTAGATGCGGCGTATCGGTGTTATTTCCTGATTTTTATCCGTTTTTCCGCTTTGCATCGGTCGTGCCGCTGCGTACAATACGCGCCCTTTTTGGGTGTGGGGATTAGCCCCCTCACACCTTCTCAGAGTCGACATCAAGACTCTTAACCCTTGGTCCTAGAAGAGAGGTTCCTGGCTATGGTCGTAATTCGTCTTGCCCGTGGTGGCGCAAAAAAACGTCCTTTTTACCATGTTGTCGTTGCTGACAGTCGTCGCGCCCGTGATGGTCGCTTTATTGAGCGTTTGGGTTTATTCAACCCGGTCGCCCAAGGCGCAGCGGTAAAATTCGACATCAACGGTGAACGCTACAACTACTGGGTCAGCCAAGGCGCCCAGCCGTCGGATCGCGTTGCGGCACTTGTCAAACAACAAGCTAAAGCCTAATCGCCTTGTCCGCTGACACATTGCTGGAAGTCGGCAAGATCACGGGCGCCTTTGGCGTCCGTGGTTGGGTAAAAGTGTGGTCCTACACTGATCCCTTAGAGAATTTGCTTGAATATTCACCCTGGCAAGTCAAAGTCGGCGGTGAATGGAAAGTCCTGAAAGTCAAAGACGGTCATGCCCAAGGGCGTGGACTGGTCGCTCAGTTGGAAGGGGTCGACGACCGCAATCAAGCTGAGTTATTGATGCAGGCACCTATTTTTGTCGCGCGTGCTCAAATGCGCGTTAATGATGACAAAGACGGATTTTACTGGACCGATTTGGAAGGCTGCGAGGTCGTCAACGAAGACGGCGTTAGCCTCGGAAAAATCGTTCATTTGTTTGAAAACGGCGCTAATCATGTGATGGTGGTGTCGGATGGAACCACCGAACGCATGATCCCGTGGGTGATCGACGCGTTGGTAAAGGCAGTTGATTTGCAAGCCAAGCGCATCTGCGTGGCTTGGCAGGCGGATTGGTAAATGTGGTTTGGCTTAATCACGATTTTTCCGGAAATCGTGGCGGCGGTGACGCGATACGGGGTCAGTAGCCGAGCCGTAAAAACCGGAGCCATGCAGGTTCAGACGTTTAATCCGCGTGATTTCGTTTTTAACCCGCATCGCACCGTGGACGATAGGCCATATGGCGGTGGTCCCGGTATGGTGATGTTGGCGCAGCCCTTGTTTGACGCGATTGAAGCGGCAAAAACAGTGGCCGGAAGTGACGCCAAAGTGATTTATCTGTCACCACAAGGTCGGCGGCTGACGCAAGCGATAGTGCGTGAAATTCAAGACAGTCAACGTGTGATTTTGTTGGCTGGGCGATACGAAGGCGTTGATGAACGCCTGATCTTGGATGTGGTCGACGACGAAATTTCGATTGGCGATTTTGTGTTATCCGGCGGTGAGTTGCCGGCCATGGTCATCATGGATGCCGTGGCGCGTTTGCTTCCGGGAGTGCTTAACGATGCCCAATCGGCCGAGCAAGATTCCTTTATGGATGGCTTGCTGGATTGCCCGCATTACACGCGGCCAGACGAGTGGAATGGGCAGGTAGTGCCGGCCGTTTTACAATCCGGCAATCACGAGCATATACGGCGCTGGCGTTTGAAACAGGCTTTGGGTCGAACTTATTTACGGCGACCGGAATTATTAGCCAAGCGCCACTTAAGCAAAGAAGAACAAACTTTGCTTGACGAGTTTTTACGCGAGCAGGAGCGCTCGTAGTTGTTGCAATGGAGTGTCTACGTTTATTCCGGGCGGAATAAACCTCTGGAAGTAACCTTTGTATTAGGGGTCAGGCCTTACATTTTACCGTTGTGTGAAATGTAAGGCCTGACCCCAATACGTAACTGTTTGGTGCGACACCAAACCGGAGTGATGTAATGAGCAAGATCATTCAACAGCTCGAACAAGAGCAATTACGTAGCGATTTACCGGCATTCAAAACCGGTGACACCGTTGTGGTAAACGTGAAGGTGAAAGAAGGCGATCGTGAGCGCGTTCAGGCCTATGAAGGCGTGGTTATTGCCAAGCGTAATCGCGGTCTCAACAGTTCGTTCACCGTGCGCAAAATGTCGTCGGGTGAAGGCGTGGAACGTGTTTTCCAGTCTCATTCACCGATGATCGAAAGCGTTCAAGTGAAGCGTCGTGGTGATGTACGTAAAGCCAAGCTTTATCACTTACGTGCGCTTACCGGCAAAAAAGCCCGTATCAAAGAAAAACTCGACTAATCGAGAAAAGATTCAAGCCTTGTGGAAAAACCAACGGCGCCCTAATCGGTGCCGTTGGTTTTTTTGCATCATCAAAATACTGAAATTTATCGTTTGCCCGATTTTAATAGCACCGCAACTAAGCCGCTGGCGAACACCAGTATCACGGTTAACAATGCCGTCTTCTTAAAGAACTCACCGGCATTGTCTAGCGCAATCACATCTAGCACCACGAGCACACCAAATAACGCCATCACGATCACAATAACCGCCGCGACTGCACGCAGAGAGCCAACGAGGCCGCTGCCATTTTCGTGTTGTTGAGAGGTCGAATTCATCATCTTTTCTTCCTAAGCGTTGTAGAACTTCGAAATGGAACCGCGTAACCATAATGCGTTGAAAGGCCCTTGGCAATTCGCATGACTGGGCTTTGAAGGCGATTAGCGGTAGATTGGCAGCACCGCTTTTCGACCGTTTCGTCATGGGCTCTCGCCGCAATCCCCAGCTTCCCGCTTCACGGGGTAATCAATCGGTATTTCGTTTATCGGAAACCGATACGCCCGCTGTCGACGCTTTTCTTCATCAGTTGTGGTGGCAAAACGGTTTGGCCGAAAACTCGGTGGCAGCTTATCGCCGCGATCTGCAGGCGGCCTCGCAGTGGCTGTTTCAGCACGACGATAGTTTGCTTGCCGTATTGCCCGCGACTTTGCACCAACTGTTTAGCGACCGCGCCGCGATGGGATATAACGCCCGCTCCAGCGCCCGTATGCTCAGTTCGTTGAAACGATTTTTTCGCTTTTGCATCGAGCAGCGGCTGCGCCAAGACGACCCGTGTTTGAGTTTGGAAAGCCCTCGCGCCAGTCGCGCACTACCATTCAGTTTGTCGGAAATGCAGGTCGAGCAGTTGATTAATGCGCCCGACAGCGAAACGGTCTTAGGCTTGCGCGACCGTGCCATGTTGGAGTTGATGTACGCCAGCGGTCTACGCGTCACCGAACTGGTGACGTTGCCGTTGACGCAACTAAGTTTGAAGCAAGGTGTCATTCGCGTGATTGGTAAAGGCAACAAGGAACGCATGGTTCCGATGGGGGAAACCGCCTGCGAATGGCTGGACCGTTATTTACGTCAATCGCGACCGGAACTGGCCGGTAGTCATCAAACCGACGCGTTATTTTTGTCAGCGCGCGGCGAACTGATGACTCGAAAAGGCTTTTGGCAACGTATAAAGCGGCATGCGCAATACGCTGGATTGTCGGTAAACGTGACACCGCATATGTTGCGTCATGCGTTTGCGACCCATTTACTGAATCACGGTGCCGATCTGCGTAGTTTGCAAATGCTGCTTGGACATGCCGATCTAAGCACCACACAGATTTATACTTTTGTCGCGCGTGAACGATTAAAATCGCTGCATGCTCGGCATCACCCGCGCGGTTAGTTCCGCTGGAGTTATTTTATGAAACGCTTAAGTGTTGTGCTTTTAGCCAGTTTATTTGCCATCGTCGCCACGGCGGCCGATCAGTCGGTCACCGCCATTCGCAGTCAGTTGAAAAATGCGTTTCCCGATATGGAATTCGATGCCATCGAAAAAAGTCCGTACTCCGGTTTATATCAACTGTCAGCGGGCAACGATGTGTTCTACGCGTCGCCGGACGGTAAGTTTTTAATCTATGGAGGCACGTTATTAGGCTTGCCGACTAAAGCTGGGATGCCACCGATTAATCACACTCAAGTGTACACCGACGCACTCGATCTCAAACGCGCACCGGAGCGGGCTAAACTACTGAACACGCCCGACTTGGTGAAATCATCGTTGACCTATGCAGCGGTGAAACAGCAGTATGAAATTTTTGTGTTTACCGATATTGATTGTGGTTATTGCCAAAAATTACATCGCGATATGAAAGCGCTTAATGACTTAGGGATCACGGTACATTATTTAGCGTTTCCGCGTGCCGGATTGAATTCACCTTCGTACGATAAATTAGTGTCGGTGTGGTGTTCTGAAAATCCGCAGAAGGCGCTGACAGCCGCTAAATCAGGACAAGTTTTGCAAACGCGAACCTGTGATAACCCAATCGAAAAGCATTATTCACTGGTGCATAAATTCGGCCTAGGCGGTACACCAGCGATTATTCTCAAAGATGGAACATTATTACCGGGTTATTTGCCACCCGATCGATTGTTGGCAGAAGTCAAAAAACAACGATCCTGATAGCGCAAATGATTGTTCACGGAATGGCGATTGGCTAATCGCCATTCGTTGGGATTTACGGAAACAGCAACGCCGCCACCGAACGCCCTTCGGCAGCCAGTACGATAAAAGTATGAACAGCCGCACGCGTATCCATGACTTCGATCGTTTTGCCGCGTTGGTAGGCCGTTTTCAATAAACTCATCGCTGGGAACTGTTGTTTGGCACCGGTGCCAAGTAAACAGATCTCGGCTTGAGTATCGAGCAGGGCATTCAGATCGCCATCATTCAGTTGTTCGAAAGTCGGCGATAAATGGTCGATGTTGAGTTGCTGCGGGCTTAACAAAAGTGGCTGTGTGTACCATTGCTCATTTATTTTCAATTGGCCCGGTTCATAAGCTTTGACGATAAAACGGCTCGTACCGGTGTCCTGCGCGATCAACATAGGTTTTCTCCTGCCACACAAGGCTATTTTAACGAAATGGCGCCCCTCGTGGCGCGTTTTGCGCATGGTTGATAAAGGCGCAGAACTTTTATAAGGATTGTTGTAATTACCATGACGATGCATTGGTTTCTACCGGGCTTTTTGCGCGCGTTAAATCGCGATGACGGTCATCCGGCGCGTACGTTGAACCTCCCTCATTTTCGTTCGGCATTAGGCAAAGCCGATGCATTACCCTGCCCAGATTTATGGTCGGCCTGCGCTGCACATTTGCAACTAAAAAAATTTCCTTTTGCGCAAATTTCAGCGGCGTGTAGCCACCAATCTCTCGATGTTCCTTGGGCCTTGTTAACACCGATGGCGATTAAGCCGGAGCACAGAGGCATTTATTTGTTGGGTGAGCAGGCACTGAATTTGTCGCGGCAAGAACGTCAGCAATTGCAGGAAGAATTGCAGGCATGGATGAGTGAAGATGGCTTACGTTTAGTAGCAACCGGCAGCGAGCATTGGTTGCTGACCTTGAATCAACGATGCGATCTGCAGACCGTGCCGTATTGGCAGGTGATTGGGCGTGATGCAATGACGGTGATGCCAAGCGGGAATGATGCAATGTATTGGCAAGCCAAGATGACGGAGTGGCAAATGATTTTGCAGCGTTCGTTTATTAATCAGCAACGCCAGCAGCGTCACGAAAAATTAGTGCAAGGTCTTCATCTTTGGGGTGAAAGCGGCGCTCAATTACCGCACTCTACGCGGTTGAATGCCGTTTATACCGACAGCGACGCCATCGGTGCATGGTTGAGACAAACCGCCAGCGGAATTACCGTGCGTCCATTGCATGAAATACGACATAACGAATTTGATTATGTGTTGGTGATGGCGACACAAGGCGAGTCGGCGTGGGCCAATGGCGAGTTTGAACGGTGGCGAGACTATTGGCAAAACATTGACCAGCTTTTCGCCGTTCGTGGTCATCAAAAGATATATCCGGATAACGGATTTTCCTATTCGCTGCAATCGTTGCAACGAATGAAATTTTGGCGTGGAAAATCATCATTACCGGCAGAACTACAATGAGCGCGCCCCGTTTACGTCGCCACCAACTGGATTCAATCCCCGCTGATTTAGGCGGTTTTCCTTCTCTTTTGGCACGCGTGTACGCCGCTCGCGGCATCACATCATTATCTTCTCTGCAACGTGAATTGATTGCATTAATTCCGCCGCATTGTTTAACGCACCACGAACACGCCGCGCGATTTATTTATGACGCGATTGTTGCGCAAAAAAACATTTGTATCGTTGGTGATTTCGACGCCGATGGTGCCACCAGTACGGCGGTCGCGATGTTGGGCTTGCGCGAACTCGGCGCTAAAAATGTGCAGTTTCTGGTGCCTGACCGTTTTCGCTACGGTTATGGTTTGACTTCACCGATTGTTGATTTAGCGCTTGCGCAGGGCGCGCAGTGTTTGATTACGGTGGATAACGGAATTGCGTCACTCGAAGGCGTAAAACACGCCAAGCAAAACGGTTTAAGCGTTCTGGTAACGGATCACCATCTCCCCGGTGAACAACTGCCCGATGCCGATGTTATTGTGAATCCCAATTTGGCGACGTGTGCATTTCCCAGTAAATATTTAGCCGGTGTCGGGGTTATGTTTTATGTGTTGATGGCCACGCGGGTGTTGATGCGCCAGCTCGATCATCCGGGTAAAAATGCCAAGTTAGCCAATCTGTTAGATCTGGTCGCCCTTGGAACTGTCGCCGATGTTGTGCCACTTGATAGCAATAATCGCATTTTGGTTTATCAAGGATTGCAACGTATTCGATCGGGGCATTGCCGCCCCGGAATAAAAGCGATGTTAAGCCTAGCCAAACGTGATCGCGCATCGCTTACCGCTAGTGATTTAGGATTCGTTGTTGCGCCACGATTAAACGCCGCCGGTCGATTGGATGATATGAGTCGGGGCATCCAGTGTTTGTTGGAAGAGGACGCTGATAAAGCCCTTCGTATGGCGCAAGAATTGGAACAATTAAATATCGAGCGCAAACAAATCGAAGATACGATGTTATCGGATGCCGACGAGATTATTGCGACGCATTTAGCGAGTGAAGGCGAGTTACGATTCGGTCTGTGCTTGTTTGACGAGCAATGGCATCAAGGGGTGATTGGTTTGATCGCCGGACGCGTAAAAGAAAAATTTCATCGTCCAACTATTTGTTTTGCACCGGGCAATCACGATGAAGTGAAAGGATCGGCGCGTTCGATTCACGGTGTTCATATTCGCGATGTACTCGCCGATATAGCCAATCGTCATCCGGATATTTTAAGTAAATTTGGTGGTCATGCCATGGCCGCTGGTTTAACCCTTTCGCGTCGCCATCTCGATGCGTTTTGCGCATTATTCGACGCCAGCGTAAAAGCGCACGTCAACGGCGTACCGTTACAAGCTGAACTGTGGTCCGATGGCGAACTGGCCGACGACGAATTCACACTCGAAAACGCGCGCGTGTTACGTGAAGGCGGTCCATGGGGACAGCATTTTCCAGAACCTATATTTGATGGCGCGTTCGCCGTCGTGCAGCAGCGTGTCGTCGGTGAGAAACATCTCAAACTGAAATTACGCCACGCGCAAGGCGCGGTATTTGACGCCATCGCCTTCGATGCCGAACGCAGAGGATGGCAGCAACGCTCCGCCATTCATTGTGCGTATAAATTGGATATCAACGACTACAACGGCAATGTCGCTTTGCAATTAATGATCGAACGATTTTTTTGAGGCCAAAAAATACCGTCAACGCGATGCCGTTTGTTGGTTTTTCAAGATGCGGTAAAACCACCGAACTGGCACAATACGCGCCCTTTAGCCTGTCTCCAAAAGCATTACGCCCATGTTTGAAATCACTGGCGTCAAAGAGAAATTAAAAGACCTGAATGGCCGCCTGCAAGCCATGAGGGGGTATCTTTGACTACGACGTAAAAGTCGAACGATTGCAGGAAGTCGAATCCGAATTAGAACAGCCCAATGTGTGGGACGACGCTACCCGCGCGCAAGATCTCGGTAAAGAGCGAGTCACGCTGCACAACACCGTCGACACCGTTCGTAAGCTGGAATCGGGATTGTCTGATGCCGAAGGCTTGCTCGATATCGCGGTGGAAGAGGGCGATGCCGATACGGTGGATCTGGTCGGCAACGATTTGGCTGATTTAGAAAAGACGTTGGCCGTATTGGAATTTCAACGGATGTTTGCCGGTGAAATGGACCACGCCAATGCCTATCTCGATATTCAAGCCGGATCGGGCGGCACCGAAGCGCAGGACTGGGCTTCGATGATTCAGCGCATGTATCTGAAATGGGGCGATAAGAAAGGCCTAAAAGCCGAAATCGTCGAAGAGTCGGCCGGCGATGTAGCGGGACTCAAATCATGCACGATACGATTTGAAGGTGAATACGCCTATGGCTGGTTGCGTACTGAGACAGGGGTTCACCGCTTAGTACGCAAATCCCCCTTCGATTCGGGTAATCGTCGTCACACATCGTTTGCGGCCGTGTTTGTGTCGCCCGAAGTGGACGATAAAATTGATATTCAAATCAATCCGGCCGACATTAAATTGGATACTTATCGTTCCAGCGGTGCCGGTGGTCAGCACGTGAATAAAACCGATTCAGCGGTGCGCTTGACGCACGTACCAACGGGCGTTGTAGTGGCCTGTCAAAACGAACGATCACAACATGCCAACCGTGATCGCGCGATGAAAATGTTGAAAGCGCGTTTGTACGAACTGGAAATGCAAAAACGTAATGCCGAGAAACAAAAATTGGAAGAAAGCAAATCGGATATCGGCTGGGGTCAGCAAATTCGTTCTTACGTACTCGATCAATCGCGTATTAAAGATTTGCGAACGGAATATGAAGAAAGTAATACCCAGATCGTTTTAGATGGTGATCTCGATCCGTTTATGGAAGCAAGTTTGAAAGCGGGTTTGTAAATTTTTGGTAGGAGCGCCTGTAGGCGCGAACGGTTTTATGACAATTTAATTCGCGCCTAAAGGCGCTCCTGCATAACAGCTAATGAGATTAAAAATGAGCGAACAACAAAACACTACAGCAGAAACGGCTTTAGACGAAAGCGCACAGATGGCGGTTCGTCGAGAAAAATTGCGCGGATTACGTCAGCAGGGTAATGCCTATCCTAATGATTTTCGCCGCGAACATTTAGCGCAAGAATTAAACGACCAATACGGTGCTTATGAAAAGGACGCGCTCGATAGCAATCCAGTGGATGTAATTTTGGCAGGGCGCATTATGACGCGCCGTTTAATGGGTAAAGCGAGCTTTTGCCATATTCAAGATATGAGTGGTCGTATTCAGCTCTACATCAAGGCCGAAGAATTAGGTGATACGTACGAACAATTCAAACACTGGGATATCGGCGACATCGTTGGCGTCAGCGGTCGTTTAATGAAAACCAAAACCGGCGAATTATCGGTGCACGTAAAAACGATTCGATTACTCACCAAAGCACTACGCCCCTTGCCCGATAAATTCCACGGCATGACCGATACCGAGGCGCGATATCGTCAGCGTTATGTTGATTTAATTGTCACCGAAGAAACGCGCCGTACGTTTATTTTGCGTTCTAATATTATTAATGCGATTCGTCGTTTTATGACGGCCAAGCAATTTTTGGAAGTTGAAACGCCCATGCTGCATCCGATCCCGGGCGGGGCGGCGGCGCGACCCTTTATCACCCATCACAATGCCTTGGATGCGCAAATGTATTTGCGTATCGCACCAGAATTGTATTTGAAACGTTTGACGGTCGGTGGTTTAGAAAAAGTATTCGAGATCAATCGCAATTTTCGCAACGAAGGGGTATCGACCCGCCACAACCCAGAATTTACCATGATGGAATTTTATTGGGCGTATGCGGATTATCGTGATCTGATGGATTTCACCGAAGAATTATTCCGTTTCGTGGCTATGGAAACGCTAAAAACGGCGCAATTTCATTCGCAAGGTGTCGATTACGATTTCAGCAAACCGTTCGATCGTCTGCCGGTGACGGATTCGATTGTGAAATACAACGACGGCGTCACCAAAGAAGAGTTAACAACCTTGGAAGGTTGCTACGCCGTCGCTAAACGTTTGGGCGTTCATATCGACAAAAACGCCGGATTGGGCAAAGCGCAGATCATGATTTTCGAAGAAACGGTGGAGCATAAATTGATGCAGCCAACGTTTATTTGTGATTATCCGGTTGAAGTGTCGCCGCTTTCACGTCGCAACGATGTCAATACCGATGTAACGGATCGGTTTGAATTATTTGTCGGTGGACGCGAGTTAGCCAACGGGTTCTCGGAGTTGAACGATCCGGAAGATCAAGCCGAACGTTTTATGGCGCAGGTAAAAGCGAAAGACGCCGGCGATCACGAAGCGATGCATTACGATGCCGATTATATTAATGCCTTGGAATACGGTTTGCCGCCCACCGCTGGTGAAGGCATCGGCATTGACCGCTTTGTGATGTTGCTGACGAACTCACCGAGTATCCGTGATGTGTTGTTGTTTCCGTTGATGCGGCAGAAATTGGAACAATAACGGAAGGGGCGATTCAAGAATCGCCCCTGCGACGCATTATTTTTCTGCCAAATTTTTCAACAGCAAGCTAAAGCTGGTTTGCGCATTACAATCTTCGTCGTGGTTGGCAGGGTCCCAAATTTCTTTGTTGCCCGGAAAACGATCCGGATCGGCGTCTTCGCAATCATCGCCACCGCAACTTAAAGCGCGGTGTCCATCGTGATCGCGGTCGGGACAGTTTAACGCGCAACTGGTGTCCGCTTCGCTGCAAAACGCGAGCGAACGACACGATTCCTCGCTGTCACATCCGGTGCTGGAGTCGGGAAATTCTTTACCTGTTGAAGTGGGTTGCGCGGCATTCGCGTCGTACTGCGAAAAAAATAGCCATGCCATCAAAATAATTCTGTTCATGCCGACACTCCATGTGTGGGGCTATGCGTTGATTATTCGCGCAAAAGTTATTTTTATTTGTGATTCGCCGCACAGTGCAAATGGTTGTTAGCCGTGACGATTGAAAACGAGAAACTCGACATTTTATTTCGTGATGAAGATCTCATTGCGGTACACAAACCGGCGGGTTTGTTAGTGCATCGCAGTGAGATAGACCGTCATGAAACTCGTTTTGTGGTGCAGATCGTGCGCGATCAGATCGGTCGTTATGTGTATCCGGTTCATCGTCTAGACAAGCCCACATCGGGCGTGTTGGTGCTGGCGTTAAATTCAAAAACCGCGCGCGAATTGACGGAATCGTTTAGCTCGCGTGCCGTTACCAAACGATATCGCGCGCTGGTGCGCGGTTTTGTCGCCGCCGAGGGCGTCGTCGATCACGCGTTAGGACGCGTAGATGACGACTACGATGACGGTACCGCGCATGACAAACAAACCGCCGTTACGCGCTTTCGATGTCTCGCGCACTACCTCATTCCTGACGTTATCGAGCGTTATCCCGCGAGTCGTTTTAGTGCCGTCGAGGTGCAGCCTGAAACGGGCCGTCAGCATCAGATCCGTCGCCATTTCAAACACCTTTCACATCCATTGATCGGTGATGTGCGTTATGGCCGAGGCGCTTACAATCGTTATTTCCGCGATCATTTTTGTTGTTACCGTCTGATGTTGGTCTGTGATCGCATCGGCTTCGTTCACCCTCATACGCAACAAACGGTCACCATTGATTGCCCGCCGGCCGCTGACTTTTCAGCCACGATGGCGGCGTTATCTGGCTATCTTTGTCACACGCCACAAACCTCGTTACATTCCGAGTCAAGTTTCTGTATTGACTAGTGTTAAGTTGATAATAATACTGAGTTCACGCGCATTCGACTTCAGGAGTAGAGCGTGGACACACCACACGAACAGGCGTCGGACATCAGTCCGCTGGTCAAAAAGCTGCAGAAAGAACTAAATGCCGGCACGGTTGCTTTGGTTTTGCTGGCGGTGATGGCTAAAGCCGAGGGGCCGTTGTACGGTTATCAGATCGCCAAGCAGCTCGGTGCCGACGACGACAGCGTAACCGCTGGTCGTCAGGGTGCGTTGTATCCGGTGTTACGCACTTTAAGCGACAACGGCCTTCTGGACAGCTTTGTCGAGCCGTCAGTCAGTGGTCCGCCGCGTCGTTATTACCAAATTACCGAACAAGGCCGGGTCGTTTTGGCGCAGTGGACACAAGCCTGGCAACGCACCAAGCGTTTTGTCGATTCAGCTGTAGGGGAGTAACACCATGAGCCATCCAAAATCTATCGAAGAATTCCTGTCGGCTTTGCGCCACGCTTTGCGTGATTGCGATCCGGCGCTTGTTCAAGATGCCGTTTACGACGCTGAAGAATATCTGCGCGCAGCGGTAGCCGAACACGCCGACAAAACGGAAGCCGAGGCGTTAGCGCTTGCGATGACGTCTTTTGGCACACCGGACGATGTGGCGGAGGAATACCGCAAAATGGAACGCACGGTGCAACGTGCCTTGCGCACTCCACGGCCCGATAAAAAGACCTCGTGGTTAGGGCGGATCTTCGGTGTTTACGCCGATCCGCAGGCCTATGCCGCGCTGTTTTATATGTTGCTCAGTCTGGCCACCGGTGTGTTCTATTTCGTTTGGGTAATCACTGGGCTGTCGATGTCAGCCGGTTTGGCGGTGCTTATTTTCGGCCTGCCGTTTTTTCTGCTGTTCGTGGCATCGACTCGGCTCATCAGTTTGATTGAAGGTCGCATGGTCGAAACCTTGTTGGGCGAACGGATGCCGCGCCGCCCGCTTATCGCCTCCAGCGAGTCCGGCTGGTGGCCGCGAATTGTCGCCATGCTGACTGACCGTCGTACCTGGTCAACCATGTTGTATATGGCCGCGATGCTGCCGATTGGCATCTGTTATTTCACGGTGTCAGTGGTGATGATAACGACATCTTTAGTGTTTTTATTGGCGCCGCTTGCCACCACGTTCTTCGGCGACCACATTTATTTTGGCGACGGTTCGGCGGTGACGTATGAACAAAGCTTTTTATTGATTCCGCTGGGCGTCATCGGGCTTACCTTGATGCTTCACGTCGCCAAATGGATCGGTCGCATACACGGCCAACTCAGCAAACATTTGTTAGTGGCGGTGTAATACGAACGCCACAAACGTAAGGGAAAAAGGCGCTGCGGCGCCTTTTTTACAGCAACTTTTTCGCTGCCGCCGATTTATTCACAAAAATCGCATCAGCACGCTTGGCGTGACGCAAACCTTTGCTAGGCTGAAGAGGTCTTGCCCGATTGAAGCGGAACACCTCGATGTCGGCGATTAACTTGGCCAGCGCATTCGAATTATTCAGTGACATTGAAAACAAAATGCAGCGCGGTGGCGAATGCCCACTGGATTGGCGTACGCGTTTTCCTTTGTTCATGTTTGCTGACACGTCACTGCACCCCATTCAATGTGACCGCGTTTTGCATCGCAGCGAATTGAGTTTGTTACTGGCTAGCATCGCCGCGCGTCGCGTCGACGAAAAAAAATGGCTCACACCTGCGATGGCGCAGTGTATGGCCCCGTACTGGTGGCTGTGCGCCATTTACGGTGCTGGACAAGAAAACAGTTGGGCGCATAGGGAGCATCCGGTCAATGTTTTTTTTGAACAACTCTTGCGATTCGCTCGTGCTTACCAAACTGATGCGACCTCCGAGCCACTGCTTACATCGTTGGCGCAAAAAATAAACGCCGCCGCCACGGCTGCGCTTCACGCACAATCCGCAGAAGACGCGTTAAAACCGTTACAACAATGGTTGATCGAACAGCAAAATCGTGTGCTGGATGGCGATCGCCAATTGCTCGCCAAAGAAATGCACTTGCTACGTACGACACACGTACACAGCGCCGTAACGCGAGCGATTCGTTATGCCATGCTGGGCAAATCACCCCATGCAAAAATTCTTGCTTTCATCGACAATGTGTGGCGAAAGTATTTAAGTGTGATCTATTTGCGTGCCGGAATTGAAAACTCGGAGTGGGATGATGCGATGGCGGATATCGACATGATGCTTTGGTTAAGCGATGGCGCGTCAGTCGACGATATTCGCTGCGCTTTAAATGCCGATATCGCGCAATTATTCGAACGGATCCGTAAAGCAAGCCACAGCATTCGTGGCGTCGACCAAATGGTCAACGAATTTATCGAATGGTTTGCCGATATGATCGGCAGTCGCGCGAATGCCCTTCCGGTGGAAGTTGATTTTGGTCTCAACATGAACGTCGCAGCGGCCGCCTT
>CAZYUS010000015.1:0-33182 GCA_964650615.1 uncultured Pseudomonadaceae bacterium | reverse complement strand
CAATCGCGCGTGCCAGAGCATGGCATCGAATGCAATTTGGTGAGTGGCCATGTGGTCATGGATGGCTTCGCCGTTTTCGGCCAGCAGCCACAGCGCGAGGATAAGCGGCAGTAACGACCAGTGAAACAAGCGCACTGGCAGATCCCACAGCAAGGTCGTTTTGTTGTTCATCGTCGTTGGCCTCGTGAAATAGGGAGTACAGATTATGGCGCAGTGTTTAACGTTATCTTAAGCCATTGTGCAAAAAATAAGGCGTCATGCGACGCCTTATTGTGATGCTCAAGCCCGCAATTACCAAGCCTGCATTTCTTTCAGCAGATTTTCGGCTTTGTCGACAAAGCGCATTTGCCACATCATATAGCGCCAATCAACGTGAATGGTGCGTGTGATTGCCGGATCGAAATACCAATCTGAGATCACCGAATCTAGCGTGCCGTCAAAGGCGAGGCCAACCAATTCACCTTTGGCGTTAAGCGTAGGGCTTCCTGAGTTGCCGCCGGTGATGTCGAGCGTGCTTAAATAATTGACCGGAACCGAATCCAGCGCGGCAACGGCATAAGGGCCAAATTGGCGCGCGTTAATGGCGTCCAATTGTGCTTTCGGTGCTTCGAATTCGCCTTCGCCGGTAGCCTTTTGTGTGATACCGCGCAACGTCGTAAACGCATTCCATTGCATGCCATCACCTCGTTCACGGTGTTGCACATGGCCGTAAGTAATACGCAATGTGCTGTTGGCATCGGGGAACACGGCTTTGCCATTAGCATTAAGGAAAGCGATGAGCGCACGCATATAGTTGGCATAAGCGGCCTGTACATTACCGGCGATTTCTTTGTCACGATTTTCACGCGCTATATCGCCATCAAATAAGGCAACGGCGATACGAATAAAACTGTCGTTACTGGCTTTGAAATCAGCTGGTTGTTTGTCTAACCATGCAGTCCGTGCGTCGGCATTTTGCAAAGTGCTTGCCGCATAAAGGGCGTCTACTTTTGCCTTGATATCGGCTTCACTTAGACCATTTTTAATGCCGAACGCCGCATCAACTGCCGCATCGCGTGCGCTGCTTTCTTGTTTTGCGTATTGTGTTAATACGAAGGTCAGCAGTGCTTTGTCTACTTGCAGATCAAATCGGCGTTCCATGCTCTGAATGCCTTGTTTGATCCGTGGCAGATCGCGATCTTGAAAGCCGGCTTCGCGCTCCATATCGGGTTTTACGCGTTCATTGGCCAAACGATTCAAGCGGCGGGCAAGCGACAATAATTGCGATTGACCGAGCCAGCCCATCCAGTATTCACGCTTACCGAGGCTGTCGCGTTCGGCCAATAATTGTTCAATTTTGGCCAAGTCATTGGCGTATTGTTTTTTGCGCGCTTTGTCGCCGTTAACCCAGGCTAATAAGGCGCTGTGTTGATCGTTTTTAATTTTTTGCAAACCGGATTTTTTGAAGCCTTCGAGCTGACCTTCAAAATTTTTCTCAGTGTTATTTAAACTGGCAACCGTGCTGGCGTATTTTAGTGCGGCATCTTGGCGATCTTTGGTTTCATGTTCAATGATGGCAAGAAAATCATTGATCGTTTGATGAATGGTCGGGTAGCGCCAACCAAATGTGAATTCGACTTCAGACGGTAAGCGATGACGATTGGTGCGGCCGGGATAGCCGGTTACCATAACGAAATCTCCTTCGTTAAGCGGCTCGCTGGCTAAACGCAAATAATGTTTCGGCTGATACGGTACGTTGTCTTTACTGAAATCAGCTGGTTTGCCATCTTTGCCAACGTAAGCGCGATAAAAACTGTAATCGCCAGTGTGACGCGGCCACATCCAGTTATCTGTATCACCGCCAAATTTGCCCACACCTTCAGCTGGCGCGTGTACTAAACGCACGTCGCGAACTTCCATTTGCTTAATTAAATAAAATTTTAATCCACCGAAATACGTGTAAACGTCACAACGATGACCGGCGTCTTTCTCACAGTTGGCGACTAATTTCTTGCGATTCGATTCAATCGCATCGTTGCGTTTTTTTCCGGCTAATTTGTCGGTGTTTTTGTCGATCACTTGTGCTGTAACTTCGTTTACTTCGGTGGTGACAAAAACTCGGCTACCCGGCGCGGCCGGCAATTCTTCTTCCAGTGTTTTGGCTAAAAATCCGTCGTGCAGTAAATTGCGTTCGGGTTTCGAGTTAAATTGAATGCTGCCGTAAGCGCAGTGATGATTGGTCACCACCAATCCTTGCGGCGAGACAAAAGAGGCGGTACAGCCGCCAAGGCTGATGATCGCGCCGAGCGGAAATTCCGTTAAGCTGGTGAGTTGTTGCGGGTCCAGTTTCAAACCGGCAGCGGTTAATTGCTTGCTGATCTCCGGCAGTTGTTGTGGCATCCACATACCTTCGTCGGCAAAAGCGGCGACGTTGGCCAGTGCCAGCGCAATGACAAGTTTTTTCATTTTACGTACCTGTGGGTTTCACTCATGGCCTAGTTTGGCCGACGCGCGAGTGTAGTCGACAGGTGCGTCAAAGAAAAAGCAAGCAAATGTAAATATCGTTTACTTAACGCGCGGTCCAACCGCCATCCACAACAATGGTTTGTCCAGTGATATTGCGCGCCGCTGGGCTGATTAAAAATTGGCAAATACCGGCGAGTTCTTCGAGGCTGATAAACACCGATTTGGGCATCGGTTTTAGCATGATCTCGCTGACGACTTCGCTTTCACTCATGTTGTATTCGCGTGCCGTAGCGGCAATTTGTTTATCAACCAAGGGTGTTTTAACGTAGGTAGGGCAGACAGTATTGATGGTGATATCGCAATCGGCCGTTTCGAGCGCCAACACTTTTGAAAAGCCGAGCAGGCCGTGTTTGGCGGCAACATAAGCCGATTTATAAGGCGAGGCGACTAATGAATGAATCGAACCGATGTTAATAATGCGACCAAAATTTTTTTGCCGCAACGCGGGTAAAACCGCTTTGGTCATGCGCACCGCGCCGGTCAATAAGATGTCAATTAATTGCGACCAACGCTCGATCGGAAATTCTTCCAAGCGCGCGACGTGTTGCACACCGGCGTTATTAATCAGCACGTCAATATCATTAAAGCGACGCGCAAAATCAGCGATGTGTTCGTTATTGGTGACATCGACCACCATGGTGGTGACGGCGGGAAAGCGCGCACGTAGCGCCAGCAACGCGGTTTCACTGGCATCGGTTGCGATCACGTGATGGCCGGTCGCGCTTAAACACTGCACCAGTCCCTCGCCAATGCCACTCGCGGCTCCCGTAATTGCAATTTGCATAATGATTCCGTGATAACTCGTTGTCGATAAACCACAAAGTAATCGTGTGCGGCGCGCTTGTCTGTCCGACCAAAGTGTTATGGCGCGAGTCACTTAGCAATGGAAAACTGGCGTCCTGCCGCTGAAACACTTAACCTGCCTTGGATCCGTTACCTCGTGCTGTCCACTATGGCTTACCGATTTATCATTGCCGACGATCATCCCTTGTTTCGCGCTGCGTTAAAGCCGGCGTTGTCTGGCGTTGACGCCGACGCGGAAATTACCGAAGCGGATTCGCTGGCGGCGGTGTTGCAAGCATTGGAAAACGATGCCGAGCGCGATTTGTTGTTACTCGATTTAAGTATGTCGGACAGCGTCGGTTACACGGGATTAATTGAAGTTCGCCACCGGTTTCCAAATATCGGTATCGCGATCATTAGTGCGCAAGAAGATGTGGTGGTAATGAAGCAAAGCATCGCGCTGGGCGCGGTGGCATTTATTCCGAAATCGGCCGCGTTACCGACCATCATCGACGCGCTTAGAACGGCGCTAGAGGGGGTGACGTGGCTGCCTGAAGTGGCTCGTCATTTACCGCAATCAGAAGCCGACACCGCGCTTGCCGAACGCATCGCCGCGTTATCGCCGCAACAATATCGCGTTTTGTGTTTAGTTGCTGATGGTAAATTGAACAAACAAATTGCCTATGAATTGAATGTGCAAGAAACCACGATCAAACAACACGTGTCGGCAGTGCTGCGTAAACTGGGTTTGATTAATCGCACGCAAGCCGGTGTGTTGTTAAAAAGTTTGCAACGCGCCGGGCGCATAGTCGTTAGCTGAGTATATCGGCCGAGAACATTAAAATTCCACCGAAGGTAAGTGTGGCGGGGGTGAGGTGTTCGATGGTTCGAGCAATGAATGAACCACTCGGTAGGAATATGACGGATCGAAATTCTACATTCTTAACCGGAAGAACTTTAAGAACTTCGGCGATTTGTTTTTTTTCAAACCACTGCGCCGTTTGGTGTGCGCCCGTTCCACCACAACGTCCCTTATCTCGATATAAAACACTGTTTTTGTTCAATACACCGACAACGATGCGGTGACGAGAAACCCTTACCATTTCACCGAGGGCCTGTTGCCAATCGTTGACGAAATTAAAACAGGTGATTGAGATGCTTCGATCGAAAAACTGATCGGGAAAGGGCAATGCACAGGCATTGGCTAATTGATAATGGCCGTTAGGATCACGCGACCGAGCAAAGTTCAGCGCTGCGCTATCGAGGTCAATCCCAGTTGTTTTGCAATCCAGTTGCTGTGACAAATGGCGAGTAAACCATCCGGTGCCACAGCCCACGTCAAGAATGTTTTCGTGCGTCTTTGCCGCTAACATTATCCTCAATAAATCCCACTCGCATTGTCCAATCCATCTTCCGCGAAGGGTGTTATACCACGCATCGTATTCATCGGGCGTCATAATGAAATCGACTTGGACTGTTGAAGTTGCTGCCACGCTCGGATCAACGCATCAGCGGCAAAGTCGATTTCGGCCGTTGTGGTGGTTGCGCCAACGGAAAATCGTATGGCTCGGCTTGCGCGTGCTGCATCAAAACCCATCGCCGCTAAAACACCGCTGACGGTATCGCTTTCTGAATGGCAGGCCGAACCAAGCGAGGCCGCGATTTCATTTTTCACCGCGAGTAAAAGTTCACGACCGCTTACTTTAGGGAATGAAATATTCAAGGTATTGGGAAGACGTTGGTGCGGGTGTCCATTGAGTTGTATTTCGCTTATCGCTGTAATTATTCGTGAGTGCAGTCGATCGCGCATTTGACGCATATTGCGCGCAGCGGTGGTCAGTCGTTGCTGTGCTAATTGTGCGGCGGCACCGAAGGCGACAATGGCAGGGACATTTTCCGTACCCGGCCGCATTCCGTGCTCTTGGCTTGCGCCAGTGAACAGTGCTTGCACGGTATTTTTGCGGCGGACGTACAATGCTCCGATACCTTTAGGGGCATAAAATTTATGTCCCGCAAGCGTCAACAGATCAACATTCAAATGATTAACGTCGACTGGCAGTTTTCCGATCGATTGCGCCGCATCGGTATGCAGTAATATCGAACGCTGACGCGTAATGTTTGCGATTTCGGCGATGGGTTGAACGCTACCGGTCTCATTGTTGGCGTGCATTATCGACACCAACACCGTGTCATTCCGAATCGACTCTGCAACACGGTCTGGAGACACAATGCCGTATTCATCAACGGGTAAAACGGTAACTTGCCAGCCTTGTTCTTGCAGCTGCAAGGCAGGAGCCAAAATGGCGGGATGTTCAACCGCACTGATGATGAGATGTTGGCGTTCAGTGAATGTTTTTGCCACACCTAATAACGCCATATTATTGGCTTCTGTTGCACTACCGGTAAAAATGATTTCTTCTTTGTTGGCCGAAATGAGTTCGGCTACTTGGCGACGCGCCATGTCGATTGCTGCGGCAGCGTGATGGCCAAAGCGGTGCGACGAAGAAGGATTACCGAATTCCGTTTGAAAATAAGGCAACATCGCCGCCAGCGCTTCGGCAGCGAGTGGCGTCGTTGCATTAAAGTCAAGATAAACGGGACGATTCAAAATACCAGAACCTTTTCCGCTTCATTTGTCCATTGCGTCAGTTGCGAGAGAGAGCCGTGCATAACACCATCGATCAACTCACTGTCTGAAAAACCGCGTGCTTCGAGGCAGCTGCCACAAGCGGCGACAGATCCTTGGTGTAAAATTTTGCTGATCATTAATTGCATATTATAAAAACCGGATGGAACTTTTTGTCCGGATTTTGCGCAACTTACCGCATCACCGAATAAAAATATTCGCACTTTATTTCCCTCTGTTGCTGCTAACGACGTCGCTAAACGAAGGGCGTTGTAGCTGCGTTCATTTCCATAGGGAGCGTCATTTAAAATAAAAAGAATCGTTTGCATCATTTCTCTCCTATCGAATCAAGTGGGTACGCTTAAGGGGAATCCGGCGGCCTGCCATTCGTTAACGCCATCAAGTGTCTTACGTACGTGAAAACCGCGTGCGGTCAATAACTCGACAGCCTCGTCAGACAACAAACAAAACGGTCCGCGACAATACGCCACGATATCTTTGTCTCGGGGTAGCTCATTTAGCCGCTGCAGCAGTTCGGTAAGCGGCAAGGAGCGCGCAAACGGCAAATGCGCCGTTTGATATTCAGTCGTTGGGCGGACATCAATAACAACGACATCGCCATTTTTAGCTTGTTGTAATAATTGTTCTCGACTCACGGACACTAATTTCGATGGATCGGAAGACATCTTTGCCAGCGCCAATCTTAATTCGATTAAGTGCTCGCCTGCGACGGCGCGTAAGTTCAGCCACAAATTGGCTATATCGGCGCCCGCGAGGCGATAATGGATGTATTTTCCTGCGCGTCGAGTGATGACCAAACGCGCTTCTTTGAGCGCTTTTAAATGCGCGCTGGTCAGTTTAAGGTCGGTATGGCTCTCGTTCGCGAGGGTTTCGACCGTTTTTTCGCCTTGCGAAAGTAGCTCAAGCAACTCCAACCGCTTGGGGTTAGACATGGCTTTGCCGATACGGGCGACCTGCTCGAATAAGAGGTCTTTGGCGTTAAGTGTTTTCATACGAACATTCGAACGAGTATTAGAATGATGATCAAGCCACCTTTATTCTATCGACGTGTTCATACCCAAGGATGGTGGTGAGTGCGCGGTTCATCGCGGCCGCCGGCCCGAAGAGCAATCCGGCCCCACGGCGCTTTTTGCTTAATCGCCCACGGTGAATTCCCGCTGTTGCAAAACGCTGTGCAGGACGCTGCGTAACGCCAAGGGGCGCACCGGTTTTGCCAGATAATGTCCGCCGAGCGCTTGCACACGCGCGATGACGTTCTTATCGCGCACAGCACTTAATAACACTAAGGGCGGACGCGGTTGCGGTAACTGCAACCAGACGTCGATGCCGTTGTCGCCGTTATCCAATTGATAATCGGCAATCACAATGTCGTGCAACGGGTTCGCGGACGCCATGAATTCGAGACGATCTTTGGTCAAGGTGGTCTCGCACTGCCACGATTGCAATACGGCATCTAATCCCGCCAGCATGGCCGCATCGTTGTCTAGGCATAATATGCGGCGATGTGACAATGGGGTTTTGCCATGCGCCAGTGGCGCATCGGTTGCGCGTGGTGCTGTTGCACATAATGGCAATCGCAAAGAAAAACGCGAACCGCGATTGAGTTCGGAGTGCAAAACAATGTCACTGTGCAAGGCGCGGGCTAAACGTTGCACGATGGCAAGACCTAATCCGTGACCGGCAGGAGATTTTTGCATCCCGCGCGGAGTGCGCCTGAATTCTTCAAAGACCAGATTAAGGTGATCACTGGCGATGCCGATACCGGTGTCGCTAACGGCGATTTCAATCGTGCTATCGGCCATGACTTCACTGCTGATGGTGATTTCTCCCTGTTCGGTATAGCGAATGGCATTGCTGATTAAATTTTGCAGTAAGCGGCGTAGCATGGCGTGATCGGCATAGCAATTTCGATCGCAGATGGAAAGCGTTAATTGCAAGCCGTTTTTCAGAGCGAGCGGAGCGAATTCATCGTGTAATTGTTGCAACAGTAGAGGCAATGCCACGGCGTCGATTTCGGCTTTGATAACACCGGCGTCCAGCTTGGAAATATCCAGCAAGGACTTCAGCAGATCTTCATTCGCTTGTAATGACTGTGATAATTGTTGCAGCAGCTTTTTCCCGTTGTCGTCTGTGATGTGCGTTTGCAACGCATCGGCAAATAATTGCGCCGCGTTAAGCGGTTGCACCAGATCATGGCTGGCGGCGGCTAAAAACCGGGTTTTTCCGGCGTCGGCTAATTCGGCGATTTGCTTGGCGCGCGATAGGGCAAGATTTGCTTTGGCTAATTCATCGGTGCGCTCGTTAACGCGTTGTTCTAATCGTTCGTTACTGGTTTGTAATTCGCGCTGTATACGTTTGTGTTCGGAGATATCGGCATAGCTGGTGACATAACCGCCACCCGGCATCGCGACGCCGTGAATTTCGAGCACACGGCCATCGGCAAGTTCGCGTTCGACGTGGTGTGGCCTACCCATTTGCAAATGCGCTAAACGGCGAGCAATAAAATGCTCGATGTCGATGGAGGCTTGCAAATGGGCCGCGTTGAATCGCAATACATCCGCGATCGGGCGTCCGATAAATAAGAAATGTTCCGGCAGTTGAAATAAACGCGTGTAGCTGGGGTTCCATGCCACTACGCGCAACTGCCGATCAACGACGATGACGCCTTGCTCCAAGGTGTTCAAGGTGGCCGACAACAACGCTTGGTTAAATTGCAAAATATGCGATGCTTCATTGACCAGTAATTCAACATCCTGCAACGATTTTGCGCCACGACGCAACGCAACGTGCAACACCGAACGCGCCGATGCCGCGCCCACCACGCCGGTTATTTCGCGCAAGGTGAAATCCAGCCAGCGTTGATCGGCACGCACATTTAATGAATCGAGTTGCCGTAATTGTGCTTCGTGTAAAAATCGCTCGCGCGCGGCGTGTTCACCATAAAACCGCGCGACGATGGTCACCAATTCACTGACTGGCATCGTGGTCGGTTCGGGCCACAATGGCGAATGTTGCTGCCATTCTTGGTGGTGGTCGCGGCGTGCTAAAAATCGTTTCGCTTGCAATCGTTCGATTACGCTCGGTGTCGATAGGATTGATAATAAATAAAACACCGCGCTGTTGATGCTTAAACTCATGATCGCGCCATGGCTTACTGGGTCGAATCCGCGCACATAAAAAAGCGCGTTAGGATTTAACCACGGAAATAACTGAATGAGCATCGCGAACGAATGCTCTGACAGCCAACCGGCGCTCACGAGATCGGGTAATACCAGCGTCCAGAACCACACTAGCCAACCGGCGAGCAATCCCCATAACGCGCCGCGTTTTTGTGCGCGAGACCAAAATAAAGCACCGATTAAAGCCGGTGCAAATTGTGCCACCGCCACAAACGACACTAAACCAATAGCCGCAAGTTTTTGTTGTGCGACGATGGATTTGTAATAAATAAACGCCGAGAACAACACCAATCCAATTAACAGGCGACGGCACCACAGTAGCAAGGTATTAAACGGCAATGGCTCATGCTTAACCGGCAGACGTAATAACATGGGAACAAAAAAGCTTTGCGATACCATCGTGCTTAACGCCACGCTCGCCACCACGATCATACTGGTGGCCGCCGCCAAACCGCCCATAAAGGCTAACATGGCGATCGTGGGTGAACCGGTGGAAAGCGGCAAATGAATCACGTACGTATCGGCCGCTGTGCCGACGGGTAATAATTGTTGTCCGGCAAAAATAATCGGTAATAAGGCAAGGCCGAGTAGCGATAAATACAGTGGCACGCCCCACTTGGCGACGGCGAGATCGCGCACGTTTTCATTTTCAATGACGGTTAAATGAAATTGTCGTGGCAGGGCAATCATCGCAATGACACCGAGCAGGGATTGCACGGCGTAAGCCGTGAAATTATTCGCCGTGGTGGCGGTAACCGGCAGCCGTTGCCATGCCTCGACAGATGACACGTGCCACGCGTAGTAACCCAAACACAATAAAATAATTAACTTGAAAATGGACTCGATCGCGATGGCAAATAGTAATCCGGGTTGCTGCTCGCTGGTTGAGCTGTGGCGCGCGCCAAAAAAAATGGTGAAACCGATCATCAACACGGTGACCCATAATGCGGTGTCACGCCACCAACTGTTGTCACCTTGCGTACCGGTTAATACATCGAAACTGTATGTCAGTGCTTTTAATTGCAAGGCGATATACGGAATGATGCCAGTGATGGCAATCAAGGTAACGACGCCAGCAATGGTCGCCGAGCGTCCATAACGTGCGGCCAATACATCAGCAATCGACGATAAATTTTGTTCTTTGCTAATACGCACTACGCGTTGAATTAACGGCGTGGCAAATAAAAATAAAATAATCGCGCCGAAGTACGTTGGCGGAAAAAACCAACCGCTATCGGCTAGTTGTCCCACCGAACCGAAAAAGGTCCATGTTGTGCAATAAACGCCTAGCGATAAGGTGTAGAGCAGAGGATGCCAGCGATTCCAGTGGCGTCGCCGTGACCACTTATCGCCCATCCACGCGATAGCAAATAACGACAACATCCAGATAAGCGCAAGTGCCGATAACCACGCCGGATTGATCATCATAAAAAACAATTTTTTCTAACGTGCGTGCAGGCTATAGCATGAATAATAAAATCGCCAGCACCGTTCCCAACGCCGGCACGATCACGGTCATGGCTCCCATGGCTAAATAAGCGCGTGCGTGCGTGTCTTTGCAAATGGCGCGAATGGTGGTGACGACGTAACCATTGTGAGGTAAGGAATCAAGCGCGCCGGAAGATAACGCCACCACGCGATGCAGGGCATCGGGATTAACGCCTTGTGCTAAGTAATGCGGTGCCAGCAACGGTAACGCGATCACTTGACCGCCCGAAGCAGACCCGGTTAATCCGGCGATCACGGTGACGGCAATCGCGGCACTGAAAAGTGGTGAACCTGGCACCGATGTGATCATCGCTACTAATTCGATGAAGCCGCTGGTTTGTTTTGCTACCGCGCCAAAACCCACCACCGCCGCCGTGTTGGCGATGGCAATTAATGCACTGATGGCACCGTCCGATAAGGCGTCGGCGGGACGGCGTAAATAGCGCCAGTTGCAACAGGCTGTGGCGATTAACCCGCCGCCCAGTGCGATGATCAAGGCCGATTGTTTGAGCGATTGATGAAAAATAAACGACAAAATCAACACAATAACAAGCGGTAATAAACTCAACCACGGTGACGGTAATTGCATCGGATCGATGGGCTGTGGATCATCGCTACGCGCATCGAACACTTCACCTTTTTGCATTGCACTCTGAATTAATCGCGTTAACCACCAATAACCGAATAGGGCCATAAATACCGCAATAATGATGCTCACTTGCCATCCGGCGTAAGGTGATGTGCCGAGATATTGAATCGGGATCCAGTTTTGAATTTCGGGTGAGCCTGCCGATGTCATTGTAAAGGTGACTGAACCTAAGCCGATCGTGGCTGGGATAAATCGTCGTGGTAAATTGGCTTGTTTAAATAAACTCACCGCCATCGGATAAACCGAAAAGGCCACCACAAATAATGACACGCCACCGTAAGTCAATACCGCGCAAGCAACGATAACGGCCAATGCTGCGCGTTTCATACCAAATGATCGCACGAGCGCACTGGCAACACTGTCAGCGGCACCACTGTCTTCCATCATTTTTCCAAATAATGCGCCGAGCAAAAACATAAAAAACCAATTGGAGACAAAACCACTAAACCCATTCATATAGGCGCTTAACCAATCACTATTTCCGGTCGTGGCGAACGGTGGCAACAACGCCATCTCACTGCTGATGGCAACGAATAATGCGCACAGTGGCGCGGCCAATAACAAATTCCAATTTTTTAAGGTCAACCACATTAACAACAAAAGGCCAACAACGACGCCGAGCAAGCTCATTTTATTCATCCACAAACACGGAAGCTGTCATTAGTATTGGCATCAGCCGCTTAAACCGACATCCTACTATGGTACAGCTGCGATCATAAGCTTCGCGGTGTAAGGTCTGCACAACGCCATCAGGCGATAACGATAAGACGGAGAACAGTGATGCAGAAAACTCAAATCAGTTTCTTACAAATGCTCAATCGTGTTTCTTTATTGAGTTTGTCGATTTGCGCGGCGTTAAACATGCCGAAAGCGTTGGCGAATGATGAAGCGGAAACTTCGAAAAACGGCGATGAGTCCGCCGAAACGATTGAAATTGTTACCGCGCGTCGCTACCGCGAAGCCTTGAAAGATGTGCCGGTGGCGGTGACCACGTTTTCGGAAGACAAATTGGATCGCATGGGCGCGCAAACCGTGGTTGATATCGAGCGCAGTGTGCCGAATCTGACCGTGAATGCCAGTCGCGCAACCAATTCAACCTTAACCGCGTACTTACGCGGTGTGGGGCAGAACGATCCACTTTGGGGTTACGAGCCGGGCGTCGGTTTGTATATTGATGACGTGTATTTCGCGCGTCCGCAGGCCGGTGTGCTTGATATTCTCGATATTGAACGCATCGAAGTGTTGCGCGGCCCGCAAGGCACGTTATACGGAAAAAACACCATGGGCGGTGCAATTAAATACATTACTCGTGAATTGCCGGATAGCGCGCGTGGCTACGTTGATGTGGCACTGGGTTCCTATAACCAACGTGACATTAAACTCGGTTATTCGGCACCACTTTCCGGTGATTTAATGGCCGGTGTTTCCGTGGCGAAATTATCACGCGATGGTTTTGGCGAAGTCGTCGCCGATTCACCTTTTGCTGGTGACGCAGTGTCCGATAAAGACATTCAAGCGGCGCGTTTGAATGTGACGTGGAATATCGCCGATAATTTGAAACTGAAATTGGTCGCCGACGACATTCAAGATGATTCCAACGCGCGCGGCGGTCAGCGTTTATCGGATAATTGCATCGGTACGAGCTGCACGGTTGTGTTCACTCCATTAGATGATCGTTACGACACACGCAGCAATCTTGATCCATCGCGCAATGAAGTCAGTTCTTCCGGTCAGGCGTTAACCTTGACATGGGATATTGATAAAAACTGGCAATTCAAATCGGTGACCGCGAAACGCGAAGGTGATACCACCAGCGATATCGACTTTGATCAATTAAATCGCCCCAGTTTTGATGTGTTGGCGGTTTATGAAGACGAGCAATTATCGCAAGAATTTCAGCTTAACTATGACGGTGATGCATTACATTCAGTGATGGGTTTGTATTTTTTTGATGGCGATGCCTGCGGTGAATTCGATAATGTTTTGGGTTTGCTCGGTTTGACGCAAGAAACGTCGGGCTGTGTCAACACCAAGAGTCAGTCGATTTTTGCGCAAGCCAGTTATCGCGTTGCTGATCGTTGGTCGTTGACGGCGGGTGGCCGTTATGATCGCGACAAAAAAGACGCGACGGTGCGATTCAAGCGCTTTCTGGGGTTGAACGATCAAGGGACTTTGTTGTTTGACGGCGGTTTTGATGGCGACAAAACCTTTAACGAGTTTTCACCGCGTATCGGTGTCGAATTTACCGTCGATAATAACACCATGATGTATGCCTCGATGGCACATGGTTTCAAGAGCGGTGGTTTTAATATGCGCGGAAATATTCTGGCGGACACCGAAGCGGGAAATCCGTTCAAACCCGAAACCGTCGATACCACTGAATTAGGTATTAAAGGGGTTTGGTTCGACAATCGCTTGACCGGCTATTTCGCGATCTTCGATCAGGATTATCAAGATAAGCAGGTGACGGTGAGCAATGTCATTATCGTGGGGACGACGCCGACAACGGTTCAACGTGTGTTGAACGCCGCCGATGCCAGTGGCAAAGGCTATGAAGCTGAAATGAGTTTTAAAGCCACGTCAAACTTAACGTTTAATCTGGTTTATGGCGTGTTAGATGCTGAATACGAAAAATTTGTTGCCGCGCTGGATGTAAACGGCAATCCAACCGATATATCTGAAACGGCGCAAATGATTAATTCACCTGAAAAACAATACAGTTTCAGTGCTTCGTATAACGTCGAAACCGCTGTCGGTAATGTGTTGTTTACTGCTGAAAAAAGTTATCGTGACGACGTTTATGTATTTGAAGCCGCAACCGCTGTCGATCAGGAAGCTTACTCGCTATTGAATGCCTCAGTGATTTTTTATCCCAATAACAGCCAATGGCGTTTTGCCTTGCAAGGTCGTAACTTAAAAGACGAAGCGTATCGCACGGGTGGCTATAACTTCCCCGGTAATGTGTTTGATAACACCGTCACGGGTTTTTACGGTGATCCGAAAACGTATACTGTGTCAGCGAACTACAGTTTCTAAGTGTGCGGGCAGTTGGTGAACTGCCGCTACTAAAAATAGATGGTTTGTCATGATCGTTGAGTGTTATTTGGCCACAGATTGTTGTGGCCATTTTTCTTTTTGTGTCTGAAATTGTGCGTCGAGTCGAGGAGGTTGAAATGAAAAAACGTAAATTATTAGCGTTGGCGTTTCTGGCGTTAAGTGCTCATGCCGCTAAGTTACCAGTATTGAATCTGAATGATTTGTTCACAGTGAGCGGTATTTCCTCGGGGGCTTATATGGCCACGCAAATGCATTTGAGCCACGCCGATAAAATCAGTGGTGTTGGTCTTATCGCCGGCGGCCCGTTTGGTTGTGCCGAAGGTTCACTGCTAACCGCCTTGGACCATTGTGTTGATAAAAATGCCGACAAGATTGCGGTGAAGAAATTGGTTGAAACGGCAACCGTATTGAGCGATAAAGGCGAGTTAGCGGCGCTGAGTGCGATGAAAAATCATCGCGTGTGGGCCTTTCACGGCACGGCTGATACCCGTGTAGCGAGCGGCGTTAGCGAAGCGGCGGTGGCCTTTTATGGTTTTTTTATTTCGCCGGATAAGATTCGCTATATCGCTGACAAAAACACGGCGCATGTTTTTCCGACCACCGCGTTTGGTAACGCTTGCACGGTGTCGGCGGCGCCGTTTTTAAGTGCCTGCGAATTCGATGCGGCCAGTGAGTTATTGACGTTTTTGTTGCCTGATGTGGCAGCCGTTGAGGTCTCTCAAAAAGGACAGTTGTGGCGTTTCGAGCAAGCTCAATATGCGGCGGGTGAAAATACCTTGGGTGACGTCGGTTTGGTTTTTGTTCCGCAACGCTGTGGTGCGGGCGCGCGCTGTGATTTGCACATTGCATTCCATGGCTGCCAGCAAAATTTCGACGCTATCGGCGATGTGTTTGCCGTGAATTCCGGTTATAACGAATGGGCAGATCGTCATAATGTGGTGGTGTTATATCCGCAAACGAAATCCAGTTTAATGCCATTAAACCCAAAAGGTTGTTGGGATTGGTGGGGCTATAGCGGTGATCGATTCCAAACCAAAAACGGCGCACAGATCCGTCATATAATGAATATGGTGCAGGCCTTGCGAAAGTGATGAGGTGGTAAAAATAGGGCGATTATTGAATCGCCCTATGTGAGTGATCTGCAACGATGAAAGCACCCAAACGTGGTGCTTAATCCAAAAACTGTTTAATCGCTTGTTCCGCCAGTTGTATTTTTAATACGCCATCCAAATGGCCCATGCCACCGTCGATTTCAACGACCGAAGAACTTATACCGGCCGCGCGCAAGATGGTGTTGGCTTCGTGTGATAAGTTGGGTGGAAACAAGCGATCGGTTTTTGCTGGTATCCACAAGAACTGCGCTTTAATGTTTTTGACTTTATCGGCAACGTTATAGAGTTGATAGGCGCGCGCGGTGTATAAAAAATGATTGGCATCAACACTGGCGGCGCGGTCCATTCCTCGTGATTGCAAGTAAGCATTGATCGCAAAGTCGTTATTTAACTGCGCAGTGGGTGACTGATTTTCCAGCGCCGGTTTTTGCGAATATGTTTGTTCCCACGCGAAGCTTAACGCCGAATGGGTAACGTGTCGTAAGGCTAAAGCCACGCCCGATTGTGGCGCTTTTTTTCCGTAATAATTGCCGTGATCCCAATCTGGGTCGCGCAAAATCGGTTCCATCCATAACCCTAATTCGGCCACCGAGTAGGCCGGTAGTTGCAAACCCGGCGCGATGACTGCGATGACGCGCGCGACGTTTTCGGGATACATCACCGCCCATTGGGTTGCTTGCATAGCACCACCTGACGCGCCAACCACGGCATATAGCTGTGTGACGCCCAATTCGTCGAGCACGGCTTTTTGCGTGTTAACAAAATCACTTACTTGTAGCACCGGAAAAGTTAATCCATACGGTTTTTGGGTCGCCGGATCGAGCGACGCCGGTCCGGTGGTGACAACGTGCTCGTCGTGAAACGACAAATTTACGGGCGTATCCACCGAGACGACAAAAAAACGTGTGGTGTCGATGGCTTTATGGTCGCCAATAATGGCATCCCAATAACCGGTCGATTTATCGTTTTCGCTATACTTACCGGCAGCGTGCGCGGTGCCGGAAAAATAATGCGTGATCAAAATGACGTTGCTGCGATCGCGGTTTAATTGGCCCCATGTTTCATAGCCGATGCGCATTGATGAAATGTCGCGTGATTGAGCGGTGGTAAATTTCGCTAGCGTGATAGATTTTTTGGTCGTCCATTCGTATGCATCGCAAAGCGGGCTGGTTAACGCCGATAGCATGATTAAGATAGGCAGCAAGGGGCGACGCATGATGGTGCTTCCGGTTTTGGTTTTCAGGCCACGATAAATGGCGACACCGTCATCTGTCATTACCACGAAAGTGCAGTGGTAAAGGTGGCAAACAAAGGGAAATGCTCCGAGCAGCCATGAGATTCAATTAGATGGCTGGACATCCGAAATAAAATCAGACAAAGTCGCGCCCGACCGCATAACTATGCGCCAAAGCGCACATTTAACCCACATAACGAACCCATCGATCATGACCGAACGTGAAATCAAAAAGCTACTCGTCGCCAATCGCAGTGAAATCGCCATCCGCGTGATGCGCGCCGCTAACGAATTGGGCATTCGCACCGTCGCTATTTACGCCGGCGAAGATCGCTTTTCGCTGCATCGCTTCAAGGCCGACGAAAGCTATCGCGTGGGCGAGGGCAAAAAGCCGGTCGAGGCCTATCTCGATATCGCCGACATCTTGCGCATTGCGCGTGACGCAGGGGTCGATGCTATTCATCCCGGTTACGGTTTTTTAAGCGAGAACCCAGAGTTTGCTGAGGCGTGCGCCAAAGCGGGCATTGCGTTTATCGGACCGCATCCCGACGTCATGCGTCGCCTCGGCAACAAAGTGGCGGCACGCGAATTGGCCGCACAAGCCAACGTACCAACCGTTCCCGCCACCGGACCGTTGCCACGAGAAGCGGAGCAGATCACGTGGCAAGCGCAACAAGTCGGATTCCCGTTGATGGTCAAAGCCAGTTGGGGTGGCGGCGGTCGCGGTATGCGCGTGGTCGAAAGCGAACAGGATTTACTGCTGAACGTGGAAGCCGCGCGTCGTGAAGCCGGTGCGGCGTTTGGCAACGACGAAGTGTATTTAGAAAAACTGGTGCGCCGTGCGCGTCACGTTGAAGTGCAAATTTTAGGCGATACCCACCAAACGCTGGTGCATTTGGGCGAACGCGATTGCAGCGTGCAACGACGTCACCAAAAAGTGGTAGAGCAAGCACCGGCACCGTATTTGACACAAGCACAGCGCGAGAAAATATGCGGTTACGCGCTCGCCATCGGCCGTGAAGTAAATTACACGCACGCTGGGACGGTGGAATTTTTAATGGATGCTGACAGCGATGAAATTTATTTCATCGAGGTGAATCCTCGTATTCAGGTCGAACACACCGTCACCGAAGAAGTTACTGGTGTGGACATTGTTAAAGCACAAATACGAATTACCGAAGGCAAGCGCATCGGTGTAATTGAAGGTAACTGTAGCACCGGTGTACCGACTCAAGATCACATCGAATTGCGTGGCTATGCGCTGCAATGTCGTATCACCACCGAAGATCCGGAAAACGGCTTTCGTCCGGATTATGGCCGCTTAACAGCGTATCGTTCGCCAGCCGGATTCGGTATTCGTTTGGACGGTGGCAGCGCGTATGGTGGCGCGGTGATCACGCCGTATTACGACTCATTATTGGTGAAAGTGACCGCGCGGGCGGGTACGCGAGCCGAGGCCATTCGCCGTATGGATCGCGCACTGCGCGAATTTCGAATTCGCGGCCTCGCCACCAATTTGCAGTTTTTAGAAAACGTGATCAATCATCCGTCATTTATGGATGGTTCTTGCACCACACGATTTATTGATAACACCCCCGAATTACTGCGCTCGACGCCACGTCGTGATCGCGCCACCAAATTGCTGCGATTCATTGGTCAAACCGTCATTCATGGGTCGCCCGAAATGAAAGGCCGGCACATTGCCTTGAAACCGCACGACGCGCACCTGCCCGATACGCGTTTTTTACAACGTGAAATACAACCCGGTACACGCGATAAGCTGCGCGAACTCGGCCCCGAAAAATTTGCGCAATGGATGCGCAATGAGAAACGCGCGTTATTAACGGACACTACCTTACGCGACGCGCATCAATCGCTATTTGCCACACGAATGCGCAGCCACGATATGCTGCGCATTGCGCCGTATTACGCGCGTTTGGCACCACAACTCTTTTCGCTCGAATGTTGGGGGGGAGCCACCTTTGACGTGGCGATGCGTTTCTTAAAAGAAGATCCGTGGGTGCGTTTGCAAGAGCTGCGCGCTGCGGTGCCGAATGTGTTGCTGCAAATGTTGCTGCGCGGATCAAATGCCGTTGGTTACACCAACTACCCAGATAACGTCGTCAAATATTTTGTGCAACAAGCCGCGCAAAACGGCATTGATGTGTTTCGCGTATTCGACTCCTTAAACTGGGTTGAAAATATGCGCGTCGCGATCGACGCCGTGCGTGAAACCGGCGCCTTGTGTGAAGGTGCCATTTGTTATACCGGCGATTTATTCGATAAGGGCCGCAGCAAATTTAATTTGGCTTATTACATAAAATTAGCCAAAGAACTCGAAAAATCCGGTGTGCATATTCTTGGGCTAAAAGACATGGCCGGTGTGTGTCGTCCGCGCGCGGCACGGGAACTGGTCACCGCACTCAAAAATGAAACCGGATTACCGATCCACTTTCACACTCACGATACCAGCGGTATTGCGGCGGCCAGTGTTTTAGCGGCATTAGAGGCGGGCTGTGACGCCGTTGACGGTGCGCTAGATAGTATGAGCGGATTAACGTCGCAACCTAACTTAAGCTCGATTGCGGCAGCGCTCGATAACAGCGATCGCTCCACCTGTCTCGAACAAGAAAATCTGCAAATTCTGTCGAACTATTTTGAAGGCGTGCGCAAAATTTATGCGCCGTTTGAACCGGATATCCGATCTGGCACTGCTGATGTTTACCGCCACGAAATGCCCGGTGGGCAATACACTAATTTGCGCGAACAAGCGCGCGCACTGGGTTTGGAATCACGTTGGCCCGAAGTCGCGAAAGCCTACGCGCAAGTGAATCAATTATTCGGCGATATCGTCAAAGTGACGCCCACATCAAAAGTGGTCGGTGATATGGCGCTCTTTATGGTCGGCAATGGTTTAACACCGGACGATGTAAACGATCCATATAAAGACATTAGCTTTCCCGAGAGTGTAGTGAGTTTATTCAAAGGTGAATTAGGTTATCCACCCGATGGCTTTCCGCTTGAGTTGCAAAAGAAAGTGTTGCGCGGGGTACCGGCGATCCCCGGTCGTGCCGCTGCCTCGATGCCGCCAGCCGACTTAGACGTGATGCGCGCCACCGCCAAACAACTTTGCGAACAAGACATTAGCGACAGCGATCTTGCTTCGTATTTAATGTACCCCAAAGTGTTTACCGAATTCGCCAAACATCGCGCCGATTTTGGTGAAGTCGATGTGTTACCGACGCCGACTTTCTTTTACGGTTTAAGTGACGGCGAAGAAATTGTGGTGGATATCGAACCCGGCAAATCGCTGATCATTCGTTTACTCGGTCGCAGCGAAGTTGACGCCGACGGTTACTACAAATTGTTTTTCGAATTAAACGGTCAAGGTCGTCAAATTCGTATCCCTGCTAAAGCAGAAAGCATTAAGCAACGCAAAAAAGCCGAAGAGGGCAACGCCGCCCATGTCGGCGCTCCTATGCCGGGACGCATTGCGTTGCTTAACGTAAAAAACGGTCAAAAAGTTAAACGCGGCGATCCATTATTGGCATTAGAAGCGATGAAAATGGAAACGATCTTACGCGCCGATATCGACGGAACCGTTGGTGAAATCGAAGTAAAAGTAGGGCAGGACGTCGAGGCGAGAGATCTACTACTTCGCATCAATTCATAGTTTTTCTTTTTTTCCGTCGTTCCCGCGAAAGCAGGAATCGAAGCGACTCTTGTAGGGGCGATTCACGAATCGCCCTTTTTTCACTTGAACATAATGGTTGATGATGACTTCCGCGAATCCAGAACGCGAGCGTTCTGGATGTTGCCTAAACAGATGCACGTGCTGAAACATAGAAATGCAAAAGTCAGTGGCGTTTTTTAAGTCTATCGCATCGCAAAAAAAATCGGCGGCAATCCGGTGGTGATAGGGGAGCCGCCGTTTTTTTTAATCGTGCAACGCGGTAACGGTAATGCCATATACCGAAGTGTTACCGCTGACTTCGTTGCCGACGATGAGCATCGGCTGACCAGTCGGACTTGCGTCGGCGCTGACAAATTTAAATCCTTCCGGTCCTAAGTCCATACCGCTGGCTGCGTTACCGGCATCCGGTGATTTGGTGACATCACGATCGTTAATGTACTGCACAAAGGCGGGTGAAAATGGATTGGAAATGTCGTACACCATTATTCCGCCCATACGTTCTAAACCAATAAAGGCGTAGGTATGACCGGCGATTTTTCCGATCGCTAACGCCTCGGGTTCAGGGCCTTTGCTATTGCTGCGTTTATCGCCCACTAAACTGCCATTGTGGTCTTGATTAAATAAACCGTCGTAGCGTTGTGCGGTGATTCGTTCGAATGAATTGCCGGAATCGAATACTTGTTCACCACTGCTTGCATCCCAAATCGAAAACGAACGCGCGCCGTAAGCATAGAGGTTGTTAATGGTGGTGCCGCTATTACGTTGTTTGGTCACGCGGTAAGAAAATTTTAATCGCCCCAATGTGGTATCTGTGTTAAGTCCCGTGAGTGATGCGCCTAACAACAGATCGGAATCCCCCAAATCGCGTAGTGCCAGTTCGTCTCGGCATTTCGACTTGAAATAATAGTTGGCGGCTATGCAAGTGGCGCTGTCATTCACTCCGTTAATCCAATCATCACGACTATCGCCTTCGTTGGCCGTAACCAGGTAAGTTTTGCCGTTATAGTCGAATGTTTGGAGAGTGTCTGGTTTTGCTTGACCAGTACAAACCACTGCCGTTTATTTTGGTGGCAGAAAAAACGTAAGCGGTGCGTGGCGGAAATTTTTAGCGATCGCGGCGAAGACGTTGTGCCAGACGATGTTGCGAACACCACGCGCGCGTAAACCTAAGGTTAATGCCAGCGCAAAACTGACCGCTAGATTCATCACACCAATCAGTAGTATGCCCATGCTGTAGGCGAGCCATTGCACGGCATCGAGATGGAATTGGAGTGCGTAACTTCCGAAAATAAAGTTGGCCGATGAAAACGTAATGTGACGGATATCGAGCGGTAAGCCGAATAGCGTACCGATGGCACCCGTCATGCCTAAAAAGCAGCCGAAAAAGAAATTGCCGGCTAATGCGCCAAGGTTGTTTTCTATGTAATCGGCGAGTTTTTGAGTGCGCGTTGGGCCAATTATTTTGAGTAGCAGGGGATGGACAGCGATGCGTTGCGGAATGCGGGCAAAAATCGCGCGATTATCAAAACTACCGGAAATAACACCGGCTAGAAATAAATACGCACCGGCGATGGCGGCGTGAAAGACGGCCAGACTCTGCCACGGGTGCAAATCGTTAAGTAATGTGACCGCTTTCTCGGACGAAATGAAGGCCGATGAAAACACGTTTTGCCAGACCATGATAAGGATTAATGCAACCGGCATAACGAGCAGAACATTACCGAAAATGGCAATGGTTTGCGTGCGAGTAACTTGAGCCACTAAATCGGCGACCGATTGCCAACGCGAAGGTTGTTGGGCGTATTGCGACGCTTGTAATTTTTGCACAATCACCGATGCGGTCATCGCCGGTTGTTTAGTGGCGATGGTGCCATGCAGTATATGAACAACAATAAAGCCGATGCCGTAATTCAAACTGAAGGCCATTGCTTCGAGCATGATGGGAAGGTGCAAACCGGCGATTAATATTTTTATTACGGCCATAAACGCCACCACGACGCCTGCGAGTGCGGCGGCACGAAACATCGACCAATATTCGCTGCGTGATTCGGTAACGTAATGTTCGCCGGTGCGACTGGCGTGTTCGACAATTTCTTCGGCATGCAATTCTTGCGTGTCGGCAAAATGTTCGCGCAAGCTGTGCTTTCGATTGGCATGACGAACGGCGGCGATAAATAATTCGCTAATGGCTCGTGAGTGTTGTTCGTCACGGTGGCATAACTGTAGTAGTTGCTGTAATCGTCGCAGTGATTGTTGCAAACGTTTCAGTAAAACGGTTGATTCGATGCTGACGCCCAGATGGCGTGAGTTGTGTTTTAATTGTTCGGTGGCTGCGATCGCTTGTGTTACTTCGTGCATCATCGCGTTGTTAGGTATGGTTGTAGTTGAATTCAATGACGCGAGCAGTGCTGTTTGTAGGCGGGCCAGCTGTTGCGAAAATCCTCGCTCGTTTTCCATCAACCGTACGATGGTTTTCTCGTCACCGATATGTACGACACGCGTGCCTAATTTTCTAATGGCTTCATCGAGTTGTGCGCGTGTCGATTGACCGTCATCGGTGTGTTTTGGCCAGCACAGTTGAAACAATCGCTGCCACAACGCGATATCGATCTGACTGACCCATTCAATATCATCGCGACGATGAAAGAGCGTGGCAATCAGTTCTCCAGCGCAATTTTTTCGCGGCAATGGTGGTAACACTTTATAGATCAGACGTTGCCAACTTTCGGCCCAGAATCCGCGATGCTCGATGATGCCGAATTCGGTATACAGATCGGCGAATTCGCGTTCTGCAAAAGCGCGTTGCAAACAATGACGAAGACCATCGCACCAGAGCGGCTCACTCTCAAGCAAGCTTACCAACGCGCTTACATTGGCGTGCGCATTGTGCCGTTCGCGTGCGTGCGAGGGGCGGAGGGTTTGCACTAACTGGCGCAATAAAAGGATGTCGTTTTCGATGACGTCTTTTGCGCTGTCATGGTTGTTAAGCGTGCTGGCCATTTGGCGAAGGAGGCTGCGCATGGTGTGGTGACCGGCAAAGTGTTGTGGCGACATTATTTCAAAACATACAGGCTAGTGTGATTTTCGCCAACGAGTTTTTGTACGCAAAAAAAAGGCGGCCTTTTCGACCGCCCGATATTATTTTATGAAGAATGACCTACGGCTTGGTTTAACCGTGTCAGGGTTATTCCGATTTTTCCAGATCGGCAATTAATGCGGCCAAAAAGCGAGCACCTTCGCCGCCAGTGCAAGCGCGGTGATCGAAGGACAGCGACAGGGGTAACATGCGCTGATTTTGTATGCCATTTTCGGTGAGTTTTAATTCGTTACGAAAACGTCCACAACCGAGAATGGTGACTTGCGGCGGCACCACAATGGGCGTGCCGTAGCGGCCAGCGATCGATCCATAATTAGATAACGAAATGGTGGCGTTGGATAAATCGCTTGGTTTAATGGATTTTTCGCTGATTTTTTTGCGCAGATCTTCGACATCGCCGCGCAATTCGGCGAGCGATTTACTTTGCGCATCACGCACCACCGGCACATACAAACCATCGGGGGTATCAACAGCAATGCCGACGTTCACATTGGGGTGTAATAAACGCTCCATGTTAACGCCATCAAACCACGCATTTAATGCCGGCTCAATGCGTGACGCCACACACAAGGCGCGGATATAACGCGCCAGCGAATCTTCGCCTTTACGCCATTTCGAAATATTGGCGTCTTCCATCAACGTTACCGGCACCACGTTTTGATGCGACAAGCTCATCGCTTGCGCCATCGCGCGGCGAACGCCACGCACCGGCTCTGGTTTTACTTCCATCGAAACAGAAGGTAAACGCGCACCAGTTTGCTGCGTAGCGGTAGGAGCGGCTTTAGCTGCGAATGCGGAGGGTGCTGCGCTCGAACCAACCGACGCTTTCACATCGTCACGAGTAATCGTGTTTTTGGGGCCGGATGCCTTGCAGCGCGATAAATCAACACCCAATTCGTTCGCCATTTTGCGCACCGCAGGCGAAGCGCGAAAGGCCAATGGATTATGGGTAGCGTTATCGGTCGCAGCGCCTTTTGACGCGAATGGTTGCGAGACGTTAGCGTTGCCTACCGCCGCTTTCACATCCGCTTGGGTAATTTTTCCGTTGCTGCCACTGCCTTTTACGAGGCTTAAATTCACGCCTAATTTTTTGGCTAAGGCGCGCACCACGGCGTCACTTGATTCAGCAACAATTTGATGACCAACTTGCACCGAACCGACCACCGTACCGGCGTCTTTTGGTGTTTCGGCAACGGCAATCGCGGTCGCGCTACCGGAACCGGCGTAAGTGACAAACGGCGCGTGCGTGATGATCACGTCACCCGCTTTGCCGTGTAATTGCGCGATCACTCCGTCATAAGGTGACGGCACTTCGACGACGGCTTTTGCCGTTTCCATTTCGGCGATGATCTGATCGACTTTAACTGTGTCGCCTTCTTTGATGTGCCATTTAACAATGGTGGCGTCAGGCAAACCTTCGCCCAGATCGGGTAATAAGAAAACTTGACCTGTAGCAGCGGCTTGGGTGGCGACGGCGGGCGCGGTGTTCGCGGCTGAGGCCGCTCCTACAACACCCATTTGATTGTGCATTGTTGAAGAGGGTAATGTTTTTTCACCCGCTTCACCAAAGGTAATAAACGGCGCATGAGTGAGGATCACATCACCGGCTTGGCCGTGTAATTTCAACACCACGCCATTGACCGGCGACGGCACTTCGACCACCGCTTTAGCCGTTTCCATTTCGACAATCGGTTGATCGACTTTTACCGTGTCGCCTTCATTAATTAACCAACGAACGATCGTGGCATCCGGCAAACCTTCACCGAGATCAGGGAGGTTGAAAATATGAGCCATGTCCTGATTCATCCTCTGTTTGTTTTTTTCGGTCATACGCGCTTAAAGCGACGACGCAGTTTGGTGGGGCGGGCTTAACGCTCGCCCTACAGCAAAGCAAAACGTTTAACGATACTGCATCAATCGACGCGCTTCATCGAGAATGCGGTCGGTGCTGGGCATGTATTGTTTTTCCAGTTTGTAATACGGCATCACGGTATCGTAACCACAAACGCGACCGATCGGTGCTAACAAACTGGTTAATGCTTTTTCGGCGACTTCGGCGGCAATTTCGGAGGCCCACGATCCTTGGCGCGGTGCTTCGCACACAATCATTAAGCGACCGGTTTTCTCGACCGATTCTAAAATAGTGTCGATGTCGAGTGGCGAAATCGTGGCGACGTCGATCACTTCGGCGCTGATGCCTTCTTTGGCGAGTTTCTCGGCGGCGATATTGGTTTCGTGCATCATCGCGCCCCACGACACCAAGGTAATGTCGCTGCCTTCGCGATCCACAAAACAAGCACCGATCGGATACTCTTCACCGTTGTCTTCAATCTCGTGTTTAACGATGCGATAAACGCGTTTTGGTTCGAAGAAAATGACCGGATCGGGATCGCGAATGGCGGCCAACATCAAACCATAAGCGCGCGATGGGTTGGATGGGATCACCACTTTCATGCCGGGAATATGCGCGCATTGCGCTTCGGGTGAATCGCTGTGGTGTTCTGGTGCGTGTATGCCACCGCCCCACGGTGCACGGATAACTAACGGCATCGACAGGCGACCGCGTGTGCGCGTGCGCATACGGCCGATGTGGTTATAAATCATGTCGAAGGCCGGCATCATAAAGGCGTCGAATTGCATTTCGGCGACCGGCTTCATGCGTTGCGCGGCCATGCCAATCGCCAATCCGGCGATCATGGCTTCGGCCAGCGGTGTGTCAATCACGCGGTCTTTACCGAATTTTGCTTGCAAGCCGTTGGTCGCGCGAAAAACGCCGCCGTTAACACCCACGTCTTCACCTAAAACCACCACATCATTGTCGCGCTTGAGTTCGTGAGCCAGCGCCAGATTTACTGCTTCAATCAGAGTTATTGCTGCCATGTTTGCGCTCGCCTTAGTGACCGGAATGCATGCCGTATTTAGCGGCTAATGCGATGGCTTCTTCGCGTTGTTGCTTGATCCGTGGAGGCAATTCGGCGTAGAGGTGATCAAACATTTCTTCCGGCTTTGGTGCCGGATAAGTTTTGTAAGCGTGAACGGCCGCTTCGATTTCTTCGGCGGCGGATTTTTGCAGCGCCGCTTCGTCATCGTCGTTCCATGCTTTTAATGATTCGAGGTATTTGCGCAAGCGTTTTACCGGCTCGTCGCTCCAACCTTTTTCCAATTCTTCTTTCGAACGGTAACGCGAGGCGTCGTCGGCAGTGGTGTGATCGCATAAGCGATACGTCACGGCTTCAATTAATGTCGCGCCTTTACCATCACGGGCTTTTTGCAACGCTTTACGCGCCACATCGTAGACCGCGAGAATATCGTTGCCATCAACTTGAATGGATTCGATTCCGGCCGCGATGCCTTTTTGCGCATAGGTTTCGCAATTGGTTTGAATTTCGGATGGCACCGAAATCGCCCATTGATTGTTATTCACAAAGAAAACGACACCGAGATTCCAGATCCCAGCGACGTTAATCGCTTCGTAAAAATCACCTTCGGATGTACCGCCCTCGCCGATTTCGGTGACCACGGCGCGTTGTTGTTTGCGGTATTTAATCGCGGTGGCAACACCCGAAGCGTGTAAACATTGCGTGGCGATAGGCACGGCGATCGGAAAATCGTCGCGCGCATTTTTAAAATCAGAGCCGCGTTCGTCGCCGCCCCAATACAGAAAAATTTCCAGCATCGAAACGCCGTGCATTAATAAACCGCCAGTCGAACGGTAATAAGGCACCAGCACATCTTCTTTTTTCATGGCATGGCCATAACCGATACCAATCGCTTCCTGCCCCAATGACGCTGGGTAGGTTCCCATATTGCCGGTGCGTTGCAGGGCATAGGCTTTGGCATCAAAGGCTCGCAAACGCACCATGTCGCGATACATCGCGCGCAAAAGGGTGGTGTCTTTAGCGAAATCAGGCAGGTTTTTGCTGACTGGTTTGCCCTCGGCATCCAGATAGCGGATGTGCTCGATGGCGAACTTGGCGACAGTGTTCGACAAGGTACTTCTCCCAATCCTGTGAGGAATGCGCGGTTATGAAGGGCGCGCATGATATACCTTTACGTAAGGGAATGGTTTACCTTTACGCAAACGTAAGGGCGCGCATTCTACCTGACGAAGATGAAACGCTGTAAGAGCTTAGAACAAGTTTGACCTCTTTCTGAGCGCGGCGACGGCATTTGTTCCCTCAATCTTGTGCGACCAAAACGTTAAACTGCACGCCTGCACAAAATTGAAGTTGCGCTATGAGCCAGAGTACCGCCGTCAAACCCACTAAGTTTCGTCACGACTATCAACCGAGCGAGTTTTTAATTGATGCGGTTGCACTCGAATTTGATCTAACCGAAGACTATTGCGATGTGAAAGCGCGCTTGCACATTGAGCGCAATGCAGCGAGCCCACTGGCGACGCGCGAACTTCGTCTAGATGGCGAAGATCTGTTGTTGTTATCGATCGCCGTCAATGGCGTTGAACTGAACGCACACGAATACCGTGCCGATCAGGAAAGTTTGACCATTTTAAACACGCTGGATCAGTTTGAACTCACCACCGTTGTGCGCATTCACCCGCAAAACAACACGCGTTTGGAAGGCTTGTATAAATCCTCCGGCAATTTTTGCACGCAATGTGAAGCCGAAGGTTTTCGTCGCATTACCTATTTTTTAGATCGGCCCGATATCATGGCCACTTACGACGTGATAATCCGTGCCGATAAAAAACGTTATCCGTATTTATTATCCAACGGCAATCGCGTTGCTTTACGCCAATTAAACGATGGACGGCACGAGGCGCAGTGGCACGATCCGTTTAAAAAGCCCTGTTATTTATTTGCCTTGGTGGCTGGTGATTTGGATCGGCTACACGATTCATTTGTAACCGCTAGTGGTCGACACGTTGCGCTTGAAATATATGTCGATCGCGGTAAGTTGAATCAATGTCACCATGCCATGCAAAGTGTTAAATACGCGATGGCGTGGGATGAAAAAGTCTACGGGCGAGAATACGATCTCGATGTGTATATGATCGTGGCCGTCAGCGATTTCAATATGGGTGCGATGGAAAATAAAGGACTGAATATATTTAACACCAAATACGTATTGGCAAATAGTTATACCGCGACCGATGTAGACTACGATGATGTCGAATCGGTTATCGCTCACGAATATTTCCATAACTGGACCGGCAATCGCGTAACCTGTCGTGATTGGTTTCAATTAAGTTTAAAAGAAGGACTAACGGTTTTTCGCGATCAGCAATTTTCGCAAGACAGAGGCGCATCAAGCGTCAAACGCATTGACGATGTGCGCGTTATCCGTACCGCGCAATTTTCTGAAGATGCCGGTCCGATGGCGCACCCGATCCGCCCTGATAGCTATGTCGAAATGAATAATTTCTACACCGTGACGGTGTATAACAAAGGCGCAGAAGTCATTCGTATGTTGCACACTATCGAAAGCGAAGACGGTTTTCGTCGTGGTATGGATTTATATTTTGCCCGTCACGACGGACAAGCTGTTACGTGCGATGATTTTGTGCAAGCTCACGCCGACGCCAATCAAATGGAATTAACGCAGTTTAAACGCTGGTACTCGCAAGCAGGAACACCGACTGTCGTGGTACGCGACGAATTCGATGCCAGTCAGCAGATCTATCGTTTGGCGTTGTCGCAAAGCACGCCGACACATCACCACAATCAGCCATTTTACATTCCCTTCGTGGTGGGGTTGTTGGATAAAAGTGGTAATGAATTGATTTTGCCCTGGCGCAGTGGTGAGTACTCTGGCAGCACGGCGTTGTTGCCGCTGACGCAAGCAACGCAGGTGTTCGAGTTTTCTCCTGTTAAAGAAAAACCGCTGCCTTCGCTGTTGCGTGGATTTTCAGCACCGGTAAAAATCCAATTTGATTATACCGATGAGCAATTAGCCTTTTTGATGCAGCACGATCGCAATGATTTTAATCGCTGGGATGCGGCGCAGACTTTATATAGCCGAATGTTGATGCAACTTTCGCGTGATGTCCGTGACCAAAAAGCATTAAATGTTCCGGCCATTGTTATCACCGCGATGCAAACGGTGATTAACGATGCCGGGTTAGACAATGCACTGCGCGCGCGATTGGTGCAGTGGCCGGATGTTGCCTATCTGTCCGAACAAACGGATGTTATTGATATTGATGCATTGAGCGCGGCGTTTTCATTTGCGCGGCCGATTGTCGCGCGATCGCTATATGCGTCGTTGTTGTCAAATTATCAACGCTATCAGGGCAACACCGAATTAAATGGTAAAGGGGCATCCGATCGCGCTTGGAGTAACGCCTGTTTGTTCTGGTTAGTGGCCAGCGAACAGAGTGAGGCGTTTAGCGTGGCCGAACAACAGCTTAAACGCGCCAAAACCATGACCGATATTGCTGCCGCCACTCGTATTTTGGCGCATTCGACTGCGCCACAGCGTCAAGCCGCGTTGCAGTATTTTGCGTCGACGTATACCGACGAAGCGTTGGTGATGGACAAATGGTTTGCTATGCAAGCCAGCGCGCCGCAGTCTTTTGCGCTTTCTGAGGTTATGGAATTGCTGAATCATCCGGCGTTTGATCTGCGCAATCCCAATAAGGTGCGGGCTTTGTTGTCGGGTTTTGCTCATAATAATCCCACTGAATTTCATCGCAACGATGGTAAGGGATATGAATTCATTGCCGATCAAGTGATGGCACTTAATGCGATCAATCCGCAAGTGGCCGCGCGTTTGGTGGGTGCGTTTAATCGTTGGCGAAAATTTGATGACCAACGCCAACAAAAAATGTTGCTGCAATTAAAACGTATTGCGGCCAGTCAAAATGTATCGGCCGACGTGTACGAGATCGTCAGCAAATCGATCGGTGCGTAATTTTCTGTCATGAAGTGGTGACGCCGGTTCTCGCTTCATTTATCAATAAACGAGGTTGTTATGGCATTAATGAATTGTCCTGCATGTCAAAAACGTATGTCGACCAAGGCGAGCAGCTGCCCGCATTGTCAATTCGTTTTATCCGGTGAGCCAGAACAAGTCGAAGAAAGCGCGCGTCGGCAACGTGAACGTGCGCGTCGTCGCTTGCAAATGCATTCCATGATCGCGATGACCTTATTCGCCGCCGGAGCTTTGATGGTGCTGATGGGAAGCTTGCAGACCGATGGATGGCAAAATTGGGTCGGGCGTTCGGTGTTGTTGGCCGGATTTGGATTTTATGTGGTCACGCGAGTGCGGATATTGATGTTTAATCGGCAGAAAAAATAACACCGTTATTGATGTCAAAAAGAAAAAGGCCGATTAGATCGGCCTTGTTTATTTATCGCCAACTTAGGCAACCGCGTAGCGTTGACGTCCCTGCATGCGCGTAGCGCGGCCCGTGGCGGTATAAATGACGCTGTCAGGTTGATGACCGCGTAAAACCGTTAAATGACGTTCGACACTGCGGCGGTTGGCGTTGATCACGCGACCATTGATCTCGTTTTGGGTGCGGCAACGATCAAGCAGTGAACGGTAATCACTCATTAATTGATGCAATGTGTTGATTAACGCAAGCGGTGCCATGTCGATAATGGTTTTTAGCATTTTGTTATCAAAGGCATTCGGAAAATGCTTTTCACGCAAACCGGCGTGTTCGTCCATCGCCACTAATAAGCGGTTTTTTTCTTGCGCTAACGACTGAATCGAATCGCTGTCTAGGCGTTCGAGCGCGGCCAGTTCTTGTGCCAACACTTCATATAAACGACTGGCCAGCAAGTTTTCTTGCTCCAAGGCGTGGGTTAACGAACGTACGGCTTGCTCGCTCATTGTTTTTTATCCTTTAGCTCCTGCTCGCGCGCGATCATTTTGTCCGCCACACGTGCGTTATCGACCGAGTAACGGCCTTCGTCGAGCGCCGCTTTTACGCGGGTGACTTTGGCGCTATCCACATCCGGACTTTTGGCCAGATTATGCAAAATGCCTTGCACGGCACGCGCCTCGCTGGACACCTCGATCTTGGCTGCGTCGGCGCTGCGCGCAGCGGCGTTCGCGGGCGCGGGCGCTGCGTCCTCACGACGTTCGGTTCGTTTACTGTCCGCGTTGCCAACGCTGGCAGAATTGAGTTTGTTAATTTCCATCATCAACGCCTTGGGGTCGATCTTCATACGTCATGTCCCATTATCGGCAAGGTTTTGCCATTCTTTAATTTTAAATGAATCAAAGCGATTTATATGCCAGCGTCAACGTATTGACTGCAAACTGTCGATTTTGACATGGCCGGGGCCGGTAACGACGCCAAAAACATGGCGTTTACTGGCTGGGTTAATGACTTCCATCCGTTCGCCAATCAAACCGGATCCTGCGGCAACACCGGCAACGCCAACATGGAATCGTTCGTCACCGGCCGTCACCTGCACGTGATCGCCTCGGCAAATCAAACACAGTTGCGAAGCGGTTAACGCCGCTTGCGCGCTTACGTTTTGACGCACCGTGAGACCAATCACGTCTTCGCTACGGCTAAACGCCGCGCCGCGCAGTTGATGAGTGGGCCAGCGCAGTAGCGTGATATCGCTGGGTTGAATGCGGGCGCCTCGTGGCAGCGCGCGCAGCGCCACCACAATGGTTTGGGTTGCGTGGATCTGTGCATTCACAAACAAACGCCATGACGAACCCACATCACAGCGCACGGTGAGTGTGATATTGCCGAGCAAACTCGATTCATTGGTGGCGTTTACCCGCAACGCTTGCGTGCATTCAGGCAACGTCACACGTTTATCCAGCGGACGGATCTGGATGTCATAGCTCGCCGGATCAGGCAACCGAGAGGCAAGGAATTGCCGAGCGCTGGCCATGATGCTGTCGTGACTTTGGTCAGCGGCCATCGCGGCACTGGACAGTGTCCATAAAATCACACTCAAAATTCGCATTTTCAATGACTTGACCTATGCTTGCTTACAGTGCGACGTCGAAGACGACGCTATCTTGAATTCAATTGGTTCATTTCAAAGCACATTCCATGCCTCAATAAAAAGAGGCGTAGCAAGAGGACAACGCAATGGCCGGCATTCTGGATACGGTCAATCAACGCACGCAAATGGTCGGTCAAAACCGATTGGAGCTGCTGCTGTTTCGATTGGGGCAAAAACAACGCTACGGCATTAATGTGTTTAAAGTGCGCGAAGTGTTGCAATGCCCGGCATTAACCGAATTGCCTCAACGTCATCCGGTGGTGCGTGGCGTCGCTCACATTCGCGGGGTCACTATTTCGGTGATGGATATGAGCATGGCTATCGGCGGTCCGCCGCAAAATTTGAACGGTAGTTTCATTATCATCGCCGAATATAATCGTGCCGTGCAGGGCTTTTTGGTTAGCCAAGTCGAACGCATTGTGAACATGAATTGGGGCGACATACATCCACCGCCCAAAGGCAGCGGCAAAAACACGTATTTAACGGCGGTAACCGAAATCGACAAAGAGTTGGTTGAAATTATCGACGTCGAAAAAATATTGTCGGAGATTTCACCGCGTAGCGATGTGGTTAGCGCCGAAGTGGTCGCGAAATCGAAAAACAAAAAAGATAACCGCGCAGTATTAATTGCAGATGATTCGGTGGTGGCACGCAATCAAATCAAACGCACGGTCGAGCAGCTGGGTATTCGCACCATGATCGCCAAAGACGGTGCCGAGGCGTTGCAATTGTTAAATGAGTTGGTGGCTCAGGGTAAAGACATTCGCGATGAGATCTTGATGATTATTTCCGATA
>CAZYUS010000014.1:0-33563 GCA_964650615.1 uncultured Pseudomonadaceae bacterium | reverse complement strand
ATCGCCGCGTGACAAGTGCGGCCACCGCGATTGGTCACAATCGCCGCCGCTTTTTTCATGATCGGTTCCCAATCCGGATCGGTCATGTCGGTGACTAAAACGTCGCCCGCTTGCACTCGGCCGATTTCGGAAATGTTGGTGATAATGCGCACCGCACCTTTGCCGATGCGCTGACCGATGGCTCGACCTTCGGCAATAATTTTGCCGCGCGACTTCAACAAATAACGTTCGATTGTGCGTGCATCATCGCGTGATTTAACCGTTTCGGGACGCGCTTGCACAATGTACAAACGACCATCAGCACCGTCTTTGGCCCACTCGATATCCATCGCACGGCCATAATGTTTTTCGATAATTAATGCTTGGCGCGCTAACTCTTCGACTTCGGCATCGGTGATCGAAAACTTGCGGCGTTCGGCTAATGCCACATCCACCGTTTTCACGGTTTTGCCATGTTCGGCTTGGCCGGTGTAAATCATTTTGATCGCTTTGCCGCCCAGCGTGCGACGCAGCACCGCCGGTTTGCCATTTTTCAACGTTGGTTTGTGCACATAAAATTCGTCTGGGTTCACGGCACCTTGCACCACCGTTTCACCTAAACCATAACTACCGGTGATAAACACCACGTCTTCAAAACCAGACTCGGTATCGAGCGTAAACATCACGCCACTTGATGCGATGTCCGAACGCACCATGCGTTGAATGCCGGCAGATAATGCAACGCCTGCGTGTTCGTAACCTTTGTGTACGCGATAAGCGATGGCGCGATCGTTAAACAACGACGCGAACACTTCTTTGCACGCCAACATCACATTGGCCATGCCGCGCACATTTAAAAACGTTTCTTGCTGACCAGCGAATGACGCATCGGGCATATCTTCTGCGGTGGCTGATGAACGCACAGCGACGGCGAATTCGTCACTGCTATGGCCCTTCAGTTGCAGATACGCTTGCGTGATGGCTTTTTCGAGCGCGGGTTGAAACGGTGTTTCAACGATCCAGCGACGGATCTTACGGCCGGTATCCATCAAGGCATGAACATCATCGACATTCAGGGTTTTCAATTCAGCTTGGATACGGGCATTCAAACCACTTTGTTCCAAGAACTCTCGGAAGGCATCAGCAGTGGTGGCAAATCCACCCGGTACGCGCACTCCCGCGCCAGCCAAATGACTGATCATTTCGCCCAATGAGGCGTTCTTGCCGCCGACACGCTCAACGTCGTGCATCCCTAAGTTTTCGTACCACAAGACATACTCAGCCAAGTTCGCTCTCCTAGATGATAAACTGGCGCTAATGAGGGGCGCATATTCTACCTAAGTGGATGCCATGAAACGCAGTGTATTTTTCATTTCTGATCGCACCGGCATTACCGCCGAGATGTTGGGGCAAGCGTTGTTATCGCAGTTTGAGGGCATCGCCTTTGACGAGACTACCTTACCCTTCATAGACAACGAAGCGACCGCGCGCGAAGCGGTACGAAAAATAGACCAAGCTTTTGAACGGGATGGTTTGCCGCCAATTATTTTTGACACCATGGTGCGCCCCGAATTACGGGCCATCATTCGCGAATCAAAAGGCAGCGTGATTGACCTGTTTCAGACCTTTGTACCCACGCTCGAAAAATCACTCGACGCCAAGTGCCTGTACCGGGTTGGTGGCACCCATTCGATGCAAAACGTGTCGGCCTACGAAAACCGCATCGACGCGGTTAACTACTCGTTGAATAACGATGATGGGGCCGTAACCAAGTATTACGATCAAGCTGATTTAATTTTGATTGGGGTCTCGCGCTCCGGTAAAACCCCGACCTCGCTGTATCTGGCTATGCAATTTGGCATCAAAGCGGCCAATTACCCAATCACCGAAGAAGACATGGACAGCGACGATCTGCCCAAACCTTTGCGTCCTTATAAACATAAATTGTTCGGCCTGTCGATTGCGCCCGAACGCCTAGCCGAGATCCGCAACGAACGACGCGCCAACAGCCGCTACGCGTCGCTCGAACAGTGCCGACATGAAGTGGCGACGGTGCTAGCGCTGTATCAACGCCATGCAGTTTCTTATCTTGATACCACCAGTAAATCGGTCGAAGAAATTTCGGCGAAAGTGTTGGCAACGACCGGCTTGCGCCGCCATCAATTTTAAGATTTTGGTTGTAGGGGCATTTCACGAATTGCCCGCTATTCATTCGATGACAGGCAAAGGGCGATTCGTGAATCGCCGCTACGAAACCGCAATGCAAAAAGACGACGATTTTCGCCGCGAAGTGGGCGACGTAAAACCATTACCCGAAGCGAATACCGTGCGCTTGATTAAGCGCGATTTATCGCCGGAAGCGGTGCATTTGCGCCGCTTGCTGGCACAAAAAGACAAGTCCCGAGATCCCAATTATTTAACCACCGAACCGCCAGTTTTGGTCGATCCTTATGATGAACTGTCGTATCGCAAACCCGGTATACAACAAGGTGTATTCAAAGCGCTGAAACAGGGGCATTACGAATGGCGTTATGTGCTCGACTTGCATCGTCGCACCGTTGATCAAGCGCGCGACGATGTGTTCTATTTTATTCAAGACGCGATCAAACAAAACGAACGCTGCGTCATGATCTTGCATGGACGCGGCAAACAATCGAATCCACCGGCGCTATTGAAATCGTATTGCAATCATTGGCTAAGGCACATCGACGACGTGCTGGCGTTTCACAGTGCTCAAGCACGCGATGGTGGCACCGGCGCGCTCTATCTTATGTTGAAAAAATCAGAACAATTAAGCGAAGAAAACCGCGAGAAATTTGGCGGCTAAACGTCGTTTCTCATTTGCTACATTTCATGGGCATTAAAAAAGCGCGTTACCGCGCTTTATATTTCAGACTTTCTTCGGTGCTTTTCGAAGCTCGTCATCGGTCGGTAAAGGCTGACCGGTGTAAGCGTGAAGAAAAGCCTCACAAAGCAATTCCGAGTTGGTGGCATGCCTTAAATTGTTGACTTGGCGGCGGGTGCGCTCGTCGGTCAACAGCTTCAGTACATGCAACGGAATCGAGACGGTGATTTTTTTCACCTTTTCTTTTTTCTTGCCGTGTTCGATATAAGGATCGACCTGATCCAAATCATCTTCGTATTCGGCCATCTTGCACTCCAGACGCCTTAAAAAGCCCGCGCTAAGGTATGGTTATGCCTCTCTTCTGTCAAACCCCTGAGCCGCTGGAGGGCTGAACAGGCGCAGAATTCTGATTAGTTGGGCTTGCATAGCCATTTAGACGTCTATATAGTGCGGACGCACAAACGTATGGACGTCCAAATATGCGCGCCTTAACAGTCAGTCTAAACCCCTTCAATCTGCCCGAGTCGGTAACGACCCAACCGGTAGAAACCCGTACCGTTCAATTTCCCGAAGGTCTGATTCTGGAGTCGGGTGAACGACTGGCACCGCTAACATTGGCCTATCGCACCTACGGTCGGCTGAACCGTCGCCGCAGCAACGCGGTATTAGTGGTACATGCGTTGACCGGATCGGCATCGGTTGAACAATGGTGGCCAGAACTCATTGGCACCGGCAAGGCGCTGGATCCGGCGGAGCATTTTGTTATCTGCGTCAACTTACTGGGCAGCTGCTACGGTAGCTCCGGTCCGTATTCAACCCATCCTCATCGTGACGGCAAATATCAGGCCGACTTTCCGCGCCTAACCGTGCGCGATCAGGTTGAAGCCCAGATCCGTTTATTGAATTACCTCGGCATCAATCGCGTTAAGTCGATTATCGGTCCCAGCCTAGGCGGCATGATCGCGCTCGAATTCGGTTTGCTGTATCCGCAACGCGTGTCGTCCTTGGTGTTGGTAGCCACCGCCGCCAAGCATTCGGCCCAAGCCATCGCCTTATCCGAAATCCAACGCAATGCCATAAAGCTCGACGTTAACTACCACGGCGGATTTTACGAGCACAGCAAAGCACCAGTGCGAGGTTTGGCGCTGGCCCGTCAATTAGCACACGTTGGTTATCGCAGCCCTCAGGCCTTCTGCGAAAAATTCGATCGCAAGATTTCCGGAAGCGGTCGCTTCGATGTTTTGAGTTACCTCGATCATCAGGGCGAAAAATTTTGCGCGCGTTTTGATGCCAACAGTTACATCCGTTTGACCGAGTGCATGAACACACACGATGTTGGTCGCGGTCGCGACACGGCAGCCAGCGCGCTCAAATCAATGTCACTGCCGATCTTGCTGCTGAGTTTTTCCAGTGACCAACTTTATCCAGTTCACGAACAGGCGTTTATCGCGCAACACGCTCGCAAGGCGAAGCAGATCATCATTAACACCGCAGAAGGCCATGACGGCTTTCTAATCGAAGCTGAAAATTTAAATCAGCATATTGAAAAATTTTTGAAAAAAATTCCGCAGGCCATCAAATGAGTCATCACGTATTAAAATTCGGCGGCAGCGTTTTGTGCGACGCCGAAAATATATATGCCGCTGCCGCGATCACCGCTGAGATCAAACGTCAACACGGTGTCACGGTGGTGGTGTCGGCGACTAAAGGCAGCACCGATGCCCTACTCGCTTGTGCAGAATTGGCGCGCGTGCAACTGGCAGCGGCCTTACAACGCTTACATGAGTTACACGATCACCATATTGGCATCGCCAATGCTTTGATCGCAGGAGATACATTGGCGCGAACAGTGAAAGCGTTAGAACAATTGCATGGTGATAATCAGCAACGACTATATCGAATAAACGCCCATGCCAATGACACCGATTTGGCAGCATTATTGGCCTCGGGTGAAAAATTATCCGCTACCATTTTTTGTGCGGCACTAAGCGCCCAAGATGTCGCAGCAGAATTAACATACGCCGAACAATTGATCGTCACCAATGGGTCGCCGTTATCAGCACAGGTTGATTTTGCCGCCACGCAACAACGTTTTGAACAATGCGGTAGCGAGCATTTCCAACGACACGTCATCGTGGTGCCGGGTTTTAGCGGCGCTAATGCTGATGGTGCCACCACCATTCTGGGACGTAACGCCAGCGATTACAGTGCCGCGTTGGTCGCGCGTTACGTTGCCGATGAATTGGTTATTTTTGGTGATACCGACGGCGTTTACACCACTGACCCGAACCGTTTTGTATTTGCCCAACCATTGGAGCAATTAAATAGCCACGATGCCGAATGGTTGGCCCGTTCGGGTGCGCCGGTGGTGCATCCGCGCACGTTCGAACCGTTGCAGGACCGCGACGTATCAGTGCGATTACGCGCCTTGCATTCGCGCCACGGCGGTACGTTGTTTCGTGCGGATGCCAAACGTCATTCGGTATTGATCACCGTGCAAAATCTCGCAAAACGCAGCAAGCAACTAGATAAAACCGCATTGAGTTTGCCCACCGAAGCACAAGCGTTTGTTGCGCGCTTTCCGCAGCACGCCAACGCGCACTTAATTTCGGTTTTATTACCCGATGACGCGTCGTCACAATTACCCCAGGGCGTTTCACGTCAAGATGTTTTGGCCGCCGAATTCATCGCCTCGCGTCGCGTTTATTTATTGTTGGTGAGCGAAGCCTCGTTAGCGCGCGTGGTCCGCGCCTTACACGAAAAAAGTGGTCGCACCTTGCATCGCGTTGCAGTCGCCGTTGTGGGGGCCAGTGGCCGTATTGGTCATCATGTGGTGCAGTTATTAATTCAACAACGCCGCATTATCGAAAAGCAATTTGGTATCAGTCTGGAAATTGTCGCTGCGTGTAACTCAAAACATGTCATCCAAAGCACCGAGGGATTTAGTGAAACCCAATTAAACGGCTTGCTTGAAAAATCCCCCATCGTTGCGCACGCCGCCGAAGACGTAGTGCAATTTTTATTGCGCCATCCTTCACCTCATCGCATTCTGGTGGATGCGACCGCCAGCGCCGAAATTGCGGCGTTTTATAGCAAAGTACTGGCGCACGGTATCGGCATTGTTACACCGAATAAAATTGCGAACGCATCGAGTACAGAACAATACAACACATTGCAAGCGTTAAGTTTAAGTACGCACACGCCTTATGGTTACGAAACCACGGTGGGTGCTGCTCTTCCGGTGCTAAAAACCATCGCCGAACTCATTCGTGCTGGGGATGAAGTGCAAGCCGTTTCGGCGGCGCTGTCCGGCACCATTGGCTATGTGCTGACCCGCGTACAACAAGGCGAGAAATTTTCGATTGCGGTACAAGAAGCGGTGAACAAAGGCTATGCCGAACCGAATCCCTTGATCGATTTATCCGGCGAAGATGTGGCGCGCAAATTACTGGTGTTGCTGCGTACCGCCGGTTACAGCATTGAACGGGAACAAATAGCCGTTCAATCGCTCGCCAATTTAGCCAAAAGCGATATCACCGATTTAAGCGCACAAGATGATTACTGGGCGACACTCGTATTTCAAACTAAACAACAAGGAAAAAAACTGGTTTATATCGCCAATTACGACAACGGTGTGGCCGAGGTAGGCCTGCGTACCATTAGCGAGGAAAGTCCATTCTTTCAACTGAATGCGGTGGAAAACTGCTTGCTCATCCGCAGTCGTTTATATCAACAGATCCCGCTGTGTGTGCGCGGTCCGGGCGCTGGCATTGAAGTGACGGCGGCGGGCGTATTGAACGATGTGATCGAAGCGGCGCGCACCTTGGTTGCGCGCAGTGTTACGCAACCGCAGGCGGCATGAACATGAAAACCATCGGATTAGAAGTCGCGGTTTATCAAAAGCGAATGTGAAAATTTAAGTCGATTTAACGCCCTATTCCCATTCATTGAACCGACTCTTCGGAGAAAATAAAAATGACTAAACGTTGTCGCCCCGCTACCACTTTGGTTCGCGCTGGTCTTGAAAGTGATTCTGCTTTTCGTGCCGTTGTGCCGCCGATTTATTTGAGCAGTAATTTTGCATTCACTGAATTCGGTGTGAAACCCGCTTACGATTACACGCGCTCGGGTAATCCAACGCGTGATCTGCTGGCACAAGCACTGGCCGATCTTGAAGGCGGTGCCGGTGGTGTGATCACCGCAACCGGCATGGCCGCGATCACCTTGGTAATGCAATTATTGACACCGGATGATTTGGTGATTGCGCCACACGATTGTTATGGCGGCACTTATCGACTATTGAATCGCTTGCACCAACGAGGTGTCATCAAAGTGGAATTTTTGAATCAGGGTGATTCGGATATTCATCAACAACTGCGCGAGAAAGAACCAAAATTGCTATGGATCGAAACACCAAGTAATCCGTTGTTGCGCATCGTGGATGTCGAAGCATTGGCGAGATCGGCCCATGAAGCCGGCGCACTGGTCGCCGTCGATAACACGTTTTTATCGCCGTTATTGCAACAGCCAATTAGTTTGGGTGCTGACATCGTGGTCCACAGCACCACCAAATACATCAATGGCCACAGTGATGTCGTCGGTGGAGCCGTTATTGCAAGGACACCAGAACTGCACGAGCAATTAGCGTTTTGGGCAAACTGCCTCGGCATTACCGGTGCGCCGTTTGATTCATTCCTCGCTTTACGCGGATTGCGCACGCTGGAGGCGCGTATGCAACTGCATTTGGCTAACACCGAAGCCGTGGTTGAAACACTGTTACATCATCGTGCCGTAAAGAAGGTTTATTATCCGGGGCTTACCGACCATCCCGGTCACGCCATTGCCAAAAAACAGCAGAGTGATTTCGGTGCGATGCTAAGTTTCGAGCTCGATGGTGATCTCGACGATGTAAAATTATTTATCAGTAAACTGAAGTATTTTTCATTAGCTGAATCGCTGGGCGGCGTCGAAAGTTTGGTGGCGCACACTGCTTCAATGACACATGCCTCAATGGAACCAGAGGCGCGTCAACGTGCTGGTATTAGCGATACGTTGCTGCGCTTGTCGATTGGTATTGAAGACGCCAGTGATTTATGTACGGCGTTAGAAGATGCTCTGGATGCGGTTTTGGAAAGTCGTATTGAAGCGGCGGTAGCTTGATCGTTCTAAAAAATGAATCAACTTCTACACTAAACATGGATTTAGATCAGCTAAATGTCCTGCCATACTTAAGCATGAGCAGCTTTAGTCGCAAATCAGCATTATTTGCGACTAAAGTCGCTCCTACAACGTGTGGCTGCAACACGCCGTTCACTCTCGACATGAATATCACGAAGTAAACCTGATTAAGGTGTATAACCTTAATAGCGCTTTGCAATAATTGTTGTTGTTTGTAGTGAAAACATCCTGTACTGAGTGCGCTTCGTGTTGAAGCCGATTTTTTTTGATACCCTATTATGTCTCATGCCTTTGAAGAGTTTCGCAAAAAACGTCATGCCGGAAATGAACTCATCCTTAAAACCGACAATCTCGCCATCAAGCGATTAATGTCGCTCGACAAAATCACCTATGAAGACGGCGCGATTTCGCGCAAGAATAAAGAGTTAATGGGCTTGGTCGGATCGATGGTGCTGCGTTGTAATGATTGCATTGATTACCACCTCGACACCTGCGTTCAACAAGGCTGTAGCAAAGAAGAAGTGGAAGAAGCGTTTAATATTGCGCTTATCATTGGCGGGTCGATTGTTATTCCCCACTTGCGTCACGCTTTTGCTAGCTTAGAATTTTTATTAGCCGAGCGCGCCGCAAAAAGTTGAGCAGTTAATTGACATAAAGCCTGTGTAGCGCGCCAAAGCAAAACGCCAATCCGTCGATTGGCGGTTTGCTTTTTTCTATTTTATAAACTTAAGCGTCATGCGATCGCTTTCACCGATGGCCAGATACTTTTCACGATCTTGATCTTTCAACGCCAAGGTTGGCGGTAACGTCCACACGCCCTCGGGGTGATCGGCGCTGTCTTTTGCGTTGGCGTTAATATCCGATTTAGCGACCAATTTAAAACCGACACTCTCCGCTATTTTGATCACAAATGTCTCCGGAATATAACCGGATTTTTCCATATCGGATGGCGACCGGTCGGCCGGTAAACGGTGTTCGACCACGCCTAAAACACCACCGGGTTTCAACGCATTGTGAAACGCTTTGAAAGCCGCTTTCACGTTGGCCTCGCCGCCACCATTCATATACCAGTTATGCACATTGCGAAACGTCAGAACCATATCAGCCGAGTTGCGCGGCGCGATCTCGGTGGTCGTAGGCGGCATAAAAGCGGTGGTGTGCGTTTTAGCAAACACGTCAGTGCGAGAACCGATTTTTTGCTTCCATGCTGCATAGTTTCGTCCGTAATAGCCGCCTGCATCAGCCGGAAAATGTGCGGCGTAATACTGCCCTCTTTCGCGCAAGTAAGGAGCCAATATCTCGGCATACCACCCGCCACCGGGCCACACTTCCACTACGGTCATATCCGGTCGGATGCCGAAAAATGACAAGGTTTCATAGGGATGGCGAAATGCGTCGCGACGCACATTAACCGGATCGCGTTGTGGGCCGGCAATCGCCGCTTTCAACGCCATATCGTCGGCGGCGATGCTAACGCCGCTAAATAGAACAACTACGCACAACCATTTTGTTATGTTCATTTTTACGCTCCGTAATAAAAGAATTTATGTTCGTCCAGTGGCTTTGACGCCGCGTATGGCGGCAAATTCAATCATTCGATTTAGCGAACGCACGGCCAACGGAATGAGTGACGGAGCCACGTCGATTTCGTGTCCACCTTCTTCAAATACCGCCGCCAGATTATCCAGTGCGTTCATACGCATCCACGGGCAATGTGCGCACGAGCGACAGGTTCCAGCATTGCCGGCCGTGGGCGCAATAATCAATTCTTTGTCGGGAACGGCCTGCTGCATTTTGTAAAAAATACCGCCATCGGTAGCGACAATTAATTGTTGCTGCGGTAGCGACTTGGCCGCTGCAATTAATTGCGATGTCGAACCGACGGCGTCGGCCAGCGCGATTACATTTTGCGGCGATTCAGGATGCACCAGCACTGCCGCGTGCGGAAACATCTGTTTGGCTTGTCGTAACGCTTTGGCCTTGAACTCGTCGTGGACCACGCACGTGCCGTTCCACAGCAACATATCGGCACCGGTTTTTTCTTGAATGTAGCGCCCCAGATTAACGTCGGGCGCCCAGATCAGCTTGTCGCCCCGAGCCTGCAAATGCTCGACAATTTCGACCGCAATGCTCGACGTCACGACCCAGTCGGCGCGTGCTTTTACCGCCGCTGAGGTGTTGGCATACACCACCACCGTGCGGTCTGGGTGGGCATCACAAAACGCGGTAAACGCCTCACTAGGACAGCCCAAATCGAGCGAACACTCGGCGGCCAGCGTCGGCATAACGACGCGTTTTTCCGGATTCAAGATCTTGGCGGTTTCGCCCATAAAGCGCACCCCCGCGACCACCAGCGTTTGTGCCGAGTGACGGCTGCCGAAGCGTGCCATTTCAAGCGAGTCGGACACGCAGCCACCGGTTTCTTCGGCCAACTGTTGAATATCAGGATCGGTGTAATAGTGCGCCACCAGCACCGCATCGTGCGCCACCAGCTGGGCTTTGATGCGCGCTCTCAGAGCATCACGTTCAGCACGGTCAAACTCTTTGGGGGCTAAGGTCGGGGGAATGGATAGCGCAACGGCGTCGGGAACGGCAGACATCGAAAAACTCACTTCACAAACATGTGCCGCATTATACGCAAGGCGACCTACTCGTTGATGATGGTCACATCGCGCGCCTCGCAAACCGTCGTACCCACCGCGACCGAAAACTCCACCCACTGCCCATCGCACAACGCGACGGACTCACCGGCACGTAAGGAGGCACGCGTCAGCAACGCGTCACCACGATCATCTGGGCGCGCCACAAATCCGCATCCTTTTTCGTCGTTAAACCATTTCACGATCCCGCGCTCGCGTTCGCTCATAAAAATACCCTCACTTAAATTCCTGCTATTACCGAAGTGTTCGCTTTCGCGACGGTCGTTTTGAAGCGACCATTCTGCTGCAACGCATCCGCTTGATTTGCATCAAGCAATTATTCGAGTTAGACGCGCCGACTTGAGCGTAGTCAATCCGGTGACATCGTCAACGCGCGATCTTAAGCGGGCCTTCTCGACAAAAAGGAGCCAACATGGCCGGTAAACTCACGTCACAGGCGGCGCGCAATATTTTTTATGGTAGCGCCGTATTTTTCTTTCTGCTTTTTCTTGGGCTGACCTTTCAATCGCATCAACATTTTACCAAATCATCACACCCCGAAAACATCACCGAATCGGTGGCGCGCGGTAAGTTGGTGTGGGAAAAAAATAACTGCATTGGTTGCCATACATTATTAGGTGAAGGCGCGTATTTCGCACCCGAATTAGGCAATGTATATCCCCGTCGTGGCGGTGATTTCATTAAAGCCTGGATCAAAATGCAACCGACCAATGCGCCGGGACGTCGTCAAATGCCGCAATTCCATTTAAGTGAACAAGAGCTCGATGACTTAGTCGCGTTCTTGAAATGGACGTCGGAAATCGACACCCAGAAATGGCCACCGAATATCGAAGGGTAAGAGGGGAACCTATCATGCAATATCAATCACAAGCTGTCGCAAAACCCTACTTTATTGCTGCGCTCGGCCTCTTCGTCGGTCAGATATTATTTGGCCTGATCATGGGCTTGCAGTACGTTTGGGGTGATTTTTTATTTCCCGCCATTCCGTTTAATGTCGCGCGTATGGTGCACACCAACTTGCTTATCGTCTGGTTGTTATTCGGCTTTATGGGTGCCGCGTATTATTTGGTTCCAGAAGAATCTGAATGCGAGTTGTATTCACCAAAATTAGCAAAAATTATGTTCTGGATATTTTTAATTGCCGGTGCCATTACGGTCGCCAGTTATTTACTGGTTCCTTATGCCGCACTAGCCGATATGACCGGAAATAATCTATTGGCTACGATGGGTCGTGAGTTTTTAGAACAACCCCTACCGACCAAGGTTGGCATTGTCATTGTCGCGCTCGCGTTTATTTTCAATATCGGTATGACCGTGTTACGTGGTCGCAAAACTGCGATTAGCTTAGTGCTGGTTTTAGGCTTAGTCGGACTAGCGGTGTTCTTTTTGTTTTCATTCTACAACCCGGATAATTTGGTCAAAGATAAATATTACTGGTGGTGGGTGGTTCACCTGTGGGTAGAAGGCGTGTGGGAATTAATTCTCGGTGCCATTTTGGCCTTCGTACTAATTAAAGTGACCGGTGTTGATCGTGAAGTGATCGAAAAATGGTTGTACTTGATCATCGCGATGACCTTAGTCACCGGTATTATCGGAACTGGCCATCATTATTTCTGGATTGGTACTCCGGAATTCTGGCAACCGATCGGTTCATTTTTCTCGGCACTAGAACCCATACCCTTTTTCATGATGACGCTGTTTGCATTTAATATGGTGAATCAACGTCGTCGTGAACATCCCAACAAAGCCGCCGTATTGTGGGCGATGGGAACCGGCGTGATGGCGTTTTTAGGTGCAGGTGTGTGGGGCTTTATTCACACGCTGGCCCCCGTTAACTATTACACCCACGGTACGCAATTAACCGCGTCACATGGCCACATGGCGTTTTACGGCGCTTACGCCATGATCGTGATGACCATGATCTCGTACGCCATGCCGACCTTACGTGGCCGCACCGCCAACAGCAATCACGCTCAAGTGATTGAAATGTGGGGGTTCTGGTTAATGACGGTAGCGATGGTATTTATTACCTTCTTTTTAACGGCAGCCGGCATCGTGCAAGTTTGGTTGCAACGTTACACCGATGCCCCGCAATCCTTTATGGTGGTGCAAGAAAAAATCAACGTGATTTATTGGATGCGTGAATTTGCCGGTGTGGTATTCCTGATTGGCTTAGTGGTTTATCTCTATAGCTTCTTTGCCAAAGATAAAACCGCAACAGCTTAATACCGTAAGACGCAATGACAACAGCGTTACCGACGCGGTTGTCATTGCAATAAAAACACCCACCGTAATACCCATGCAGGACGTTTTATTATGCCCGCCAATTTGCACGAACTCGATTGCAAAACCATTCCGTATTACCATCCGGTGGCCAATGAATGCGAGTTATTTGAATACGCTTGGCGCAACCAATTACCCTTACTGATAAAGGGTCCTACCGGTTGTGGTAAAACACGATTTGTCCAACACATGGCCGCCAAATTGGCGCGTCCGTTAATCACCGTTTCATGTCACGATGATTTAAGTGCCGCCGATCTAGTGGGACGCCATTTAATTGGCGCTAACGAAACCTATTGGAGTGACGGGCCGTTAACGCGCGCCGTTCGCGGTGGCGGTATTTGTTATTTAGATGAAATCGTTGAAGCTCGCAAAGACACCACGGTGGTGTTACATCCATTAACAGATGATCGACGGATTTTACCCATTGAACGTACCGGCGAAGAATTACACGCGCCATCAGAATTTATGATCGTGGTGTCATTTAACCCCGGCTATCAAAACATTCTTAAAAGTTTAAAACCAAGCACGCGTCAACGTTTTGTTGCGATCACGCTAGATTTTCCGCCGCCCGCCATTGAAGCGCAAATCGTGCAGAATGAAACCGGATTAGCCTTGTTGCCAACGCAGCGATTGGTGGAGCTGGCGCACGCCATTCGCCAATTAAAAGATCACGATCTCGAAGAAGTAGTCAGCACACGATTATTGGTATACACCGCTACGTTGATGGTAAGCGGAATGGCCGCGTTGCCCGCGATCAACGCCGGCATCATCGAACCGTTAAGCGACGACCATGACACGCAACGCGCGCTCTACCAAGTGGCGCGTGGTTTTTTTGACTAAGCAGATCGGGTATGGAAGAGTTCATCGGCGAACTGTGGCATAAAACGGCCACGCGCTTGGCCGCGAATGGCCATCGCGAACAGACGGTTTTTTTACGCGATATCGAAAAAGTTGCTCCTATTTTTTTTCGCGCACTGGGCGGCAATGCCGCTATGCAAATTGCCGTTGGACAGGATAACTCGAAGCGGGGTCCGCGCCAGTTTTGGCAAAAAGTCGCCGGTACTCACAACGGCATTTTTGATGCGCTTATCGACCACGACAAGCTGTTATTACCGGCCGCAATAAATTATTTTCCACAGCAAGAACTCAATCAAGATCTGTACTGGTGGTGGTTGAGTGCGGCACCACAATTTTTGGCCGCCGAGGGGGCATGGTTTACGCGCAATGTGCGGGCGACGCAGGCCACATTACAACGTTATCCGGCGCTGCGATCGCGTTATCGCGCACTGGTGGCAGCCCTCCTCGATCAGCGCGATCAATATCGACAAACCTGCAATGACAAACAGGAAAGCGTCATCCGTCAGGCCGTGCTAGATCCTGACCGTGCGCTCGATAACGATGCCGATGTACTTTACGACGACGCACGGCTTCCGGTTTGTCTGTGGTTTCGTTTTAACCGAAGCTCTGCTTATCAAAAGCAACAAACCACGAACAACAACGAAACGCCGAATGAGAACGCCAAGGCACGCGAAGGTGGCAATGTTAAACGTCAAGCTGAACAGGCCAATGAAAGTCCATCACGCAGTCCGATCGTCGTTTTTTTTCGCGCCGAAAGTATTTTAAGCTGGGCCGAAAACCTCAACATTAATCGCAGCACCGATGATGATGACGAAGACAATTTATCGGCAGCGGACGATTTAGAATCGTTAAGCGTGACGCAAGACCAATCGCCACGGAAAAGTCGAATCAAATTCGATCTCGACTTGCCGGCGGCCATTGATGATGACATTCCACTTAGCGAAGGCTGGACCGTTCCGGAATGGGATTATAAAAAACAACAATTAATCGCCGATCGCTGCCGCATTGTGCCGATGCAATTAAAAACCGAAGTCAATACCGTGTACGACGAACGGCTGCAACACGTCAGTCGTCAGTTACGACGGCAATTTCAAGCACTGACGCCGCGCAATGAAACCTTGCACCATCAACCGGATGGTCATGAAATCGAATTGGATGCCGTGGTTCGGCATTTTTCGGAGCGTCGTTACGGACATGTCGATGCCTCGCGTTTGTATCAAACGGTGCGTAAACGCCAGCGCGACTTATCGTGCTTGTTATTGGCAGATTTATCACGGTCGACCGAAAGTCATATCAATAACGATCAACGTGTCATTGATGTCATTAAAGATGCCTTGATGCTCTTTGGTGATGCCCTAGATGCCTGCCGCGATCCTTTTGCCCTACAGGGATTTTACTCGCTGCGCCGCGATCCGGTGCGCTTGTATGAACTGAAACGATTCGACGAAAAATACGGCAATACCGTCAAACAACGCATCGCAGCGTTAAAGCCGGGGTATTACACGCGTGTTGGCGCCGCCCTTCGTGCCGCTACACAGCAACTGCAACGGCAACATACCAAACAAAAATTATTATTCTTATTATCCGATGGCAAACCCAATGATATGGATCATTACGAGGGACGTTTCGGCATTGAAGACACACGTCACGCTGTCATTGAGGCTCGGCAGCATGGAATAACGCCGTTTTGTATTACCATTGATGATAAGGCATCGAATTACCTGCCTTATATGTTCGGTCAACAGCATTATGTTGTGTTGCGAAAGCCAGAACAATTACCGCACGCTCTGTTGCAGGTCTATCGCTTATTGACCCGTTAACCACCGCTCCAGTTTTACTCTTTTTTATCCCATTCCAGTGTTTGTTTTCGGTCAACTCCCGTGCGGCTTTTTGCGTAAAAAAATCACCAGTTGATCGCCGTCAGCATTGCGGTATTTCCGTCACCGATAATGCACGAAATGAATTCACGGGATAACGACCATGAAAAAACGCGCCTTCGCACTTTCCGCATTAACCCTCCAATTATTAGCAACAACCGGCGTTGCACTGGCCGACGATGAAAATGACGCCGAACACATTGTCGTGATCGCGGCGCGTGCACCACGTCCGATACAGGATGTCGCCGGTATGGTGAGTGATATCGACGATGCGTTTATTAACGAAAATTTAGTCAATTCTCTCAGTGACCTGTTTCGTTATGAACCCGGCATTAACGTCGATAACAGTGGCACACGTTTTGGTAGCAGCTCCATCGCGATCAGAGGGATCGGCGAAAATCGCGTGGCCATACTGGTCGATGGCATTCCTGTGGCGGATCAATTTGATATTGGAAACTATTCCAACAGCGGTCGCGATCTGTTGGATCTTGATGCGATTCATCGTATCGAGGTGCTGCATGGTCCCGCTTCATCACTGTACGGTAGCGATGCGGTTGGTGGCGTTGTTAGTTTTACCACGCTCGACCCAAACGATTTATTGCAACGCAGCAACGGCCACGATTACGTCGCCCTACGCAGTGCCTACGATGGCAAAGACGCCAGTCAAATCGTGACACTGACCGGAGCCTTTGCGCAGCAAAATTTATCCGCGCTACTGACTTACGCCACGCGCGAAGGCGCACAAACTGACCACAGTGCGAAAAGCGACCGAGAAGACGAAAAGCAATACACACAACAGAGCGGGCTCGCCAAAGTGGTGTGGGAAAGCGCGCAAGGTCATCGCATTGAAATGACCGCTGAATCCATGGATAAAGCTGCACAAACCGCGTTGCATTCACTAATTGGATACGGTCGCTTTGCGACCACCACTGCATTAAATGGCGACGATAATAGTCGCCGTGAACGCTTGTCATTGCAGTGGCAAACGGATTGGGGAAAAGGCAATGATTACAGCGTGGTGACCGCTTATCGCCAAAACGTACGAACACAACAAAACAGCGATGAGCGCCGTACCGTTCGTAATCGACCGTTGCAACTACGGCGCGAATTCGATTATCACTTTGATGTCAGCGGGTTGAACGCGCAGGTCGCACAATCGTTTGATTTCTTGGATCTTCAACATCATTCCGTGTATGGCGTAGAGTGGACCAAAACCGATATCGACGAGCAGCGAAATGGTGAGCAACGCGATTTGACCAGCGGCGTTATTAGCTCCACCGTTTTAGGCGAAAATCTACCGGTGCGCGACTTTCCTTTATCCACCATTAATGAACGCGCTATTTATTGGAACGATGAAATTACATTAGGTGAGCGCTGGTTGTTATTACCCGCACTGCGTTATGAACGCTATGATCTCAATGCTCGCACCGACACGCTCTGGCAGCAAGATAATCCGGGCGCTGAACCGGTAGACATCGAACAACAATCGCTCACACCGAAATTAGGTTTGGTTTACCAGTGGGACGCTGACAACAGTGTGTATTGGCAATGGTCTAAAGGATTTCGTTCACCACCTTTTGAAGATGCCAATATCGGTTTGTATATTCCGTCACTGCATTTGCGTGCGTTGCCTAATCCGAATCTGAAACCAGAAGAATCAACGGGCTTAGAAATGGGGTGGCGCAACATTTCGGCCACCCAACAATGGGAAGTCGGCGTGTTTTACACTCGCTTCGATGAATTTATTGAAACCAAAGTCAATCTCGGTGTTGACCCCGAAAGCGGCGATACTTTATTCCAATCGCAAAATATAAATGAAGCACGCATTTACGGCCTTGAAATGCAAAGCCTGACGGAGTTACCGAAATCAAGCATCGGTCGATTCTCGCTACGTTCTGCGCTGTACTACGGCAAGGGCGAAAATCGTGACAATCATCTTGACCTCAACAGCATCGCACCGCCAAACGGCAGTGTCGGCGTGATCTGGGATACCAATGACGACGATCTTCGCGCGCAATTTTGCGTCCGTTTTGCCGATGATAAAAAACATATCGACGAAAGCAAAACCGATCTGAAATCGGTGCATGGCTATGCGATATTTGATCTGTCAATGGACTGGAAATTCCATTCACATTGGTCAGCCACGGCGGGAGTTTTCAATCTAGGCGATAAGACTTGGTGGCAATGGACTGACATTAAGTCACTGGAAAACGACCACCCAGCGATTCCGCTGTTATCACAGCCCGGTCGCTACTTATCGGTGACAATACGCGGTCAATGGTAGTCACTGGCAATTACTCATCACGTTCGCGCTTTAGCCCTGTTGCCACAGGGCTATTCGCTTTATTTACCCGTTACGCAGGAACACTATGCGCCATTTCATTCGTTGCTCTTTTCGTTGCGCCATTGCGGGCGCTGCCCTACTGCTATCGTTGCCGTTATTGGCAAATGATTCACTCACACAAAACGAGCTATTAAACATCGCCGGAAAACAACGGATGCTCAGTCAACAAGCCGCCGTCTTGGCTTTGCGTGATGACATTAATGAAGACGAAAAACGTACGCAATTATCGGCAAATCTCACGCGTTTTTCACAATCGCAAAACTGGTTGACTTCACACGCTCACAACGACACCACACGCGCTGCCTTGCAATATGTTAACGAACTGTTTTCGGCCTACCAAACTCAGCTTTTGCGTGAACACCGTGATTTAAAAGAAGTGGTGGCGTTATCCGAGCGTCTGCTTGATGGTTGTGAAAAAGTGATGAAGCGTTTTGAAGCTGACTATGGCTACAAAGATCCATCGGCGGTGAATCTGATGGGGCGTATGCGTATGCTCAGTCAGCGACAAGCCAAATGGTACCTCGTCTGGAATCATCAACTTCCCATCAATCATTTGGCGGATGCGTTGAATCAAAGCGTTCAACAATCCGATATTATTTTATCGACCTTGCGTGATCGCGTGCCGAATGCCGAAATGAAATCCGAGTGGACTGAAATGGAGTCATTGTTTGGAGAGCAAAAACGCGCCATCCGTTCGGCCTATCATGCGCAGTTTGAAACCAAAATATTCGTTGACCGGTCGAATCAACTTTTATCCATGGCGAACCATTTAACCAATCAGTGGGAACGTCACTAATACCAAAAACAAATGGCGTTGATTGATTATCAATCGTTGTACCCATAAAAAAAGCAGGGAATGAACTTCATTACCCTGCTTCTTATTGCCGCACTAAATGGTGTTATTTGCTGGCTTTAATGTCGGCGTCGACGCCAAGTCCCACTGTGTAACCTAATGAAACGTGGTGAAAACGTCCACCAGCATGATCATCATGAATGGCAAAACCGAAATTATATTTATTGCCGGCAACCATGGTGATGTCGCCGCTGCCACCTTTTAATTTACGGGTAAACACCACATCCCATTGACCGTTATTTTGTTTACCCACCGCTGACACCAATGCACTGCCGCCACTCATGACGCGAGTATCGGCAATATGCCCATCCACCGCTTTATCATTGCTCAACCATTGCATGAGATCGTAGTAAACACCGTTGGCCAGATTACCGTCTTTAATATATTTGGTTTTCTTTTCATCTTTTGATCCCGGCATGGTGCGCGCGTCTTCATGACAGGCTTGCCAACAGCCACTTTGCGATGCCATTTCGACTTTATTATCGTCTAACATAATCGCCAACTTGACCGCATTTTTTTTATCCATATTCAGCGAACCGCTGCCCTCTGGTTGCTTCCAGATAAACCGAAAATACACGTGGTTATCGTCGTACGCAGCTTGCACGCTGACAGGAATAGAAGCCGCTTTTCCCGCTGGTGGCGTTGCTTCGTTTTTCAGTCCTTTCACCATTTTCAAGCCCATATCGGCGGTTTCTTCATCGTGACAACCGGCACAGGTTTCGCCTTTTTTTAACATACGTGCGCCACCGTGCGCAGTACCTTTGGTGACCCACTCGATGGGCGAAGCGCCGGGATAAAAAACGGTGATGGTGCGACTCGGTACTTTGTTCCAATCCGGCGCACCCGCCCATGCTGCGCTACTCACCGCTAATGCGACACTCGCGGCCTTAAAAAACAGTTTCATTTTTCTCTCCTTATAAATCATCTTCTTCAGTCATGCCTTCCGGCTTTTGATGCGCAATACCTTTATGACAATCAATACACGTCATGCCATCTTCGCGTGCCATTTCATGCTGTTTCGACGAGCGCTTTTTTTGCAGGTCGAAATTCATTCCATCGAAACCGTGACAGTTGCGACATTCTCGTGAGTCGCTGGCTTTCATGCGCGCCCATTCATGCCGCGCCAACTCCAACCGTTTGGCTTGAAATTTTTCGCGCGTATCAATGGTGCCAACCATTTTCCCCCACAACTCTTTAGTGGCTTCGATTTTGCGTTTTACTTTGTAGCCCCATTCACGCGGCACATGACAATCGGAACACACTGCGCGCACACCAGTGCGATTGCTGTAGTGGATGGTTTGCTGATATTCGGGATAAACGTTGTCACGCATTTCGTGACAACTGATGCAAAAATCCAAGGTATTGGTTGCTTCCATGGCTGTGTGAAAACCGCCCCAAAACAATACGCCGCTGACCATACCAACTATCACAATGGATAAAACTGAAAATGTGCCGCTGGGGCGACGCAAGAATTGCCAGAATCGCTTAAAGCGGCCTACCGGCGTGGATGTATCACTCATGCTATAACTCCATCAAAGTTTTACCGCAAGGGAAACGCAGCAAAGCGTTTCCCTTGCGACGAGTTAGTAAACGTCTTGTTGAGTGTTGTACAAATTGAATTTTCCGGTCGGGGTGATCATGCGTGGATCTTTAATGACTTTTTTCACTTTACGTGTTGCGTCATCAAATATCACGATCGCCGATGGTTCAGTTTTTCCGGCCCACAACGAGATCCACACCTCGGTACCATCTGCGCTGTATTCAGGATGCACGGCGCGTTTGGTCGCTTTGCTATCGGGCAGTCCGGCTAATTGCGCGACATTGATCACTTCAGGCGCTTTATCTAAACCGTCCAAACTCCAAACTGAAACAGACTCGGCAACTTCACGCTCTGGATTTTGCGGTGCATCGGCCCAAAAGTTTTTCGATTTCGGATGGGTTTTAACAAACAGATTTCCGGAACCGTTATTTTTGAGTTCTTGCACCACTTTCCACGCAAATTGCGGATGCTTTTCCGGATCGGTACCGATAAACGAGATCACATCGGCACCCAAGTGACCGGTCGCCCAAACTGGACCAAATTTCGGATGATTAAAGTTAGCGCCGCGACCCGGATGCGGAATTTTTGCGGTGTCTACCAACGCCGCTAATTTGCCTTCTTTCGTATCAACCACGGCCACTTTATTGGACGCATTGGCTGCTACTAAGAAATAGCGTTTGGTCGAATCCCAACCACCATCGTGCAGGAATTTTGCCGATTCAATCGTCGTGGTTTTTAAATTCTTAATATCCGCATAATCGACCAACAAGATCTGACCGGTTTCTTTGACGTTGACCACCCACTCCGGTTTGATATGCGACGCCACAATTGACGCGACACGTGGTTCTGGATGGTATTCACCGTCAACCGTCATGCCGCGTGTGCCGACAATTTTAAACGGTTCTAATGTTTCGCCATCCATAATCGCGTATTGCGGTGGCCAATATGAACCGGCGATCGCATATTTATCTTCAAAGCCCTTGAACTTGGAAGTATCGACCGAACGAGCGTCATAACCGACTCGCACCGTTGCGACCACTGCCGGCTGCTTCATCCACAGATCAATCAATGAAAGCAAACCATCGCGACCAATGGTGTAAATATAACGTCCGGAATGCGACATCCGCGAAATGTGAACGGCGTAACCAGTTTTAACGATATTCCAAATATCTTTTGTGTCGCCATCAATAATGGCTACTTCACCTGAATCGCGCAGCGTGACTGCAAAGACATTTTTTAGATTGACTTTATGTTCTGGTTTCTTAGGACGTTTATCGACCGGAACGATAACGTTCCAGGATTTTTTCATATCAGTCATTGAAAACTCAGGCGGCACATCCGGTTTGTTTTGAATGTAACGCGCCATCAAGTTTATTTCTTCCTAACTTAATAGATCGTCAAAGTTCACCATGCCACCCTCGGTTCCGTGCGCGATAATTTTTTCCAGTCGCGAAGTACCGAGCTTTAATGTACCGCCGTCTTGCACCGTTCCATCTGGCAGCGTTTTTTTCCATTCCGGTTCAAGATTTTTTCCGGTTGCGCCTTTTCGTAGCACACCATGGCAACCGGCGCAGCGTTCAAAATAAATTTTTTTCGCGCTCTCTTTTTCGGCGGGTGTCAACGCGGGCGTTTCGGCCGCAATGCTAATTCCACTCACCACGATGGCCACCGCCAAGGCGACTGAACGCATCATTAATTGCTTCATAATTTCCTCCACAGCCGGTTTAATAATGGCATTTGCCTTGCTCCGGCTTCGCCACAATACGGCGCAAAGAAATAACGCGATTGATGCGAATCAAAAGAAGGGATCTGAAAAACTTAAGGCAGATCAACTTATTGACGCAGGCGAGAGTCACGTTGATCAGACGATTATTTTTTCTTTTTATTTGCAATGAGATTGTTGCGAAAAATCATTGCGTGAAATTTGGCAACGCGCGGGAATATTCGATCTATTAATAGGAAAGAAAATAACGCGCCGATCGGGTTTTTAATAAAACATGATCTAGCTCAATATCCGTGGCGACAAAAGATCCGAGCATCGCGTCATAGCCGTCGCGTTGCGAGCTACGTTGGCATCCCCCATCGCCCGTGCTTGTGCCATTGATGGTTAATAATCAAAAGGAAATAAAGCTGACCTTGTGTCGGCCCTCATCTCCAGCCGCCGTCAGGTGGCTTTTTTTTACCCGCTTGTTTTGAAGCGGCCAAGGCGTTGCTGCGCCTTACTGGCTATCGAGTACACTTCTCGCCTGTTTAGTTGGCGCACGTTGCTCGCGTATGCGGCGCCGCCTCATCTATCAAGAGCCACTTCCATCATGCCGACCACCCAACGCCCCGCAACACGCATCGAGGCCTTCACCGATGCGGCATTCGCTTTTGCGCTCACCATGTTGGTGATCTCGTTCGATGCACTGCCCTCATCGGTGGACGAACTACTGCAATCCATGAAAGCGATACCGGCTTTCGTCGCCAGCGGCGCGTTGCTGATGATGTTTTGGCACCATCATTCCACGTGGTCACAACGCTACCCCTTAAGCGACAGCAAAACCGTGTGGTTGACGTGTTTGTTTGTGTTTACGGTAATGGTTTTTGTGTACCCGTTGCGTTTGATGTTTAGCGGCTTTATGCATTGGGTGTCGGGCGGGTATCTGCGCGCGTCGTTCACGGCCTCGTCCGCTCATGATCTACTGGCGCTGTTTACGATTTACGGCATCGGTTTTACGTTGATGTGCGTGATCATGGTGTTGCTCTATCGTCACGCCGAAAATCAGGCCGACACATTGGCACTGACAGCCTCCGATGTTTTCGATGCACGCTCGGGGCGTATCGCGTTTTTGCTATTGGGAGCAACCGGAGTGTTGTCGATTGTGATGTGTGCGCTGTTGCCGCTGCGCTGGGCTTTAATGGCACCGTCCGTCTATGCCTTGCTCGGCATCGTCATGCCGCTTCACGCCCGCCGTCGTGCGACGTTAAAACGACAGCGGTTTTCGGTGGCGTAAAAAATACCGGCCATTGCCTCTACAACTGCAGAACGTGTTTGATAAAGGGCAGCGTCAAGCGTCGCTGTTCTGCTAATGACGCGGCGTCGAGTTTATCTAGCGAGGCCAATAATTGTGGTAACGAACGCGATTGTCGGTTGATTAAGAACGCCGCGCTGTCTTGTCCTAGTTGCAATCCCAGTTCGGTGGCACGGCGCATCAGCAATGCCATTTTTTCGTCGTCGTTTAGTTCGGAAATGGCGAACACGGTGGTGCTGGTTAATCGTGTTTTCCAATCAGCGAGCGCGCACGCCATGTCATTGGGCGGCGCGTGTGTCGCTAAGGCCAACGCTCCGCCACGATCGTTGATGGCGTTATACAGACGAAATAAAGCGACGCACCAATCGAGAGAATGGCTGACACGATCCACGTCGTCCAACACGACTAAATCGCAAAATTCCAGTCCGTCGAGATGATCCGGATGCAGATCGGGCCATTGCAATGGCAAATAAACGGCGCGTTGCTGACGCTCGCTGGCTGCAGCGGTCAGTGCGTGTGCCAAATGCGTACAACCGCTGCCATGCGTGCCATGCCATAGCATCATCGTTGAGCGCGGTTCTTGTGTTAGCCATTGCAATTGTTGCAACAGTATTTGATTGCGCCCAACGATAAAATTATCAAAAGTGGCGTCGATCCGTAATTGAATCTCTAAAGGCAATTGCCGCATTGTTATTTTTCTTCAGAAGCGGTCTGGGTTACCGCAGTTTGGCTTTTTGCGGCATTCTGTTTGTCGGTGGCAGGTTCATTGACTACGAGCGCAGCGTGATCGCGCTCGTCACCGCGATAAAAACGTGATTGCTCGTAGCGAACTTTGCCGTGGCGTAGCACCACCACCACCACCGCCGCCGTTGGCAACGCTAATAACACGCCAGTAAAACCGAATAATTCGCCGCCCGCTAAAATCGCGAAAATAACCGCAACGGGATGCAAACCGATGCGATTACCTAATAACAAGGGTTGCAACACCATGCCTTCTAACACTTGTCCGCCAACAAATACGGCGGCAATGCCGATTAAGGATTTTACGTCACCGAATTGCAGTAAGCCGGATAACATTCCCAGCAACAGTCCCAATGAAAATCCTAAATACGGCACAAAACACAACAAGCCAGTGAGCAGTCCAACTGCTAAGGCGACGTCCAATCCCGCCAACCATAAACCAGCGGAATAATAAATCGCCAAACACAACATCACTGCCATTTGGCCGCGCACAAAACTGGCCAACACCTCGTCGCATTCAGCGGCGATAGCGCTCATTTTAGGAAGATAAGGACGCGGTATCAGCGTGCTTGCACGCGTCACGATCTCGGGCCAATCGAGCAATAAATAAAACAGAATGACCGGAATTAAAACCAGTTTGGCGATACTGGCGATAAGCGCCAACCCTGAATGGCTTACCGTTCCCAAGATCGATAAAGCGGCGTCTTTCATGGCCGGAATTTGCGCCGATGCTTGTTGTTTTAAATAATCCAGATCCCAAACGATTTGACTGCCCAGCCATTGAGACAATTTAGGCAGCATCGTTTGTTCGAGCCATCCAATAGCAGCGGGAATGCGCTCGGCAATCAATCCGGTTTCGTGTTGCAACAACGGCACGATGAGCAATAAAACCAAGGTAAAAATACTGACAACCGAGATCAATACGATCGTCACCGCCATGGCGCGGGGAAATCGCAAAGCAACAAAACGGTTAACCCACGGCGCGAACAAATACGCTAGCGCACCTGCCGCTAAAAACGGCAATAACACGCCGCTTAAAACATACAACAGCAGTAAAGCAACTATCCCCAGCAACCACGAGGGCTTAACGTTCATGGTGTTTCCCCAATTGGGCGTAATAACGCAGACTCCACGTGTAAATGTAATCACCGCCGCTCCAAACGGTGGTGAAAATAGTGCAAGCGATTAGCACTGCGCTAACCCATGTTGGCAGGGGATAAACGGCAGCACTAAACAAACTCAACCCCACAAGCGCGATCTGAAAAACGGTATTGAGTTTTGAAATTCGAGTCGGTTGCATGGGAAATGGTCCGAACAAACGATGATAAGTCACGGCTCCCGCCACGATTATCACATCACGTAACAACACCAATGCAAACAACCACCACGGTAATAACGCTAAAAACGTCAATAAACCGAATCCGGTCACCAATAATAATTTATCGGCGATCGGATCGAGCATGGCTCCGAAAGCGGATTGCCAACCGAATCGTTTTGCCAAAAAACCGTCAACCGCATCCGACGCGCCGGCAATAACGAAAATCAGAAACGCCATAGCGTAGTCGCGCCACAGCAATGCCAACACAAAAGGTGGAATAAGTAAGCAGCGTAATATCGTGATCGCGTTGGGTAACTGATGCCACATCAAGGTTGCCACGTATACTCCAGTGCGTTACTGAGTTCGTTGCCAGTTAGTTGCAAACGTGTGTCGGCGCTTAAGGCTTGTTGCAACAGCGTGACATCGGCAATTAAACGAATGGCAAACACCACCGTATCATCCACCACTTCACGCGCATCGACTTGACGCACCACTTGCAATCCTTGCAGCAAATTTTGCACCGCACCGTAATCTTGAACAGTGTGTAGCGAATGCATTGTCAATAACACTTCCGATTCTTTGCTGGGATCAACAACTACGGCGTATTTTTGCGCCAATGTTTCGGCTATTTGCGCCATCGCGGATTGCAAAACTTGGGCGGTGCTGCTGCCTTCTGCACTGATACTTTTGCGCAAGTTACCTTGGGCGAACGTCCACAGTCCTTGCCAATTATTTTGATTTTTTTCCAATCGCCCGACCAGCATGGCTTCAGCACCGTATTTTTTTGACGGAAGCTGCAATGGCTCGATAAAACGACCGTACACATCCGCCACTTGAATCGCGTTGGATTCTTCTAAATCAAACAACGGTAAGACGCTGGGAACCCCCCGCAACGCGGCCGCTTCGTTCCATTCACGCGTTAATTCAGGATTGTCGTCACTGCCGATAATGTGCCGCCCCGTTTCGTCTTGCACGACCAACCAAATCAGTACCAACGGACGACGCAGTCCCCAGATCGGTGCCGAAGCGGATTGCAGCAAACGTTCGATGGCGCGACCATCGAAACTGAATTCCAAACGCAGACGGGTTTCGACGCCGTTGTAATTCACCGCGCTGTCTAATTGTTGATATTGAAAGCGTTGAATATACGCGGGCGCCTTGGGTAGATTTTCGGTGACGCCGGTCATGGTGAGCACCGCCGATGACCCCGACACTTTTATCAGCACCGCTTTCATGGCCTCGATCTCGGCGGCTTTTTTGGCCGCGTCGGATTGATCCACCACCGGTACGATCACCGAATACAGTTGACTGACTTCCGCCGCCATCGCGCCATTCAAACCACTTAGCAGACCGCAAAACAACAAACCCAGAATTCGACGAAACCGTAACATGGTCAATATTTACTCAAATCAATGGTGGGACCGGAAGTGCGGGAATATTAAACGAGCGCCGCGCGACTGTGTATTTTTACCCGATGAGATAGCGGCGAAATGACGTTGTATTCACTTAACGACTGCGGCAAGGTGTCGAGGATGTCGCCACTGAAAAGATTTTTCTTCAAATGCGCCTTTTTGTTTTGTTTATTTTTTGCCACGCCGCAATGGCTGAACTGCCGCCAGGCAGTTCGTGGCTAAACCTAGGGAGTGACGTGTTTCACGTGCGCCACCTTTCGCCTGACGAGGCACCGCTTGATTCCACGACGATTGTTTTGCTTTCTGGTCCAAGTGGACGTTGGCACAGTGATAGTGCGTGGTTTGCGCTGTTGCAACCCATGCTGGCGACACAATTCAATACTCTCGCCATCGACCGCGCGGGTCACGGTTTTGGTCAGGCACCCAGCACATCCTACCAAGCGTTCGGACGCGCGCTACCGACGTTGTTGCGACAATTAAAAGCCGAAAGCGTGGTGCTGGTTGGATTTGCCAGCGCCAATCTTGCCATCGCCCACTATGTAAACAGTGAAGACGCAAAACACCGGCTAAAAGGTGTGCTGTTGATTGACCCCGATGCGCTCGGCCCCAAAACGCTCGAATTCTATGCCTCACAAGCGCGCGATTTTCAGCATCCTGAGTTAGTCGATTACGTGCGCTCTGGACGCTATGACGAACGCGCGCAGCAGGCACGCCAAAAAGAACGCGATGAAGTCGCGCGCTTGATCCCTCCCTCGCTTCAACACCTGATGGATTGGACGTTCTACGATGCGGTCACTCGCGCTCGCACCGAACGCGAACGCATCGTGCAGCGTTTTCTCGAAATCGCCCGTTACGACCACGATGTTTATCAAGCGGCGGCGATTACATGGCCAAACGATATCGCCACCCTCGTTTGGGATACCGACTTCGAAAGCGCTGACATCGAACGAGATCCCGCCAACTCGGCGCTACGCGCCTGGCGAGACGACAGCAGCGCGTGGTTTGCAGAGCAATCGGGTCGCTGTCATCTGCGCAGCGACAGTCGCGAACATTTGGCGACATTCGCCGAAGCCTCGCAACTGGTTGTGCAGATCCAGCGATTGGCTACCACGACAGTTAATTGCCATGGCGACGTCGTTATGCCCAAACACTGAATTTTGCTGCGGCCACAGCGTCGCCGTTGCCATGCTTTCCCATGACTTTTGCCAGCTTGCCCCCTATAATTTGCGCCCCTTTTTTCTCGCTGGCCCCAACCATGACTAGCCCGAACAAGCCCTCCCTTTCTTATAAAGACGCAGGTGTCGATATTGACGCTGGTGATGCGTTAGTCGAACGCATCAAACACGTCGCCAATCGTACACGCCGACCAGAGGTGTTGGCCGGACTCGGCGGCTTCGGCTCACTGTTCGCACTGCCGTCGGGATTGCAAGAACCCGTATTGGTGGCCGGTACTGATGGCGTTGGCACCAAACTGCGTTTGGCCATTGATCTCCACCGTCACGGTACCGTCGGTATCGATCTGGTGGCGATGTGCGTCAACGATATCGTGGTGCAAGGTGCCGAGCCGCTGTTCTTCCTCGATTATTACGCCACCGGCAAACTCAGTGTCGATGTCGCCGCCGATGTGGTGGCCGGTATCGGCAAAGGTTGTGAAATGGCCGGTTGCGCGCTGGTCGGTGGTGAAACCGCCGAAATGCCCGGCATGTACGAACAAGGGGATTACGATCTGGCCGGCTTTACTGTCGGCGTGGTTGAAAAATCGAAAATCATCGACGGCCACGACGTACGCGTGGGCGATAAATTGATTGGCCTCGCCGCGTCCGGCCCGCACTCCAATGGCTATTCGCTGATCCGAAAAATCATCGAAGTCAGCCAAGCCGATTTGAATCAACAGATCGGCAACAAAACATTAGCCGATGCCTTGATGGAACCAACCCGCATTTACGTCAAATCCATGTTGTCGTTGATCCGTCAAGTTCCGGTTCACGCCATGGCGCACATCACCGGCGGTGGCATTTTAGAAAATGTGCCGCGTGTGTTGCCGCATGGCACCAAAGCCGTGATCGACGCCAGCAGCTGGAGCTTGCCGCCGGTATTCAAATGGTTGCAGCAGGCCGGCAATGTCAACATGACCGAAATGTACCGCACCTTTAATTGCGGCATCGGTATGGTGATTGCGCTGCCCGAACACGATGTCGACACCGCATTTTCCTTATTGAAAAACATGGGTGAAACGCCTTACTTGATTGGACACGTAGCGAGTAACGGCAACGGTGATGACCCATTCGTCGAAATGGTGTAATCCAATAAGGGCAGTCCACACTGCCCTTTTTTATGAGTCACACATTAACGGCAATTCTTCTCGGATTTGATACCGAAAAATGAGCAGCAAACTTCTGATTTTAATTTCCGGTAACGGTAGCAATCTGCAAGCGATTATTGACGCGGTGGCGCGCCGTCAAATCGACGCCGATGTAGCTGCCGTGATCAGTAATAACCCCGATGCTTACGGCTTAATTCGCGCGCGGCAACGCGGTATTAAAACCGAGGTAATCAATCACAAATCGTTTGCCACTCGTGACGAATTCGATGCGGCGCTGTTACGCGCCATGCAAGCCTATCAAGCAGACTTGGTCATTCTGGCGGGTTTTATGCGGATATTAAGTCGCGATATCGTGACGCATTTTGGCGGTCGCCTGATCAATATTCATCCGTCGTTATTACCGAAATATCCCGGTCTGCACACACATCAACGCGCGCTCGATGAAGGCGATAGCGAACACGGCTGCTCGGTGCATTTTGTCACCGCCGAACTCGATGGCGGCCCGCTTATTGCGCAAGCCAAATGCCCCATACTGCCTGATGATAACGTCGAACGGTTAGCGCAACGTGTGCATCAATTGGAACATCGGCTCTATCCGGCGGTCATAGCCGCATACGCCAGCGGACGATTGCGTTTGCATGAAGGAAGGAGCGAGATCGATGGTGACCCGATTGCGGTTTAACCGACTATTGCCGTTAACGTTATTAACGATGGTGTTGCTCTCGTTTGCCACCACAACCCCAGCCGTCGAGATCAAGCCATTTACGGCAAGCTATCAAATCGAACGTGGCGGCGATGTCGTCGGTGACGCGACCATCAGCTTGCATCCGATCGGTGGCGACAAATGGCGTTACGTTACCGCATCCAATGCTCATGTGTTGTTTTTTTCGTTTCGCGATAGCGAGACCAGCATAGTTCGTTTTGAAAACGATACGGTCATTCCGCTATCTTTTGTGCGCGAAAAAATTTATCCGACCAAAACCAATCGCACCGAACAACAATTCGATTGGTTAAAAAAAATCGAAACCGGCAATAAAGATGGCAAAAAACACTGGACGGTTACACTCGAAGACGGCGTGCAAGAACGACATAATCACAGTTTATTGCTGCGCCGCGACTTAAAAAACGGTGCCAAACAACTGCAATACCGCATCAGTGACAGCGGCAAAATCGGTGATTACAAATACCTTGTCAGCGGCGAAGAAAAAATACAAACCCCCGTCGGCATATTTGACAGCATAAAAGTCGAACGCGATCGCGATGTTGCTCGTCAAACCATTATTTGGTACGCGCCTTCGCTGGATTTTATCCCAGTTAAACTGCGTCAAATAGAAGATGGAAAAATTCAAGCCGAAATGCAATTAATCAAATTGGAAATGTAACTAGCCATCTTTAGGTGGCACCGGATCATCGCCACCTTCATTTAACGGATGACAACGACGAATACGATTAAGCGTCAGCCAAGCGCCTTTCCACGGTCCATGTACGCGGATCGCTTCTTGACCGTAACGTGAGCAGGTCGGTTGAAATCGGCATTGATTGCCAATAAATGGACTTAATATCCAACGATAAAGCTGAATTAACGCCAACAACATCGCAGCAATAAGGTTATTCAACAATACAATAATGCGTTTCATGCGGTCGCTATTGCGCCTTTTTGCACGCCTTCAAAAGCACGCACGGTAACGGTGGCGTGATGCTCCTTAGCGCAACAACGGGCGATATGAGCAGCGATCCATTCCACGGTGGTTTCATTATCCATTATATAGCTGCGCTTTTTTGGCACGATTAAACGGTACTCACCTTCTTGTGATTGGTAACTCAATTCGCAATAGATCTCGCCATCATGCTCCCATTCACGACGCAGATGGTGTTGTGTGATCAAATAGACATTTTCAAAGCGCTGCGCCCATTCGGATTCCCAATCCGCGCGTCGCTGCGTTGAATCAAAAATGTGCAAGCGCGAACGATGACCGTGAGCAATGCGTTGACACGCGCCGTTATGTTTCTGCAAGCCATGACTGTAACGATAAAAAACACCGTCCACCGATTCATGACGCAACTGCAAACGCAACGATAATCCGGCCGGTAAACCAGCCTCGATGCGTGGCGCGAGCCAACTCGCTAAACGTTCGCTATCAATGCGTTTTTCGTTAATACCGGTCACGGCACAATGCGGCGATTCATGCTCCCAAAATAAACCGCACTTATCCGTAAAACGCAGACGCAACGCCGCAGCGGTGTCACTGATGAGTAAACCATCGTGCCGTAGCGGAACTAACAAACGATGGTCGACCAAACCGTCAATTTGTTGTTTGATGTATTTTTTTACTGCGCCAAAATCCAGCACCATGCCTTGTTCGTCCAACGCACCGGATAATTCGACGTCAACAATAAAACTTTCGCCCACCAATCCGTCATCGGGATCGAGCAACGAGCAATCAATTACCGTGAGTTGTTCAACAAAAAGTGTCGCCATGAAAGCTATCAACAAAATCAATGCAAGCTGAATGTTGCCTATTGTATCTGCTTAGGTCGGCACTGTAGCATCGCCGCCCATTCGTCACCCTAAAATAAAGGTCAATCCGATGAATCGTCCGCTACTCACCGCGCTCGCGCTGCTCGCCGCTACCCCGCTCGCTATCGCCCAAACGCAAGCGCAACCCTTTACCGTAGAACATATGTGGAGTTTGCAGCGCGTAGGTGCGCCGGTGGCCTCCCCGAACGGGCAATGGGTTGCCTTTTCGGTGTCGACGCCAGATATGGCAGCCAATAAAAGCCGCAGCGATCTGTATGTGAAAAAAATCGACAGCACGGATTCGCCGCGTCGTCTTACCACTCACGATGCCGCCGATGTCGCGCCACAATGGTCTGCCGACAATCAATCGATCTATTTTTTGTCGTCACGCTCCGGCAGCATGCAGTTGTGGCGTATCGCGATCGACGGCGGTGAGGCGGTGCAAGTGTCGCATTACGACAGCGACATCAACGCCTATAAATTGTCGCCGGATGGAAAAAAAGTATTAGTGGGATTCGAATTGTTTGCCGAATGCCAAGACCTTGCCTGCAACAATCAAAAAGAAGAACAGGCGAAGTCGAAAAAACCAACCGGTAAACAATACGATCGTTTATTCGTGCGTCACTGGGACACCTGGAAAGACGGTCATGTCGGAAAATTATTTATTGATAACGTCACTCCCGATGGCGTTGCGCACCAGGAAAAATTGGTGGTCGATTTAGACGCCGACATTCCGACCAAACCGTTTGGTGGCGACGAAGAGTGGTGTTTTTCTGCCGACAGCCAATCGGTTTTCTTTGTCGCACGCATCAAAGGAAAAACTGAAGCATGGTCGACCAACAGCGATATCTATCAGGTCAATGTTGACGGCAGCCAACTAAAAAATCTGACTGAAGATAATCGGGGTTACGATAACCTGCCCACGGTTTCGTCAAACGGAAAATACTTAGCCTATGTATCAATGGCTCGCCCGATGTTCGAGGCCGATAAATTTGCCATTAAAGTGCGAGATTTAAGCAGCGGTAAAACCCGCGACATCAGCACCGATATCGACCGTTCATTCGGCGGATTAACCTGGAGCGTTGATGATAAGACGATTTTCGCGACCGCCGATGATCTGGGTAATCACCGTTTATTTGCGATTAATGTCGCTAACGGAAAATATCAACGTTTGCTGGATAAAGGCACGGTATCCGGTTACACATTAGCCGGAAAGAACATCGTTTACGGCATGGATAATTTGAAAAGCCCGGTTGAACTGTATCGGCTGCCCGCAAACGGTGGTAGCGCCACCAAACTGACCGCATTCAACGATGAGCGCTTGCAAAAAATGCGTTTTGGCGATTACGAGCAATTTAGTTTTGCCGGCGCAAACGACGAGAAAGTTTATGGCTATATCGTAAAACCCGCTGACTTTGACGCGAACAAAAAATATCCAGTCGCCTTATTAGTTCATGGCGGTCCGCAAGGTAGTTTTGGCGATCACTTTCATTACCGTTGGAACCCGCAAACCTATGCCGGACAAGGTTTTGTCGCGGTGATGATTGATTTCCATGGCTCTACCGGTTACGGCCAAGCGTTTACCGATTCGATCAGCGGTGATTGGGGTGGCAAACCTTTAGTAGATCTGCAAAAAGGAATGGAGTACGTCGGCAAGAATTTCACCTATGCCAATACCGATAATGCGTGCGCGCTCGGTGGTTCCTATGGCGGTTTTATGATGGCGTGGATCGCCGGTAATTGGTCCGACAAATTTAAGTGCATTGTTAATCACGCCGGTATTTTCGATGGCCGAGCCATGTATTACACCACCGAAGAGA
>CAZYUS010000013.1:24730-33793 GCA_964650615.1 uncultured Pseudomonadaceae bacterium | reverse complement strand
AGGGGTGGTTGGCTTTTATGTCGCTAGCAATTTGCTTAACTGACTGACATTACGCCTAAAGGCGCTCCTTCAAAAAGGCTAACGCCGTTTTTTCTTTGAGGGCTTTTTGCTCGCCGCTTGTTTCGCGCCCGCCGTGGGCTTTTGATTGCGCACTTTGCTTTTATCACGCGATGATTTTCGTGACGACTTAGCCGGTGACTCGTCGCGTCGCGCACGATGCGAGTCTTGCGCCATTTTTTCGCTCGTGACGCCATCACGTTCCAACGCTTTGCGAATCGCATTAAGGCGTTTTTCGCGCAAGCGCGCATCGGTCCATTCGCTATCGTCGACGGCGCTCGCTGGCGATTTTTCGATCGCTAAATCGTGCCGGCCGAGATACAGAAAATCAATTTTGCGTTCATCGAGATCAACGTCCGCCACCTGCACTTTAACGCGGTCACCCAAGGTAAACCGTTGCTGCGTACGTTCACCAATCAGCGCCTGACGGGCCGCATCGTAATGATAATAATCGTTGCGCAAACTGCTGACGTGAACCAAACCTTCAACAAAAATATCATCGAGTTCGACAAATAAGCCAAAACCCGCCACTGACACCACTTTGCCGTTGTGTACGCTACCTAATTTGTCGCGCATAAATTCGCACTTCAGCCACATCACCACATCGCGCGTGGCTTCGTCGGCGCGCCGTTCCGTGCTGGAGCACTGACTGCCCAAGCGCGATAATTCGGCCTCGTTATAGTCCACCGCACCGTCGTTTCCGACCATTTTTTCATCGCTTTTTTTCAATACACTTTTTACAGCGCGATGCACCACGAGATCGGGATAGCGGCGAATAGGCGAGGTGAAATGCGCGTACGCCGGCAATGCCAAACCGAAATGCGGCGCTAATTCGGGTTCGTATACCGCTTGTGTCAACGATCGCAACACCATCATTTGAATGCTGTCCGCGTCGGGGCGTTCGCGAATACGCGTCATCAAATCGGCGTAATCCAGTGGTGACGGTTCATTGCCGCCACCTAAAAACAATTTCAACGCCGATAATTGCTCGCGCAACACGTCAATTTTCTTTTGATTCGGCCCCGTGTGAACTCGGTACAAAGCGCCTTGTTTATTTTTATTTAAAAACTTGGCGGTCGCGACATTGGCGAGGATCATGCACTCTTCAATAAGTTTGTGCGCGTCATTACGGATGAGCGGAACAATTTTTTCAATTTTACGATCATCGTTAAACACGATACGGGTTTCGCGCGTTTCTAACTCCAGCGCGCCACGCATTTCGCGCGCTTGGCGCAGCGCGTTATACAAACCGTGTAAGGCCTGCAAATGCGGCACTAACTGCAGCTCGCGCTCATTCTTAGGCGCATCGTTATTCAGTAACGCCCACACGCGCGTATAAGTGAACCGCATTTTGGAATTCATTACCGCCGGATAAAAACGGTAACTGGATAAATTACCGGCATCCGAAACCGTCATCTCGGCGACTAAACACAGCCGATCCACTTCTGGCTTTAACGAACACAATCCATTCGACAATAATTCCGGCAACATCGGAATGACGTATTCAGGAAAATACACCGAATTGCCGCGCTCTTGCGCATCACGATCCAATGCCGAATTTATTTTTACATAATGCGACACATCGGCAATGGCCACCCACAATCGCCAACCACCACTTTTTTTGCGTTCGCAATACACCGCGTCGTCAAAGTCTTTGGCGTCTTCGCCATCAATGGTGACGAGCGGCAATTCGCGTAAATCAATCCGGCCTTTTTTGTCGGCTTCGGCCACCTGTGGCAACCATTGCGTCATGTCATTTTCGGTGGCAGGGGAAAATTGATGCGGCAAACCATAATTGCGAATGGCAATTTGAATTTCCATGCCGGGCGCTAAATGTTCGCCTAACACTTCGGTCACTTTGACGCGCGCCGCCAAATGAAAGCCGCCGCGATCCATTAACTGCGCAACCACCATTTGATTGGGCTTGGCGTTCAGTTCTTCACCTTGCGCAATAAAAAAATCGCGCGCAAAACGTGTGTCGGTCGGGATCAACGCATTGAACCCACTTTCGCGCACAAAACGTCCCACTAGATAACGCGGCGCATCGTCCAAGATCTCGACGATTTGCGCCTCGATGCGGCCTTTGCGATCGCGTCCCGTTTGCGCCACCAACACGCGATCACCGTGCAACACTTTTTTCATTTCGCGCGCCGACAACACCCAGTCCGGCCCGCCTTCATCCATCAACACAAAACCGAACCCGTCGCGATGGCCTTCGACCTTACCGGCTTTTAAATCCAATTTATCTGGCAAACACCATAAACCGCGCCGGTTAAGTACCAACTGGCCGCCACGCTGCATCGCACGCAAGCGGCGATCGAGCGCGATTTCGTGATCCGGTTCATAAAGTCCAAGCCCGTTCATCAACGCCGGAAACGGCAATGGCTCGCCTTTTTGGCGCAAGAAATCGAGGATAAATTCGCGACTGGGAATGGGATTGTCGTATTTGGCCGCTTCGCGTTCGTAATGCGGATCGGCAGGAGGCTTGCGAGCCATTCTGATTCCTGTTTGGGCGTGTTACCTCGTCAGTTTAAACCCTAATCCCCAAACCCGCCGCGTAATTGACAGCCCAAATGCCCCTCTATATAGTTCGCCCCCCTAAGCCCAGATGGCGGAATTGGTAGACGCACCAGTTTCAGGTATTGGCGGGTAAAACCGTGGAGGTTCGAGTCCTCTTCTGGGCACCAAATAGACAATGCATCACGCTGTTTTTACGTGATTTATTGCAGTAAACAGGCCGCGCAAGGTATGCCATTACAGGTGTGCCACAAATGCGCGGCTTTTTTATTTTCCGACACCCCAAGAGTCGATATTGGTGGGTTCGTTATAGGACTCCACAGGGCGAAGAACGGCGACTCAGCCTTCGGGAGCAGAATCGTTTCACAGCCGCTAGAATGGCTCGTCTTTTAGTCGTTGTAGTTTAATCGACTTGCGCGTTGGAAAAACGGTTGCGGCGCAGATAGCGGCTCAAGGTTTCGGCGGCGATCACCAGTACGATGGTAGCGAGAATGAGCGTAGCGGCTTTGTGATATTGAAATAAACTCAAACTAAAATACAGTTGTTGACCTAACCCTCCGGCTCCGACCAATCCTAACACCGCCGCCGCGCGGATATTCATTTCGCTGCGATAAAGTGTGTATGAAAGCCACTGGGTTTTCACGGTAGGAAAGAATCCGAACAAAAACACCGTCCACGCCGACGCGCCGGCGAGGCGTAGCGCGTTACCGTGGTCACGTTCGCTATTTTGCAGAGCGCTGGCAAAAAGTCGACCTAACACACCGGTGGTGTGCAGCGTTAACGCCAGCACGCCAGCGGTGCTACCAAGACCAACCACTAACACCAAAATACTGGCGAACAATAATTCCGGAATGGTGCGCAATCCATTAAACAATACGAAATAAAAAAAACGATTTCCGCTATCAGCGGCAAAAGCCAATAGCGCGGCCAATACGGCGCTGATGAGTGTGGCAATCGCCGCCATTGCCAGCGTTTCTAACGCGCCATTCGCCACACGCTGCAAAAAATCGAGCGAAAAATCCGGCGCTAAAAAAGGTGAAAAAAAGTCTCCCAGCGTGGTGATCGACCATTGCGTCATGCGCCAATCAAGCACGCTCATACTCAGCGATAATAACGCTGCGACGAGAACAAAAAAAATCGTTAACCGCCACCACCGCATGACCATCAACCTTTCGTTAAAAAATGCCCCATCGAAAAACGCGCACCGCTATTTTAATAACCAGCGCAACAGCACACTGATGCCATCGGCGAGCAACACCAATAAAAAAAACGCCAGCAATAAGGTCGCCACTTCATGACCGTTAAACATCCGCAAGGATAATTCTAATTGTTGACCTAAACCACCGGCCCCCACGAATCCCAAGATCACTGACGCGCGCAACGCGCATTCCCAGCGATACACCGAGTAACTTAATAATTCTTGATAAACCGCCGGTAAAATACCGAAGAAAAAACTCGCCAACCGCCCCGCTCCCGCCAGCATGAGTGCGCGCGACGACACCAGCGCACCGCTTTCCATGATGTCGTCATACACTTTGGCCAACATACCGCCATAACTGAAGGTGATCGCAAGTATCGCCGCCATCGGGCCTAAACCACTGACGCGCACGAATAATAAGATCCACACCAGTTCCGGCAAACTGCGCAGCAATAATGCCAACAAACGAAACGGCAAACGGATCGCCATGCAGATCCAGCAATGACGAATCGGCCCTACTTGCGACAGCGATAACGCTCGCGACACCATCAACGCCATTGGCGCGCCAATAAATAATGCGCCGGTCATGCCCAATGTCGCGATCGCGAGGGTTTCGGCGCTGGCACGAATCGTTAAGCGCAAAAATTCATCGTCCGTGGTTAACGGCCAAAAACCGGCAATAAAGTGGCCCAGTGTTGACCAACTATTGGCAGACATAAGTGGCGTTAAATCGAGCGCCGCCGCCTGCCATAACAGCAGCAATACGATCGCCGTTAACGCGATCGAACGAAGGCGTTGGCGCTGCCACGCGCCGATGTATTGATGGTTGTCGACACGCATCGTCATGTGTTGACACCATTTATATTTTCACCGGCATATAACTCGTGCAACATCTCGTCACTGACTTGCGCGCGCGCACAATCAAATAAAATCTCGCCATCGCGCAAACCAATGATGCGCGGAAAAAATCGCAAGGCCAATTCGACCGCGTGCAAACTGCATAAAAAAGTGCGCTGTTCTTGCTGCGCGTGTGCCATCAATCGTTGAATGGTATTTTCGGCTAACACCGGATCCAATGACGACACCGGTTCGTCGGCAAGCAATAACTCTGGCGCTTGGTATAACACGCGTGCAATACCCACACGTTGCAGTTCTCCACCGGATAATTCACCGCACAATTTAAAGATTTTATCGCCGATGCCGAGCGCCTCAAGTAAAGACTGAATGTGTTCTTGATCATCGTGTCGCCACCACGCCCGCAGCGCTTGCCATAACGTGCGCTGTCCCAAACGCCCTGCTTGCACGGCTGTGAAAACACGTTGTTCGGCGGGTAACGGCGGCTTTTGCCAGATCAATCCGATTCGCGCGCGTAATTGTTGACGCTGCGCGGCGCTTAACGCCCACGGATCGCGCTGCGCGATTAATACACTCGGTAGGCTGCGATATTCAGTCGCCAGCAGACGCAATAGCGAGGTTTTTCCGGCACCGCTTGGGCCGATAAGTGCGACACATTCACCACGATGCACGGTTAAATCGAGCGCACTTAACACCGCGTGTTCGCGAAAACGTAGGTCAACTTTTTTAAGAATAAGATGAGGTTCTGGTGTCATGTCGGCACGATACTAAAGCAAACCGGCTTCGCGGGCCGCTTGTTCGATGCCATCATAATTTTTCGTTTCGGTTTCGATATACCGTGAGGCACGTTGCAACTTTAAAATGTCGGCGTGAACAGGATTTTTATCGTCAAGCTGCAAAAATGCGTGTTTGATTTTCGCGATTAATGCGGCGTCGAGATCGCCTCGCACCGTCCAGTTGTAGTCAAAATAGATCGGTGTCGTCCATAGCACCTGCACCGCCGTGGTATCCACTTTTTTTTGCTCGACCAACTTATCCCACACCGACGCATTAAGCGCACCGGCCTGAACTTTCCCCGATGCCACCCACGCCGCCGTCGCATCGTGCGCTCCTGAAAACGCTACCGGTTTTAAATCGCGATCAACGTGAATATTATTTTTCGCTAAGTAATAGCGTGGCATCAAATGACCCGATGTTGATGACGGCGAGCCGAAGGTAAACGCCTTACCTTTTAAATCGGCTAAGGTTTTTATGCCGCTATTTTTATTGACGATGATTTTGCTGGTAAAGTTCGCGTCTTCTGCACGCTGTACCAGTGGCATCGCATGTTGCGTGCGGATCTTGGCTTGCACAAATGTAAAGCCACCCAGCCACACCAGATCCACTTTTTTGGCGGCCAAGGCTTCAACCACCGCAGCGTAATCGTTGACCGGCACAAACAACACTTCGCGATCTAATTGTTGCGATAAATATTGCCCCAGTGGCGCAAATTTTCGCTGTAATTCAGTCGGCGCTTCGTCGGGAATGGCCGATACACGCAACGGTTCGACCGCCATCGCCACAGAAAAATATATCCACGTCGATGCTAACACCGATAACCACTTAAACATCTGTTTTCGCTCCCATCACCGTAAAGCCCGCCACGAGTTAAGCCACGACCACGCAAGATTTTCCGGCCACCATTTCACCAACAACGGCGGCTTGGGTGAAATCATGGCGCGCGAAACAAGCCAGCACCTGCGGCAATGCGGCGCGTGTGCAGGACACCAATAACCCACCGCTGGTTTGCGGATCGGTGAGCAAGGCGCGTTGCCAATCTGTGCAACCGTCGAACAACTGAATGTGTTCACCGTAACCCTCCCAATTACGCGTTGACGCGCCAGTGATAAACCCCTGTTGCGCTAATGATTCAACACCGTCCACTTTGGGTAAATCGGCATAACGAATGCGCACTTGTGCGTGACTGCCGCGCGCCATTTCCCACGCGTGGCCCGCGATCCCGAATCCGGTGACATCGGTCAGCGCGTGCACGCCGTCAATCTGTGCGAGTTCTGGTCCGGGCGTATTCAATTTTGTCGTTGCGGCGATCATGGCGTGGTAATGCGGCTCATCGAGCACGCCTTTTTTGATCGCCGCCGATAGCACGCCAATACCGATGGGTTTGCCCAACACTAATACATCGCCCACTTCGGCCGCGTCATTTCGTTTTAATTGTTTTGGATGCACGATACCGATGCCCACTAATCCGTAAATCGGCTCCGGCGCGTCGATCGAATGACCGCCCGCGATGGCGACCCCCGCTTGCGCGCAAATGCTTTCACCACCGCGCAAGATGTCGCGAATCACCGCAGGCGGCAGCACCTTGATCGGCATCCCGACAATCGCTAACGCGAATAACGGTTTTCCCCCCATCGCGTAAATATCCGACAAGGCATTGGTTGCCGCAATGCGACCGAAATCAAACGGATCATCCACCACCGGCATAAAAAAATCGGTGGTGGCGACAATCGCTTGTTCGTCATTGATTTGATACACCGCCGCATCGTCACTGTTTTCGACACCGACCAATAAATTCGGCACCACTTGTTTGACGATCGAATCACCAATAATTTCTTGCAATAGCGCCGGGGCGATTTTGCAGCCGCAACCACCGCCATGAGCAAGTTGAGTTAAACGAATCGGTGTAGTCATATCAGCTCCTTAAATTCGGTTTTTAATTCATAAGATCGAAACGGGGTTTCATTTTTATCTTTTGCGCAAGAGGGTTATGGTGGCGTCATCAAGCCAGTCAGCAATCGACATAATTGCTGCGCTTCGTGTTGCGGTGAAAATAATGGCGCGCGATGTGACAGTTGCGCTTGTCGCGCCGACAACCAATCACGATCATCGTTGGCACGGGCAATGAGCGCCGCCAACTGCGCGTCATCACCGCTGCGAAAAAAAGCACCGTAATCGTCACCCAACAACGCGCGATGCGCGGGAATATCCGACGCGATCACGGCCACGCCAGCGACAATCGCCTCGGTCACAATGGCAGGACCGCCTTCTTGCGATGAGGCGTTCACCAACACATCGGCGTGACGCAATTCTTCGTAGGCCGCTGCACGGCTTAATTCGCCTAAATAAACATAACGCGATTCTTGGCATTGCCACTGACACGCTTGAGCGCGATAACCGCTTTCGATCTCGCCACCGCAATGGCGCAACGTGATCGCGCGATCGGGTAAATAATGTCGCAGAGCGCGCACGGCGGCGAACGGATCTTTTTCGCGGCGCAAATGGCCACTCACCAATACCCGCAACGGCGACGTGGCATCCGCCTTGTACGCGGGTTTACCGCTAGCGGATTGATAAATAACCGTCGTGCGTTGTTGTAATGAAGGCGGCAGACGGTGCTTCATATCCTCTTGCAGCGCAATGATGGCGCTGAGTTCGTGTTGCGCGCGGATTAATTCATCGGCGTCGGGCCAACCGCCATAAATATCGGTGCCGGTGAGCGCCACGATCCATTTCGCGTTATGCCATCGCAGTTGATGCTGCACAAAACAGGCGTCTTGCAAAGCGCGATTACGCCGCGCATGCAACACCACCACCGCATCCGGTGGCGACATTTTTTTGGCCAGTTCGACCTCCGGCGCGATCAGCCTGACGCGAAAACCAGCGTGGCGCAAAAATTTTGCCCAGCGCAATGCCGTCACGCGATTTCCGATGCGGGAACCGCGCGGCGCATGCGTCACCAACACCATGGTGCGAGGGGATTTTGTTGCCATCTCGATCGACATAGGTCTTAGAGTAACGAGGTCTAACAATGTTACAGCATGAAGGCAATTTTAGTGCAATCACGGTAAACGCCGTGCAGTAAAAAAGGGCGCGAACGCCCTTTTTCGTTTGCTAAAGTGAGTGTGATCACGCGGCGTTTTTTTGCGCCGTCGTCACCACATCATGCGCGGCCAATAACGACGACAGTCCGGGTAAATCGTTAGCCGATAAAGGCAAACGTAACTGCGCACTGGCAATGCGTTTTAAATAATGCAACAGCGCCTTGGTTGGGATCGGATTAGCGGCACAGAACAACGGTTCTGCAATACGTTTAAGGTATTCACCGGCTTGTCCATCGCCGGCCATGCACGCGGCCACCCAATCATGCACCGCTTGCGGCCAGATATTGGACGCCACCGACACCAGTCCAGCGGCGTGCAAGCGTGCGTGTTCGCCAAACAAACCGTCATCACCGGAATACCATGCAAGCGACGGAAATTCGTGCTGCCAGCGCGCGAATTGTTGCGCATCGCCACCGGCTTCTTTTATCGCCCATAAATTGCGATGCGATTGCACATAACGCAGCGCTTGCGCGTTTAACGCGACACCGGCGCGCGATGGCACGTTGTACAACATACAGGCGCGCGTTACGTCATCCATCAACGATTCAAACCAGC
>CAZYUS010000013.1:0-24720 GCA_964650615.1 uncultured Pseudomonadaceae bacterium | reverse complement strand
CTTTCAGCAATGCAGAAATTCGCCTCGGCGATACCACGACGTTGACCATCGGCACCGGGTTTGGCGTAAATCGGTGTCACCATTAAATACGCATCGAGTGGCATGGTTTCGCAAAAACGCAGCCATTCTTTTTGCGCTGACCATTCCAAACCGCCGACCCCCACCATCAACGGAATGGCGAGATTTAACTGACAGGCAAATTCAACGATTTGACGACGCTCGGCGGCGGTTAAATTGGCGCCTTCGCCGGTTGACCCCAACAATACCACACCATTATTTGCGCGTTCTTGTTCACGCAATAATTGTGTAAACGCCACATAATCAATCGCGCCATCGCTGTGCATAGGCGTGATGATGGCGGTCCATAACGCTTGCGTGCGAACCGTCGCTTGAGTAACCATTAATGAATTCTCCTTTGTGCTTTAAAAAATGAAATAAAAGGAGAGAGGGTGCAGCAAGAAAGTCGGTCAACGCGCGTTTTAAATGACGCACGGCCGAAAAGATCCCACCAGAGCACTTCACGAGTGGCGCGATGCCTTTCGTGACAGTCCTGAGGATTCAGCCTCAGCAACCAAATCGCCATGCGTTGATGACATCGCGATCTTCGGCACCGCTCCCCGTCACCTTGCCGCACCGAGTCATCACACTCTTGGCAAAATTATCTGGGCGATGCGCCTCTCAAGTTTTCCGGCGGCGATTTGACGAATTTTCACCGTCGCTGTCAAGGCTGAACGCTATCGACCACAAATCCCCGATCCTTTCAGGTATTCGAATTCAGTGCTATCAACATTCGGGACTTTAATCGTTAAGCTTTTTTAACGCGTGACTTTGCGCTTTTGAAAGGCTTGAACCCCTTATGAACACAGCTTCTTATAACGTCGTCGCTGACATTGGCGGCACCCACGCGCGGTTCGCCTTGCAACACGCAGAACAGCCAGAGCTTATCCACCCGCGTACCTATTTCTGCGCCGATTACGCCCGCATGGAAGACGCCCTGGGCGCTTTTGTGCGCGAGTGCGACTTGCCGGTGCAGCGCGCCGCACTCGCCATCGCGACGCCAATAACGGGCGACGAGGTGCAGATGACCAATCATCATTGGCGCTTTTCGATTGCGCGGGCGCGCACCGAATTACAGCTCGACGAGCTGCATGTGTTGAACGATTTCACCGCCTTGGCGTTGAGCTTGCCGCACATTCCGGACCATCAGCTACAGCAGATCGGGGGCAGCGTGGCAACGCCGCACGGCGTGATCGGCGTGATCGGACCCGGCACTGGCCTTGGGGTATCGGGCTTGATCTGGTCGGGCGATACGTGGCTGCCCTTAAGCGGCGAAGGCGGACACGCCAGTTTTGCGCCGCGTAACGAGCGCGAATGGCGCGTCGCGCAAATTTTGTCGCGCCGTTACGGTGCTCATCCTTCATACGAGCGTTTGGTGTCAGGACCGGGGCTGTGCGCTCTTTACGAATCGTTGTGCGAGATCGACGGTGTCGATCCGCAAGCCTATCGTCCGGCCGATGTCGCGCGTTTAGCGGCCGAACAACACGACGCGCGCCTTGGCGAGGTGTTCGATATTTTTTGCGCTGCGCTCGGCAACGCGGCCGGCAATCTGGCGTTAACACTGGGCGCGCGTGGCGGCATTTATATCGGTGGCGGCATCGTGCCGCGTTGGGGTGAAAAATTCGCCCAATCCGGTTTTCGCGCGGCGTTCGAATCCAAGGGCCGACTGCGCGATTATCTGCGCGATATTCCGGTTTACGTCATCAACGCGCAATCGCCCGCACTGCTCGGTGTGGCACATTTGTTTGATCGTCGATCGTGACACGCGTGAAGCTCGCGGCTGGAGAGTCAAAATGAATAGTGCTACTGTCATGTGCATGACGACAAAAAAGAAATACACCTCCTTTGACATTGCCTTGCTGGCCGGTGTGTCGCAACCTACCGTGTCACGCGCACTCAACGGCAATAAATCGGTCACCGAAGCCACGCGCCAACGCATCATCGAAATTGCGCAACGACTGGATTATCAAGTCGATATGCGCGCGCGCCATTTGCGCACACAACAAACCGGTGCGTTAACACTTCTAATGTTTGCCGATGACACGCGTCAAGGCGCTAAATTGAATCCGTTTTTTTTATCCATGATCGGTGCGATCACCTTGGCGGCGCGCGCACGCGGTTACGATTTATTGGTGTCGCTGCAACAACTGTCGGATGATTGGTATGCCGATTATGAAAAAAGTCGCAAATCCGACGGCCTCATTTTGTTAGGGTACGGCGACTTTCAAGATCTCAGCGGTAAGTTGGCGCAACTCGTAGAACAAGGCACGCATTTTGTTCGTTGGGGTTGCATAAGACCCAACCAACAAGGTGTGTCGATCGGTTGCGATAACATCGAAGGCGGCAAAAGTGCCACCCGACATTTAATCCAATTAGGCCGACAAAAAATCGCATTTATCGGCGACGTATCGCGTCAAAGCCCTGAATTTTACGATCGTTTTTTAGGTTACAAAGCGGCGCTGGCCGAGGCCCATTTGCCGTTTATTAAAAAACGCCAAATGGATGCCGCATTAAATGACGAGCAATCCGGTTTCGAGGCCATTCAACGTTTGCAACAAGGTGGTGTCGAGTTTGACGCCGTGGTGGCCGCCAGCGATCAGATCGCCATCGCCGCCATCCGCGCGCTGACCGCCTCAGGGTTGCGTGTGCCGCACGATGTCGCCGTCGTCGGTTTCGATGATATTTCGCTCGCCGGATTAATGAACCCGCCGCTCACCACGGTCATGCAAGACACCGAACAAGCCGGCAAATTATTGGTCGATTCGCTGCTTAATCTCATCGAACAGAAGCCGGTAGAAAACACCAAGTTGAACACGCAGTTAATCGTGCGTGAATCGTGCGGCGCGTTGTTAAAATAGTCCCCCCATGATTAAGGGCGATTCACGAATCGCCCTTATCGTTGAACGCGATCATTTTGGAATGAGGCAGTTCGTGTACTGCCGCTACTAAATGCTTAAAACAACAACGTGTACCGCGACAAAAAAATAATGATTATTTATTCGCTGGGGTGTCACTGACAACGCGACTGGAAGCGGGCAACCATTTCAGCAAAATCTCGTGCAACAATTTCCGTCGTACCGGTTTGGCTAAAAAATCATCCATACCAGCGTCGAGGCAACGTTGACGATCGTCTTGCAAGGCGTTGGCGGTGAGCGCGATGATGGGAATGTGTTCAGTTTGTGTTTGACGTAATTGTTGCGTGGCGCTTAAACCGTCCATTACCGGCATCTGACAATCCATAAAAATTAAATCAAACCGCGTTTGCGTGGCGCGCCATACCGCTTCTTCGCCGTTATTGGCAAACACCGCATCAATACCGCAGCGTTTTAACATCGCGCGGATCACCATTTGATTGGCCACCACATCTTCGGCGACTAACACACGCGCGTCGTATTTCGGCTCCATCATTTGTTCGGTGGCTTCAGCGACCACATGCTTGGTAATTAAACCTGATTCGTGTTTATCACGCGCCGCCAGCACCATGCGCAAACTGTGTTGCAAGGTTTCCAAATCCGTCGGTTTAGACAGATACGCGCACGCCGGAATGTCGCGATAAGCCGCCGCCTCGCCGCGTACCGACTGCGCCGCCAAAATCACCAACGCCGCCTCCGGTTGTTGCACTTTCCACCAACTTAAAACGCCGCTGTTGGCGGCGATCTCACCGTCGATCAACAGCGTTTCTTTGTGCAACGAAGGTAACGCTCGTTGCAATTCATCCACAGTGGCAAATTCGCGTAGGTGTATGCCCAACCCCTTTAATTGTCGCGCCAAAACCAATCGTGCCAGTGCATGACCTTCCATTAACCAAATGGTTTCACCGCGTAATTGTGCGACTTGCTCCTGCCACACAGTTGGTTCGGCGAGCGGCAATTCTATTTCGATGGTAAACGTGCTGCCCTGTCCCGGCGCGCTGGTTAGTTGCAACTTGCCATGCATTAATTCGACGATGCGCTTGCTGATCGCAAGACCTAACCCGGTGCCACCGAATTGGCGCGAAATACTGGCATTGGCTTGTTTAAATGATTCAAACAACGATTGCTGTGTTGTTTCATCCATGCCGATGCCGGTGTCTTCGACGTCGATGCGCAGCAGCACACTGCTTTCGTTGCTGTGCAGCGCGCGTACTCGCGCGCATACATGACCGGTTGGCGTAAATTTCACCGCATTGCCGATCAGGTTTGATAACACCTGCCGAATGCGCACGGGATCGGCGACAACGCGACGCGGCACCGTGTTGTCGTAATCGAGGATCAATTCGAGATTTTTTTCTTGCGCGCGTATCGACAGCATCCGCAACACTTCATAGAGCGTGCGATCCAAGTCAAACGCAATGGGCGACAATTCCATTTTGCCCGCTTCGATTTTAGAAAAATCGAGAATATCGTTGATAATGGTGAGCAAGGCGTCACCGGCTGTATAGATGGTGTTGACGTAATCTTTTTGTTGCTCGTTAAGCGGCGTATCACGCAATAATACTGACAAACCCAATACCGCGTTCATCGGCGTGCGGATCTCGTGGCTCATATTGGCCAAAAACTCACTTTTAGATCGATTTGATACTTCGGCGCGTTCGGTGGCGTGTTGCAACGCTTTTTCCATCAATACGCGCGCCGTCATATCGGTGCGTAGCGCAATGTATTGATACGGTTTGCCGTTTTCATTTAAAAATGGCACCACCGTGGTTTCGACCCAATACAAGGAACCGTCTTTGCTCTTGTTGCAGATCTCGCCTTGCCACACGTTGCCACTGCTGATGGTGGCCCAAAAGGCTTGCCAGAATTCACGCGAATGCTGACCTGAATTAACGATGCGGTGATATTGACCGAGTAGTTCTTCGCGCCGAAATTTTGAAATGATGCAGAATTTATCGTTGGCATAGGTGATGCGACCAGCCGCATCGGTGATCGCCACAATCGCATGTTCATCCAGCGCTTGCCGTTGTTGATTCATTTCATGCAACAAACGATATTGTTCGAATTGTGCCTGAATGCGCTCGGTGACCACCGTATCTATGGAAATAAAACAATCGAGACGGTCGTTGACCATCACGGGAACCAATTCGGTTTCGACCCAGAAGGTTTGCCGACTCTTGGTGTAATACTTGACTTCGGAATGCAGCACCGCGCGCAGTTCAATGGCTGAACGGATCCGATCGGCAATTTGTGCGTCGGTTTCGGGACCGTACAATAATTCCGGCGGCTTTCTGCCAAGGTATTCGGCGGCGCAGTACCCCGTGGTTTGTTCAAACGCAGAATTGGCCCATTCGATCTCGAAATCGCGATTGTAAATAACGATTAAATTGTTGGCGTGACGCGCCACTAACGCCAATTTTTTTTGCTCGGCTTGATGCGCCAATTCATCGGTGATGTCCCACGAGATCCCCACCACCCGCGCCACTTGGCCCTGTTCATCGCGAATAAGATTAGCTTCGTCTTGAATGATACGACGTTGCCCATCGCCGCGCGTAATGACGAATTGCTGCGAAAATTGCGTTCCATTGTTGCGCACGACGGTGTCGAATTCGGTGCCGATGCGAAGTCGCTCGCTCTCGCTTAAAAAATCATTCAACACTGACGCGTTGGTCACGATACGGTTTTTGTCGCGCCCGAATAATTCGTACATGCGATCATCCCAATGCACGGCATTGGAGGCGACCCACCATTCCCAGACACCGAATTTTCCGGCTTTGGTGGCAATTTGTAGTCGCTGCTGCGCCACGCGCACTTCTTCAAAGGAATGTTCCGCTTGCTCGCGTGCGATATTGACCGCGCGCTCGGCGTCGTTGCGTTGTTGCAATAAATGATCGAGCGCGTGCGCCACTCGCCCCAATTCATCGTCGCTGCTTAAGCGCGCAAATTGTTCGCGTTGCCCGTGCGCTTGCGCTTGCAATACGCGTTCGATTTGATGACTGGGTTGCAACACATGACGACGAATCAGCCACCACGCGAGCAGGGCAATCGACAACACAATGATCGCGCTTAATACCCCTTGTTGCAGCGCCGTCAGCCACACATCTTTCATCATGGCGCGCGCATCCAGATGCACCATGGCGGCACCGCTGCCCAGGTGTACCGTGTGTTGCTGCGGACGAGAGATCGGCACAGTGAAATCCATTTCGGCGCTATCACGATGCGCGTGCGCGTGTCCGGTGCGCGTAACCAAGGCTTCGGTTAAATCTTCAGCCACTGTGGCGGCAGGTAGTTCTGTTAATAAAAGCCCTAACCATTCTTGGCGTGTCGCCGCAATTACCCGCTCGGGTTCGCCAAACACCACCACAATCAGGCGTACATTTTCTTCACCGCCCAGCGAAGAAACCATACGCTGAATTTCACTTTCTTTATCAAACGTTTCAGCGGCAAATTGCACCGCGAGGGCCATCGTTTTAGCGCGATGAAGCAAATAATCGCTTAAGCGTTGCTGATACCAAAATGCACTCAACAAGGTGCCAATAATCGCTATGCCCAAGCTCGCGATCGCTAACGGCAGAACCAATTTGCGTTGCAACGTTGTCGCCATGGATTAGCGCTCGGATTGCGCCCACACCGGCGCAATAAACGACGCCGGAGGATAATCGGCTTTTAATTCGCCGTTCTTTTTCAGCACCGTTTGTACGGCGGTGATCACATTGGTTAAGCGCGCCGGTTCGGCAAAGTAGTGCGCTTGCTCTTCCATGTCGACAACGTGTAGATCGTTTTCAATCGCGTTTTGAAATTCTGCGACGCTAACGCCTTCGCGTTTGCTCATCAGCGTGTAAGCATCGAGCGGTTGCTCGCGGATATAGCGATTGGCGTTATTGAGCGCGCGAATAAATTTTTCGATGTCGCGCGCTCGTGATTGAATGATGTCGGCGTCAAACACCACGATATCAAGCACTTCGCCCGGTATGTCACGCGAGGTAAATAGCGGCGAGGCCAGTTGTTCATTGGCGATGGCGATCGAAAACGGCGGATAGGTGACAATGGCATCGACGAGATTGCCGACCAAGGCATCGCGCATGGCCGCTTGTGTCATCGCCACTAAATGCACATCACTGATGGTTAATTGCGCGCGCGCCAATGCGCGCGACAACATAAACAAATTCAACGTCCCAGCTTCGAACGCCACCCGTTTGCCACGCAGCAATGACAACTCGGTAATCGCGCTTTTGGCCATCACCAGATCACCGCCATTGGAATAGTCGGCGACATAAACCACCTGCGGGAAACGCGGCGATAATTCGCGCGCTTGCAACATTTCGATCACGGTGCAACCAATGCCGTCGGCCTGACCGCGTTCAAACATTCGGCGCGCGTCGCTTAAGTTAGAGACTTGCAGCACCTCGACCGCAACGCCTTCGGCGGCAAAGAACCCTTTTTCGGCGGCCAAATAGATGACTTCGTAACCCGGCCATGGATTGATCGCCACCCGCAGCGGTGGTGCTTTGGGCGCATCGCAAGCGCCGAGCAACAACAATCCCATCAATAAGTAGAAATTTCGCATTACCGCTAGTCCACGCCACAACGTCAGACAAGCATAGTTCAAGGAAATGGGTGCGTTTTGGCGCGATGAAGCCTTACGGTCAGCGCATAAACTCGGCACCGACGAAGCCGATGGTGAGCAATGCACCATAAAGATTATTGAGTCGGAAGGCGCGGAAACAGGCATCACGTTCACGTCTGCGTGCGATCCACATTTGCGCCATGGCGCACACGAGAGTGGCGCTCCACGCCCACCAGAAAATGACGTGTAAGGCTAATTGCGTGGCAATGAGCGCCCATCCTAAAAGCGCGAGTGCGTGGATCACACTCACCATCAACCAATCGGCATCGCCAAATAAAATGGCGGTGGATTTAACGCCGATCAGAATATCGTCATCGCGATCGACCATGCCATATAAGGTGTCGTATGCCAGCACCCATAACAGCGTGCTGACGTACAGCATCCAAGTGATATCGCTTAAGGCTTGCGCGTGCGCCACAAAGGCCATCGGGATCGACCACGCAAACGCCGCACCAAGTACCACTTGCGGAAAATACGTGTAGCGTTTCATGAACGGATAAATGCTGGCAATGGCAATCGCGCCCAACGACCAATACACCGTTTCGCGATTTAATTGCAGCACCAATAAAAACGCCAACAATCCTAAAATGATGAAGGTCATCAACGCGTTTTTTAATGACAGCTCACCGCTCGCTAAGGGACGTTGTTGCGTACGTTTGACGTGACCATCGACATGACGATCGGCGATGTCATTGATGACACAACCACAGGCTCGCATCACGATCACCCCGGCAACAAAAATCAGCACCACAAACGGATCGGGATGACCACTGGTGGCAAGCCATAACGCCCATAACGTCGGCCACAACAACAGCAAGGTGCCGACGGGTTTATCAAAACGCATCAAACGCCAATACGGCGACGCGATTTTTTTGAATTCGATAAGGGTCATTTCAATCCCGACAAAATTGCTGTAACGACGGCAACACGCATTCATGCACCAACAACGCACTGCCGTTGTAATCGAACCACGAACAGCGCGCATAACTGCCCACCGGTATCACCACACCATGACGCGCGGCGGCGCGGCGCAAACGGCCATTCGGCGTGATGCGTGTTTGACGTAAATCGAGGCGACGACTGTGCGAGGTAAACAGTAACTCCCCCAACGGGCGCGTTTGCAATTGACGCAGATCGCGATTCGCACCGCGCAAGCCACGCGGACGCATAAACGTGAGCGCGTAAATCCACATTTGATCGCCACTGCACAACGCCACTTCGCGGGTAAAAACGCGCCCCAAATCGGCGGTATGTTGCCAGCCCTGCGCGAGCACGCGCACTTGCACCGGTTGTTGCACACAAACCGACAACGCGCGCGTAAACGAGCCACGCGTAGCCATTAAACGGCGCAACACGGGTCTGCCCACCACACCGCGCGGACGCCACTGCTCCACTAGCAATTACGTTGCTCCTTTTTATAATCGGCCGACATTGTAACCAATGGCCCGAGTGTCTTGCCTTGACACGGCAAGACAATAACGCCGATTCAAGGTCTTTCTGGCGGCAAGGACGTTGTCGTCAAACGGATGCGCGCACACTTGCCAGCGCGAAAACGCCTCGGTATAACGGCGCGCGTTTTTTTGCAACCGGTGACCGTCGATGGCGTACAAGAAATATCAATGTCTAGTGTGTGGTTTTGTGTACGACGAAGCCGAAGGCTGGCCCGAAGACGGCATCAAAGCGGGAACCCGTTGGGAAGACGTTCCCGCCGATTGGCTCTGCCCCGATTGCGGCGTGGGCAAGGTCGATTTTGAAATGGTCGAGATCGGATAGAGCTGTGACGACACTTAAGTCGCTCATTGCTAATGGGCGGCTTTTAGGCCGCCTTGCTACGTTTGACGACCAACGTATCCCGCCAAAATTTTTCGACGTGCTAACGGCATCCGGTGGTGGATAGGCATCTATACTTCGAACTCTTTCCACGTTTCCCGCCCCTTATCCGTCATGCGCACACCTTATGTTTTTCTCACTGTTTTATGCCTGTTGATGTCATCGCTCACGAGGGCCGCCGAACACGGCGGCGGCGGTGAAGATGCCGATCCAAACGGGGTGAAATATTTCGAGTTATTCCCCAGTTTAACGTCCAACTATCAGCGCGATGATGGCAAAGTCGGTTTTCTGAGTATTGGTGTGCAATTAAAAATAAAAGGCAATGCCAAATTGGAAAAAGTTAAACCGCATCAACCGTTATTGCAAGACACCTTGCTGTGGTTGATCCGCGCGCAAACCAGCGAACAAGTCAAAAGCATCGAAGCACGCGAAACCTTGCGCCACGACGCGCTGACCCAAATCAACGAGAAATTAAAAGAGGCCACAAAATCAAAAAAAGATCTGGTTGAAGACGTATTGTTCACCAAATATGTGTGGCAGTGATTTTTTTATTGGCGTAGCACCGTTGTGATTTCGCCAATTTAGGTTCGATCGATTGATGATTTTTCGTAAGTGCTGTTCACGAACTTCCCCATGTCGAAGTAAGCGCACGTGACGATAAGGGCGATTCATGAATCGCCCCTACAGAAGATTTTGATTTAACAAATTTAGTTTCGATCGATTGATGGTCAATACCGGTCGTTGGCTTACCGTTCAACTGGGTGATTTAATTGCCACATGGCAAAACCGCCATCGACACTGACAACGTTGCTAAATCCCTGATTCGTCAAAAAATGCGCAACGCCTTGCGAACTGTGACCGTGATAACACATCACCACCAACGTGCGATCAGGGTCGGTGTTTTGCATAAACTGCGGCAAATTCTGATTATTCAAATTCAGCGCAGCGGGCGCATGACCTTGAGCAAACGTGGCGGCATCACGCACGTCCACCACCTGTGCACCGTCGGCCACTAATTGCGCCGCTTCGACACAGGAAACGCGTTTAACCATTTTTTTCTCCTCGCGGGCTGGCGACAAAACCGAGCGCCATGCCCATTGCTAATCCGGATAAATGCGCGGCATTGGCCACCGGTCCCAGCACACCGCTAAAACCCAACAGCAACCACAACAACATAAACGTGATGATGCCGGGATTCACGCGCAAGGCCAATCGCGGATCGCAACGACCGCGCAGCCATAAATACCCCAATAGGCCATACACCACACCCGACATTCCGCCGAAAAAAGGGCCGCTGCTGAGGTACTGCGTAAAATTGGACACACTACCGACCAATAGCACCAATAATAATAACGCGCGCGCACCCAAGCGTTTTTCCAGCGCACCACCTAAGTCCCATAACCACATCGCGTTAAACAGCAAATGAATAACACTTAAATGCAAAAAGATCGGCGCGATAATCCGGTGTACTTGACCAGAAAAAATCGACGGCAAATGAAACCATAATAAAAACGTAAACGCCTCGTTTTCGCCAAAGCCCGCCACCAACGTCACCACTAGCGATAACACCAGTAAGGTCGCCGAAAACGGCCCGGTACGCGACCACAACGCCCGCATGACGTGCGCATAATTAAACGTCGATGGCGCATGACTCGCTTGCCCATGCTGCCACGACGCTTGGCGGTAACGACTGTCGTGCGGATTAAGCAAAAAATGCTGCAGATCGGTGCGCGCTTTTTCGATCGCGGCGACGCCTTGCACACGGATCACATACATCGCCCCCTCGGGCAACCAATCAGCGTGAATGCGCTGTGCTTGCAAGTAATCACAAAACACTTGCGCGGCGGTGGGATTATTGATGCGTCCAATCGGGATCACGATGGCGTTTACGCCTGCTGGGCGTACCAACGCATCGGAAAATGCGGGATGCCGTCTTCGATGTATTCGTCGCCGTTAACGATAAATCCCAGCGATTCATAAAATCGGCGCAAATACGATTGCGCGCCAATTTGACAATCGCTGCCCGGCCAATGCGCGTTAACGTGTTGCAACGCGCGCTGCATTAACTCGCGCCCGATGCCGCTGCCACGCACCGAGGACGCATTGCACACACGACCAATAGAAGGACTGCCCGTCGCGATGGCTGTCGGCACATTCGCGACGGCCAATTCAGGCGGCACGATGCGCGCGTACGCCACCGGCACATTGTCGCGCCACGCCGACAAATGCCAACAAACAAAATCTTTATTATCCATATCGGCAAACGGACAGTGTTGCTCGACAATAAAAACGTCTTGTCGCAGTTGCATCAATAAATACAACTGACGCGGCGACAAATCGTCAAATTGATGAATGTGCCAGTGGATCATGATGGTCTGCTTTTGTGGTTCATCTATTTTAATTTTTGTAAGTGCTAGGGCGATTCATGAATCGCCCCTACAACGCTTTTATCAATCCCAGCTCAATACCACTTTGCCGGAATTGCCGCTCGCCATGATGTCGAAACCTTGTTGGAAATCGTCAACCGAAAAACGATGCGTAATGATCGGTGAAATATCCAATCCCGATTGAATCATCGACACCATTTTGTACCACGTTTCATACATCTCGCGACCATAAATACCTTTGATCACCAAGCCTTTAAAAATGACTTTATTCCAATCAATGGAACATTCACTCGGCGGAATACCCAGCATCGCAATTTTGCCGCCATGATTCATGGTGTCGAGCATTAAACGAAACGCACTCGGTACACCCGACATTTCCAATCCAACATCAAAGCCTTCGGTCATGCCCAACGAGGTCATGACGTCGTGCAAGGATTCGTTCGCCACATTCACCGCGCGCGTCGCGCCCATTTTTAACGCCAGTTGCAGACGATACGGATTGACATCGGTGATCACGACATGACGCGCACCGACGTGGCGACAAATCGCCGCTGCCATAATGCCAATAGGACCGGCCCCCGTAATCAGTACATCTTCACCGACCAAATCGAAAGACAACGCGGTGTGCGTGGCATTACCAAACGGATCAAAAATCGCCGCGATATCATCGGGAATATCATCCGGAATCGGAAACGCATTTTCCGCTGGGATCACTAAGTATTCGGCAAAGGCGCCAGTGCGATTGACGCCAACCCCGACCGTATTGCGACACAAATGCCGACGACCGGCGCGGCAATTACGACAATGCCCACACACCAAATGGCCTTCGCCGCTGACGCGTTGACCGATTTTTAAGCCGCGCACTTCTTGCCCGATCGCGGCTACCGTGCCGATGTATTCGTGACCGACGGTCATCGGCACCGGAATGGTTTTTTGTGACCATTCATCCCATTTAAAAATGTGCATATCCGTACCGCAGATCGCGGTCTTTTTAATTTTGATTAACACATCGTTATGCCCGAGTTCCGGTTGCGCAGCATCCACCATCCAAATGCCGGGTTCGCGTTTAATTTTTGCCAAGGTTTTCATCGTTGCATCTCCCAAGGTAGGAGCGGCTTTTAGCCGCGACGTTTTTTCAACATTCGTGCGCGACTAAAGCCGCTCCTACACCATTATTTAATCACACCCAACTCACGCCCGACTTTTGCGAACGCGGCCACGGCTTTATCAATGTGATGCAGTTCGTGCGCGGCTGACATTTGAGTGCGGATACGCGCGCCACCTTTTGGCACCACCGGAAACGAAAAGCCGATCACATAAATACCTTCTTTAAGCAAGCGATTGGCCATTTCTTTGGCCAGTACCGCATCGCCCAACATCACCGGCACGATCGGGTGATCGGCACCGGCTAAGGTGAAACCTAAGGCGCTCATTTTTTCACGAAAATAGTGCGCGTTACGTTTTAATTTGGCGCGTAATTGATCACCGCCTTCCAGCAATTCGAGGCAACGCACCGAAGCGTGCGAAATGGCCGGCATTAACGTATTGGAAAATAAATACGGACGCGAACGGTTACGCAACAATTCGATCATTTCTTTGCGACCCGAGGTGTAACCACCGGAAGCACCGCCTAAAGCTTTGCCGAGCGTGCCGGTGATGATATCGACGCGTCCCATAACGCCGCAGTATTCGTGGGTGCCGCGACCTTTGTCGCCAATAAAACCAACCGCGTGCGAATCATCGACCATCACCAATGCGTTATAACGATCGGCCAAATCGCACACCGCTTTTAAATTGGCAATAATGCCATCCATCGAAAAGACGCCATCGGTGGCGATTAATTTGTAGCGCGCACCGGCGGCATCGGCTTCTTTTAATTTCGCTTCCAGATCGGCCATATCATTGTTGTTGTAACGGAATCGTTTGGCTTTACATAAACGCACGCCATCAATGATTGACGCGTGATTGAGTGCGTCGGAAATCACCGCGTCTTCTTCGCCTAAAAGGGTTTCGAACAAACCGCCATTGGCATCAAAACAGGACGAATACAAAATGGTGTCTTCGGTACCTAAAAATTTCGACAACCGATTTTCCAAGGTTTTGTGCACCGTTTGTGTGCCGCAAATAAAACGCACCGAGGCCATACCATAACCGTACTTGTCCAACGCCTCTTTGCCGGCGTCGATGAGCTGCTTGTTGTTGGCCAAACCGAGGTAATTGTTGGCGCAAAAATTCACCACGTTTTCGCCGGTAGTAACATGAATATCGGCACTTTGCTGGCTGTCGATGACGCGTTCGTCTTTGTAAAGACCGCCCGCTTTCAGTTCGGCGATCTGGGCTTTTAAGTGTTCAATGAAATGTTGACGCATGGGAAGCAGGACACAGAGAGGGAAATAAGAAGCGCAATTTTAGCCGGTTAAAGAGCCGAATGGGGCGGATGCGATGTCCTCGGTCGGCTGTTTGGACCTGCGCGGCCACGCCGCGACGCCCACCTCGATGAAATTTCTTGGCCAGCGCGCTCAAAATTTTGCACAACATTCTATGCTTGGTAGCACAGTCACCCAGCCTTTAGCTTACGACACCATGTCCGCTCTTCCCGATCGCGCTCAGGATTTCGTCACCGCCGCCGTGGTGGCCGCACATATCCACACTGCTACCCACCATGCACAGGAGATGGCGCTGGTGGCCAAAAACGCCCGCGCTATTGCCATGCGCGCCGGTGATTTGGCCATGGGTTTTAAACCCATCACCAACTTTATTGAAGAGATCGCGCGCCAGACCACGCAATCGGCCGCCACCGTCAACCAACTGTCATTGGCGATCGCGCGCATCGCGGTTCACCGCGCGCGCATGGAAAGCTTTTATGTGCGCATGGGACGGGCGCGCCGTTTAAGCGCACCGCAATCCTTGCCGGTCCGCTTGGAAAAGCAATACAGCGACGCCGCCGTGGCGATTGCCGCCTTGCAACAAGAATCCGAACACAAGTTGTTGCAGTTGCAGCAACAACTCGACGACGCGGTCAAAGAGATCCGCGCCGCCAATGTGATTGCCACCGCCGCGCGCGTCGAAGCCTCACGCGCCGGTGGCAGTAAAGCGCAGCTGGAACAGGTCGCACAAAACATCGAGCAAGCGGCCAAAGCCATACGCGATGATTTAACCAAAGCCATGCAAAAACTTAACTAGAGAACTTATTTGCGATGAAAAGCCAAATTATTTATCAAGGCCCGACCCACGCGTGGTATGTACTCGGACGCGACCCCGAAAAACCGGACAAAATTATCGACACGAATCAATATGTGATCCGCACCGCTAATCGCGCCATCATTCTTGATCCGGGTGGCATTGAATTATTTTCGCCCATGCTGGCCGGTATTTTGCGCATCGCGCCCGTGGAGCAGATCACCGATATTTTTGCTTCGCACCAAGATCCCGACATTATTTCGTCATTGGGTTTATGGGATCAGGCTCTGCCCAAAGCGCGCTTGCATTCGCCGTGGTTATGGGAAGGATTTATTCGTCATTTTGGTATGGACAATATTCAGTTCATGCCGATCTCGGATGAAGGCGGCGAAATCGAAATGGACGGTCATCGTTTTCAATTTATTCCGGCCCACTATCTGCATTCCTCCGGCAATCACAGTGTTTATGACGGCGAGGCGAAAATTCTCTTTAGTGGCGATATCGGTGCCGCACTGGAACCGATTGATGTGCCGCTGTTTGTGGAGGATTTCGAAACCCATATCAAACATATGCGCTATTTCCATCAACGCTGGATGCCCTCAAACACTGCCAAAAGCGCGTGGATCCAACGCGTGCGTCGCTTAGAAATAGACATGATGTGTCCACAACACGGGCGCATTTTTAAAGGTGACGACGTTAAACGTTTCCTCGATTGGTTCGAACGTCTCGATGTCGGTATCGCCGTTAAATAAATACCCCAAAATAAAAAACCGCCGGTTTGAAACGGCGGTTTTTTTTATTCGCTCAGAACACGTGTTTTAGAACGACATTACTTCTCGACGTTCAACATATATTCCGCGACCAACAAGCGCACTTCGGGGCTTAAATGCGATTGCGGTGGCATGGCCGGAAAGTCATCGCGTTTTTTTATCGGATTGGCGATGTAATCGGCGATACCTTGCGCGTTGTCGGCATATAACGCTTGCACCGTCATCGTCGGCGGTCCGATCATGCGTGCGTTATACGCATGGCAACCGGCGCAAATGGCGTTGTAAACCAGTTTGGCTTTATTGGATTCTTCTGCGCGTGGCGGTGCTGGTTTATCGAGTAAATAGCTGGCGACATCACGCGTGGTTTCGCGGGCGCATTTTTTATAACCACTCAAGCCGATCGTTTGAAACGGCGCGCTATTTAAAATGCAGCTATCGACACCACCACCGACCGCAACAATGTCGACACCACCTTGGCTAAAGGTCGCCGTTTGCAACACTTTGATATCGGTAATCGGATCGTAACCATTGTTAAACATAACGTTGTTTAAGATCTGGACGCGGTCCGGATTCGGTTCACTTTCAGGGTCGATGGTGACATTAGAAAACGATTTATGATCGACAATCGCGATGCCGGCGTTTTTGTTATCGCGAATGATATTATCTTCAACAATCACATCGTCTGCCGCCATGATCACGATGCCGGTACCGGCCGGCAAACCGGCAACAATCGATCCCGGCGCACCAAAATTGGCGCGATTATTATTGTAGATAAAATTATTTCTAAAAATCACATCGTAGGTGGTTTTGATCGGCAAGCCGGGCGTAATAAACGCCAGAATACCGCCCGTGTTGTCATACGCGACATTGTTTTCTACGATGGCGTGACGCGAATTCTCGATTTCAATACCGGCGACGTTGCCAAACACTTCATTATGCGCCACGTGAATGTTGTCACACATACCGACGTAAATTGCCGCATCTTCAATGCCGGTTAAAATATTGTATTCAATCAATCCGTTCTGACCAAATTCAGGGAAGATGCCATAAACACCGGTGTCAACCACCCAGTTGTGACGGATCACGAAATTATTACCGGCCTGTCCCATCACGCCGTTGCCTTTGTAATGCGTGATTTTAAAATTTTCGATGCGTGTGTTATTACCCGAATATAAAATCGCGTCGTTGCGGGTGCCTTCGCCTTCTAAAATTGGCCATGCGCCGTTTTCGATCACACCAATTAACGCAATGCCATCTTTGTCGATATAAACGGTTTCTTTATACGTGCCAGGAAAAACTTGCACGGTATCGCCGGGCTGGGCTTGTGCCACGGCCGCTTGAATACTGTCGCCGTCTTTTACCGTGATCACCTTGCCATTTAAATCGCTTTGCAGCGACGCGCCGACTTTGGATGTGTCGGCACCTTTGTTCGCTAACACATCGCCGGCTGACACCGAGGACGTTAATCCTTGCGCGCCACCGAACCAATATTTTCCAAGACCAATGCCAAGCGCCGCACTGAGCAGCGCCACCGCGACTACCGTGATTTTTTTCATTGCTTTTTCTCCGTGGTACTGGCGATTGGTTGAGGCGGAATCGCCAACGTAACTGCCAAACCGGAAGGCACCGCGACCGGAATGCTTGGCATAAAACTGGTGTCGGTAAGCGTGTGTAAAAACGCCACCACTTGATCAATTTCAGTGTCGGTAAGTTTCGGTTCCCAAATATGCCAATGCAGCAACAGTTGTTCGTTTTTGGGAACGGCATGGCCACGACCTTGGGTGTAGAACTTCACCATCTCCGGCAAATTATCGAAAGCACCCGAATGCGTGTAAGGCGCGGTCAAGGCGATATTGCGCAAACTCGGAATTTTAAATCCACCGCGCAACGTTTTTTCGCCGCTTATCGCTTCATTACCAACATCAAACGCGACGCCTTTGCCTTCGGGAACACCGAGTACCGCGATCTGTTGGTTGGTAAATAACGGCGGTGTATGACATTCGGCGCAGCGCGCCACGAACGAACGAAACACATTAAGTCCGGCAATTTCGCGCGCATCCAACGCATCACTGACACCGTGCGCATACCAATCGTAACGACTGTTTAACGAAATCAACGATGATTCAAACGCCGCCAGCGCGGTGTACAACGATTCCAGCGCAATCGTGTCGCCACCGAAGGTTTCTTTAAACAAACGTCGGTACGTAGGCGATTGGTTAATGGATTGCGCTAAGTGTTGCGGCGTATTGGCCATTTCTTCTGCCGCATACAACGGGCCTTGCATCTGCGCTTCGAGCGTGTCGGCGCGACCATCCCAAAAAAATTTTTGTAAAAACGCCACATTCCATAAAGTCGGTGCCGCGCGTTTGACCTCGTGTCCGTTATGACCGACGCTGCGCGCACGACCGTCGCTAAAACCGAGTTGCGGATCGTGACAACTGGCGCACGATTGTTTGCCGTCACCGGATAACAGCGGATCAAAAAATAAATAGCGCCCGAGATCGATTTGTTGCGGCGTAAACCCTTCGCGCATGGTCGGCAACGCGGTTTTTAATCCGCCCACGCCTTTGTTTTGCAACGATTGGTACTGACGATAAATCGTTTGCAAATAGCATCTGCCCTCGCGCTGTTCAAAACTCGCGGGACACTGCTGGCTCAGTTGAATGTCGGCAGCATTGACCGGCGTGATGAGCGACGCGCCCATCATCACGATGCTTACCGCTAGCACGCGCCAAAATAACTCGCAACGCGTCATGGTTTTAAGGTTCCGATATAGGCGAAAACATCGTGCTCGGTTTTTTCGTCGGGCAACGCTTTGGCCATTTTCAGCATTTGTTTGCCCAGTTTGTCGTCAACCGCCGCGCCGCGCGTTCCGGCTTTAAACGCCGCGTACTGGCGCTGCAAATACAGCACATCGACACCCGCCAAGCGTGGCGCTTGCAGGCTCGCATTACCTTTACCGCTGCTGTCATGGCAGGCACTGCACAGGCCGTTGTAATAATTGCGGCCATTGCCCAAATCCCCTTGCAGGCTAGCAGTCGAGCGTTGCCGCGAAAGTGTCGCCACATACTGCGCCACCGCCGTTAGCTCGGCCTCGCTTCCCACCGCTTTGGCAGCTGCCGTCATTGGCGCGGCGATGGGGTCATTCGCCCCGCGTCCGCCACGGCGAAACAGCTTGAGCTGGCGCTCAACATAGGTACTGTCCATGCCGGCGATATTGGGCGCTTTGAGCGCGGCGTTGCCCTCGCCCTTAGGACCGTGACAAGCCGCGCAGGTGGCATAAACCGTTTGGCCGTCGGCGGCAATGGTCAGCGACGTCCATAACGACAAGAAAAATACGAGTGCAATACGCATGGCGAAACCTTAAGTGGTTCGATCGTGCCAGATAATGACCATAACACCGTGGACTTGGCAAGTCCGTCCTCTGCAACCGCAACTCGCGTTGTTGTAAGTTAAGCACTAAGGTAGCCAGAACCAAAGGCCAACAGGAGCTCACTATGAAACGGGTCACCGGCATCGGCGGTATTTTCTTTAAGGCCGACAACGCACCGGCCTTGCGCGCGTGGTATCAAAAACATTTGGGGATCGCAGTGCAAGACTGGGGCGGCACCGCGTTTAACTGGAGCGATGACGTCGGTGGCATGACGGTGTGGTCGATAGCCGAACCTGACGCGGCGCAATTCGCACCCGGAAAATCGCCGTTTATGATTAATTATCGCGTTGAGGATGTGGCGACACTGGTGCGCGTTTTACGCGAAGAAGGCTGTAACGTACTCGATCACATCGAAGATTCCGAATTCGGCAAATTTGCGTGGGTGATCGATCCAGAAGGCAATAAAGTGGAACTCTGGCAACCACCGAAAGGACAGTAACGGCGTTTATTTTTCTTCCGCCGCGTATCCCCAGCGCGGCAATAAGTGTTGTTCGACCCCCAAATGATCGAGAATCCGCGCCACCATAAAGATCACCAAATCATCAACGCTGCGAGCGTTTTGATAAAAGCCGGGGGCAGCCGGCATGATGGTGACGCCGAGGCGCGCGAGCTTCAGCATATTTTCCAGATGAATCGCATTTAAGGGCGTTTCGCGCGGCACTAAAATCAACTGCCCTTTTTCTTTAATGACCACATCGGCGGCGCGTTCGATCACATTATCACTGGCACCGATCGCAATCGCCGAAAGCGTTCCGGTCGAACACGGACACACGATCATTTGTTTCGGCGCGCTGGAGCCGCTGGCCACCGGAGAAAACCAATTGTCGCGCGCCACGATGTCAATTTTTTGTTCGTCGATATTAAGTGTCGAACACAACTGCGTTTTCATGGCCGCCGTATTTTCTGGCAAATGCAACGCGCATTCGGTTGCCAACACCATGCGCGCGGGCGCTGAAATCAACACCAACACTTTGTCGTAAGCACGCGCCAATTCGGGCAGCAAACGCAGCGCATACGGCGCACCGGAAGCGCCGGTGATCGCCAGTGTAATGGCCTCGTGTTTCATCGCGGTTTCCCTTTTTTATGCCAGCTGGTGCAACAATTTTTCGTGTATGCCACCAAAACCGCCATTGCTCATCACCACAATATGATCGCCAGCGCGCGCATCGCGTTTAATCGCCTGCACGATTTGTTCGACATCATTCAGAGTATAAAATGGCGCAGTGAAATTTTGCGGAATGTCCACGTCCCAATTTAAATTCGCCGGTTTGTGCAAATACACCACGTCGGCACCACGCAGACTGTGCGCCAATGTGTCGCGATGCACACCCAATTTCATGGTCGCCGAACGCGGATCGACCACGGCGACAATTCGTGCGGCGCCGACCCGTGCGCGCAAACCGGCAATGGTCGTGGCAATCGCGGTGGGGTGGTGAGCAAAGTCGTCATACACTGCAATATCATTGACCGAACCGCGCCATTCCAAACGGCGTTTAATGCCGCTGAATTGTTGCAAGGCGTCGATCGCGTGTTTAGTCGGCACACCGGCGTGACGCGCGGCCGCGATCGCGGCCAAGGCATTGTGGCGATTGTGCGCGCCGCTTAATGACCATGACACACGCCCCTGCATTTCACCGCGCCACAGCACGTCAAAGCTGTTGTCGTGATCGTGGATGGCTCGCGCCTGCCAATCGCTATTTATGGTTTCGATCGCCGTCCAACAGCCGCGCGCAATCGCACGGCGCAGCGCGTCATCGTCGCCACTGATAACCAAACCATGTCCCGGCACGGTGCGCAACAAATGATGAAATTGCGTTTCGATGGCACTTAAATCAGAAAAAATATCGGCGTGATCAAATTCAAGATTATTAAGCACCACGGTGCGCGGATGGTAATGCACAAACTTGGAACGCTTATCAAAAAACGCGGTGTCGTATTCGTCGGCTTCCACCACGAAAAATGGACTGCGCCCTAATCGCGCCGACACACCGAAATTGCTGGCCACACCGCCAATTAAAAAGCCCGGTTGCAATCCGGCGTGCTCCAAGATCCACGCGGTTAAACTGGTGGTGGTGGTTTTCCCATGCGTGCCAGCGATCGCAATCACCCAACGTTCGTGCAAAATTTCTTCGGCCAACCACTGCGCGCCCGATTGATAACGCAGTCCGTGATTGAGCACATATTCCACCGCTTCATTACCGCGCGACAACGCGTTGCCGACTAAAACCAGATCCGGTTCGGGGTGTAAATGCTCGGCACGATAGCCGTGTTTTAATTCGATACCGGCGTTTTGTAATTGCGTACTCATCGGTGGATAGACGGCTTCATCGCTGCCCGAAACGGTATGCCCCTTTTCGCGCGCAAGTAATGCCAGCCCCCCCATAAACGTGCCACAAATACCGAGAATATGAATATGCATGATCGATCACTGCTGCTGTAATTTCGTTATTATGCCCGATATACCCACGCCACGAAAAAGGATCATCACTATGGCCAAACCGGCAACACCATCCCGCCCCGCGACCAAAACCGTGACCGCAAAAAAAACCGTGCGTAAAACGGTAAAAACCGCCGCCGCAAATGCCTTTTATGCTCAAAGCGGCGGCGTCACCGCCGTCATCAATGCCAGCGCCGCCGGCGTGATTGAAACCGCGCGTCAACACCAAAATAAAATTGACAAGGTATATGCCGGGAAAGACGGCATTATCGGTGCTTTACTCGAAAATTTAATTGATACCACGTTCGAAAGCGATGCCGCCATTGCCGCCTTGAAACACACCCCCGGTGGTGCCTTCGGTTCTTGTCGCCATAAGCTCAAATCAGTCGAGCAAAATCGCGCCGAATACGAACGCTTAATTGAGGTATTTAAGGCGCACAATATCCGTTATTTTTTTTACAACGGCGGAAATGATTCGATGGACACAGCGAATAAAATCGCGCAATTCGCCGCCACACACGATTACCCACTGACCTGCATTGGTATTCCAAAAACCGTGGACAACGATCTGCCCATCACCGATTGCTGTCCTGGTTTTGGTTCGGTGGCGAAATATGTCGCCGTGTCGATCCGCGAGGCCGGTTTGGATGTGGAATCCATGGCCACCAGTTCAACCAAAATTTTTGTGTTGGAAGTGATGGGCCGTCATGCCGGCTGGATCGCCGCCGCCGGCGGATTGGCACAAGAAAGCAAAGGTCAACCGCCGCATCTGATTTTATTTCCGGAAATCGCGTTTGACCGCGCCGCGTTTTTACAACGTGTCGATAGTTGCGTTAAGCAACACGGTTTTTGCACCATCGTGGTCAGCGAAGGCGTCAAAAACGAAGACGGCAAATTTATGGCCGAAGCAGGAACGGTTGATGCTTTTGGTCATGCGCAATTAGGCGGCGTCGCGCCGGTGATCGCGCAAATGATAAAGGACGCACACGGCTACAAATATCACTACGCGGTCGCCGATTATTTGCAACGCTCGGCGCGCCATATCGCCTCGAAAACCGATGTGCAACAAGCGTATGCGGTCGGCAAAGCCGCCGTTGAATTGGCCTTGAAAGGACACAATGCGGTGATGCCGGTGATTAAACGCAAAAAAGGCAAAACATATTCCTGGGAGATCGGCGTGGCGGATCTAAAAGACATTGCCAATGTCGAGCGCAAAATGCCGCGCGATTTTATCAGCCCCGACGGCTTTCACATCACGGCGAAAGCGCGCAATTATTTGTTACCGCTGATTCAAGGCGAAGCCTATCCGCCGTTTAAGAACGGCATGCCCGATTATGTGAAATTAAAAAATAAATTGGTGAAAAAGAAATTAAAGGACGGGTTTGTTATTAAGAAATAAAGGATTCAATGGTGACGGGGCAATTCGTGAATTGCCCCTACGTAAAAATTTCGTTGTGTTTCGCGCATACCGTGGTTAAAGATGTGTCTCAGTGAATTTATGATCACCAACGTGGATGCGCCAAATAATGTTGGCGGATCACGCCGTTGAATTTCTCGACCACATCGGGCGCTAATAAACGCCCGCCTTGTGCGTTCACTTCTTTGACCGCACCTAATAAACACGCTTTGTACGCTTGATCACGACGCGCAATAATGGCATCAAAAAATACATCGGCTAGCGCAATAAAACGCGCGCCCATGGTAATCGCCTCGCCTTTTAATCCACAGGGAAACCCGCTGCCATCATGCGCTTCGTGATGCTGTTCGATGATTTGCGCCGCCGCCGCCCATCCCGGCCAACGTTGCACGATACCCACCGCCCACGACACATGAATCGCCGCCATGCGCTGCTCGTCGGCCGTCATCTGCGACCACGGTTTTGGTGCCGCTGACGACAACCACGGCATCGCCATATCGTGTACAAAAACGGCGGCCGTTAATTGCACATCGACGACCGGATCGCCGAACTCTTTGTTAAGAAATTTCACCAGTTCGAGTTGCCGAGCAATGCGACTACGCCACTCACTGTTGCGCGCCTCTAACGCACTGCCGATCTCAGACATGAATTCCAGATCGTACGCAATGTTTTCCGAATTCATGGTCGTCGCCGACGACATCGTTTCACTGCGCTTGGGTGCGGTGCTATTGATCAAATCGAGACGGTAATGGCGATCCAAAATCGCGGTCGTGGCATCGCGCACGCGCTGCACGCGCTCGCTTTCGTTGTCGGCGTGGCGCAAGGGTGAGATCAACTGGCCGATTTTAGCTAGCACATCGCCATCGAAACTTTTGTGCGCGATCAATGCGCGCAGTTGCTCATCAACATCGGTCAGCACGGCCTGGGCAAACAAGCCGAAACTGGGATCATAGGGATAACGCGCTTTGCGTACGTCATCAAAAATTTCTTCGAGCTTGTGCGTGACATCGACGAAAGGGGGCAAAAACATCATATTGCAATTACCTTTCAACGAATGCACCGCGCGAAACAAACGATTCAGCAATTCGTTATCGTCCGCCTGCGTCGCCAACGCTTCGCGGCAAGCATTCACTTCGTCGACCGCTTCTTGAAAACTGCCGTAAAAATCCTGGATCAGCTCACTGTCCAGTTCGGAAAATTGGGGGCAGGTTGCTCGGCTCATGCCATCGAAACACCGCGAATTCGGGTTTAAGGAGTATGGCAAAGACAAGCCAAATCGCCACCGGATTGGCAGAAAAAGTCGCCTTCTTAGCACGCTTTTGCAGATGCCATGGGCGGTGCGCATCGCTATAATTCGCGCCCTTTTTAAGCCGCCTCTTGCCAATATAAGGAATCGCCATGGCTTTGCGTGAAGTGCCGTCCGGCAAAAAAGTCCCTGACGAGGTTAACGTCATTATCGAGATCCCGGCCCATGCCGAGCCGATCAAGTACGAAGTCGATAAAGACACGGGAGCCATTTTCGTCGATCGTTTTATGGCCACCGCGATGCACTACCCCTGCAACTACGGCTATGTGCCGGCCACCATTTCCGATGATGGCGATCCGGTCGATGTGTTGGTGGTGACACCGTTTGCCCTGCAAGCCGGTGTCGTGATCCGCTGCCGCCCGGT
>CAZYUS010000012.1:31626-34276 GCA_964650615.1 uncultured Pseudomonadaceae bacterium | reverse complement strand
TGTAGCGATTGGTGATCCCGATCGTCCAATCACTTAATTCATAGCTAATGGTCATATTGGCGATATTGCGGGGGATGGCACCGTCGTTTTCTTCAACGCCGACAGCGCGCGAATAAACGCCGCCAAATTTATCCACGGCTTGATAGTCGATGACATGAGTTAATTGAAAATTAATCGCAACCGATCCGTTTTCAAGCGCCGATTTAAAGTTGACTCTAAAATCATAACCGCTGGTATCGATCTCGCCGATATTGTCGAGAAAGCCGGTCCATTTGATAATTTGTCCAGTGATCGGATTGCGCGTGATAACGGCGCAATACGGCGAACTCGGGCCTAAATCAATGCAGCGATCGAGCGTGTTTTGCGAATCGGGCGCCATGATCGCATCGTCGATGTGATGACGATAATACGTCCATTCGACATCCAATCCTTTGACCGCTGCGGGCGAGTAGACCAAACCGGCACTGCGGCTAGTGGATTGCTCGGCATCGAGATCCGGATTGCCGCCTACCGAAACGCCGATCTGGGTATTATTCTGATGATATTGCAGCGCCGAGGTCACGCCCAACGCATCGCATTTGGCTTGCAATGCCGACGTCATATTCGGGTTGTCGAAATTACACCGATCATTGACTGGTGCGCCGTACATGCCGAAGCCTTGCAACTCTCCGATGACCGGCGCGCGAAAACCTTGCGACCACGAGGCGCGTAACAATAAATCGTCAAATACTTTCCATTTTGCGCCGATTTTAGCGGTGCTTTCGCTGCCAAAATTATCGTAATCGGAATAACGCAAGGCGACATTGGTTTCGATGCGCGTGGTGATCGGAATACTCAACTCACCGTAAGCTTCATTCACGTTGTATTGCCCAGAAACCGGAAACGCGGTGGCATCATTTGATGCGCCATCCACACGTATTTGATCGGGCGTAAAGGAACCGGCATAGCGGCGATGTTCAATGCCGGTCGCAAAGCCTAATGGGCCGCTGGCTAATTCGGCGAGCGGACCGGTGAAATTGGCGGCGAATCCGGAGATGGTTTGTTCGCTGGCATCTTTGGTTGTCACCGTGATCCATTTCAGCATGGCGGGTGTGAGTGTGCCGGGGCCGCCGAAAATATTGGCCGGCACACATCCAGGTGTTTGTTCGCACACATCGACATCACCGAGCGCCAATTTCACGTGTTGCGTGTTCATGCTATGGGGAAAAACTTGCACCGCTTTATTGCTGCTATAAAAATAATTCACGCTCCAATCGTAATCGCCCCAAATGCCGTCGAGACCGGTGCTGTAATAAAACGTATCGACATCTTGATGAAAAATGCGCGGCCCGTTTTCAATCGGTCGCCGCGTGCCTAAGAAAAAATTCACTGCAGGGCAGGTGCCGGGACCAAACGCTTGTTCGGTTGAACACAGATCTTGCCCGAACGGATTAAACGGATGATTTTGCGGAATGCTGACGCTGGTCGCAAACGCGCCACCGCCACTGTCAGCGCCGATAAAGATCGGATCCGGCGCGGCTTGATTGGTGGAATAACGATTATTAAACAGCGCCGTGGTGAACCAATTAATCTCGTTGTTTAATGCATAATTAAGTGACGTAAAAATGCTTTTACGTTGATTGGGCGTCAGCGCGAGATTGTACGGCGCGTAATTAAACCGATCGCTGGCGCCGAACTTATGATAATCGTCAGGAAAATTTGGTACGCCACTAAACCCCGGATCGGTGACGACACTGCACACTGGCGCGCAGGTGTCGGCGATGCTGACCGGCGTATCTGGAATAAAAATAAACCGACCTTGCGGCGTGCCGGAGCTACCGAAGGCGGTGTTAAATTCGGGATGCCCCGGCACGATATTGCGCGACAGGCTGCGATCACCTGAGCTAACACGATCTTGTTTGTCATAACTAATCGAAAAAACCGCGTGAAATTTTTCGTTGCCGCCGCCAGTGGTGATTTCGGCTTTGCTGTGGCTGCCGTCACCTTCGCGGTATTGACCCTGATAAACATTAAAATCGACACCGTCGAATTCTTTGCGCGTGATGATATTAACGACGCCAGCAATTGCATCTGAGCCATAAATGGATGAGGCACCGTCTTCCAGCACTTCGATGCGATCCACCATCGCCAAAGGAATGGTATTGAGATCGACCGCACCACTGACGCCGGAGGCGCTCGATTCATTGACCCAGCGGCGGCCATCGACCAGCACCAGCACGCGATTCGATCCCAAATTGCGTAAATCCACCTGCACCGATCCGGCGCCGATACCCGAGCCGTTGGGGCTGTAACCAAAATTACCGGAAGGATTGAATTTGGCATTAAGTGCCGCGCCGCTGGACGTGAGTTGTTGCAGCATTTCACCGATCGCGGTGAGCCCCGATTTTTCCAAATCGTTACGGCTGATAGTCAGCACCGGTGCCGAACCTTCGGTGTCGGTGCGTTTGATGCGTGAGCCGGTAATTTCGACGCGCTCGACGTTGTCTTCGTCGCCTTCGGCGGCCATCAGCGTCAGCGGCAAACTGTTTAGAACAAGGGCGGTGCTAATGCCGATGAACAGGGGCGTGTGTTTCATCGGAGTCTCCGTAAACGGCACATGAGCAAAAAGTGGATGAGAGGCTGATGTTGTGGTTAATCCGAAGACGAACTG
>CAZYUS010000012.1:27256-31616 GCA_964650615.1 uncultured Pseudomonadaceae bacterium | reverse complement strand
GGGCTTATGTTTCATGAGAGTCTCCGTAACCGGCGTATGAGTAAAGGGGGAGGTGAAACGAAGGCCGGGAGTTTTTGGTGTTAAACCGAAGACGAACTGGGCGGTTATTGATAGCAATCGTGTCGATTGGATACTCGACTAGATACCGCGTATTCCGGTTAACTTTAGTGGCCATGACGAACCATAGTCAGGCATTAAAGATCTGGCAAGCTGCCCCATTTGGGGGGGGGCGCGCGATTTTTCGCGCTGACCACTGCCCTAGCGGCAACTGCTAGACTACCGGCCCTTCGTTTTGACCCTTTTTTCAAGAGTGCATCCGCCATGTTCCGCTCCACCGATAGCTTGTCGTCTTATGATCCCGATCTGTTTTCTGCCATGGAAAAAGAGCGCGTGCGCCAAGAGCAGCACATCGAGTTAATCGCCTCCGAAAATTACACCTCGAAGCGGGTGATGGAAGCGCAAGGCTCGGTGCTGACCAATAAATACGCCGAAGGCTATCCCGAAAAGCGTTATTACGGCGGTTGCGAATTTGTCGATGTGGCGGAAAAATTAGCCATTGAACGCGCCAAACAATTATTCGGTGCCGATTGGGCCAATGTGCAGCCACATTCGGGTTCACAAGCTAACTCGGCGGTTTATATGGCGCTGCTCAATCCAGGTGATACGGTACTTGGCATGTCGTTGGCGCATGGCGGCCATTTAACGCACGGCTCGCCAGTGAATTTTTCCGGCAAGATTTATAAATCGGTGCAATACGGTTTAACCGCCGACGGTTACATTGATTATGACCACGCCGAAGCCTTGGCTTTGGAACACAAACCGAAGATGGTGTTGGGGGGCTTTTCGGCCTATTCGCGCGTCGTCGATTGGCAACGTTTGCGTGAAATTGCCGACAAAGTTGGGGCCGTGTTTATGGTCGATATGGCCCACGTTGCCGGTTTGATCGCGGCCGGTGAATACCCGAATCCGGTGCCGTACGCCGATGTGGTGACGACCACGACCCACAAAACTTTGCGCGGCCCACGCGGCGGTTTGATCTTGGGTAAAGCCAATCCCGAAATTGAAAAGAAGATCAATTCAGCGGTGTTCCCCGGCGGTCAAGGTGGCCCGTTAATGCATGTGATCGCGGCCAAAGCCGTCGCCTTTAAAGAAGCGCTGGATCCGGAGTTCAAAACTTATCAAAAACAAGTCGCGCTTAATGCTAAAGCGATGGCCAAAGTGTTCGTTGCACGCGGTTTCGATATCGTTTCGGGCGGTACGGACAATCACTTAATGTTGGTGTCGTTGATCAGCAAAAATATCTCCGGTAAAGAGGCCGATGCGGCGCTTGGCAAAGCCCATATCACGGTCAATAAAAACGCGGTGCCAAACGATCCACGCTCGCCGTTTGTGACCTCCGGTATTCGCGTCGGCACGCCGGCCGTCACCACGCGCGGCTTTAAAGAAGCCGAGGTGACTGAGCTGACCGGCTGGATCTGCGATATTTTGGATGACGTGACGAACGAAGCGACCATCGCGGCGGTGAAAGAAAAAGTAGCGAAATTGACGGCACGATTCCCAGTGTACGGTTAAGCATCATGTAGGAGTGGCTTTAGCCGCGATCAGTCGGTTTTGCGGCTAAAGCTGCTCCTACAAAACCTTAGAATCAGATAAAGTAGGGCGCACTTATGTTGCGCCCTTTTTGTTTAACGAGAAAAATCAATGCGCTGCCCGTTTTGTAATGCTGAAGACACCAAAGTCATCGACTCGCGTTTAGTCGCCGAAGGCGCGCAAGTGCGTCGTCGCCGCGAATGCACGCAATGCGGCGAACGTGTCACCACCTTTGAAACCGCCGAATTGGTGATGCCGCGTGTAGTCAAACGCGATGGTTCACGTGAGCCGTTTAATGACGACAAATTAAAAGCCGGCATTTTGCGCGCGATTGAAAAACGGCCGGTCAGCGTCGATCAAGTCGATATGGCCCTTGGTCACATCATGTCGAAATTGCGCGCTACCGGCGAACGTGAAGTGCCATCCGATACGGTCGGTGAAATGGTGATGGAAGAATTGCGCAAATTGGATGAAGTGGCCTATGTGCGCTTTGCTTCGGTTTATCGCCGCTTCCAAGATTTAAATGAGTTTCGTGATGAGATCGCGAAACTGCAAAAGACCAAGTAGTGGCGACTTTTTGATTTGGCGTGATGGTTTGGGTTTCACCAATCTGTCGAAGCGCTCAGGTTTGCCGGGTGTCGCCTCGGTGGCCGGTCCGCTTGCTTTGCGCCGCCCCACACCGCCGCAAGGGGGTATCGCATAGCCCCCTTTCCTACAATCAATTAATAAAAATTTTATGACGCCAATTAAATGACCTTCACCGCAACCGACGAACAACTAATGACCCGCGCCCTGCAACTGGCCGAGCGCGGTCGGTTCACCACCGCGCCAAATCCGGCGGTCGGTTGTGTCATAGCGCATGATGAAAAAATAGTCGGTGAAGGTTGGCATGAAAAAGCCGGTGAACCGCACGCCGAAGTACACGCACTCCGCCAAGCCGGTAACCACGCCACGGGGGCCACGGCGTATGTAACGCTTGAGCCCTGTGCGCATCAAGGGCGCACCGGTCCGTGCGCGCAGGCGCTGATCGCGGCAGGAGTAAAAAAAGTGATCGCGGCAACGCTTGATCCCAATCCCTTGGTGAGCGGCAACGGCATCGCGCAATTACGCGCGGCAGGCGTCGAATGCCACGTCGGGTTAATGGTCAACGAAGCACGTGAGCTGATGCGCGGATTTTTGTCGCGGATGACACGTCAACGGCCGTTTGTCACCTTGAAGTTGGCGGCCAGCATGGATGGACGGGTCGCGCTGTCGAGCGGTGAAAGTCGTTGGATCACCGGTGCACTGGCTCGCGCGGATGTGCAACGGTTGCGCGCGCGAAACCAAGCCATTATTACCGGCAGCGGCACGGTGTTAAGTGACAATCCGCGTCTGACCGTACGTCGCGACGACATCCAGCTGCCCGCTCATTTAACGTTCGAAGCATTATCCCAACCCCTGCGAGTGGTGCTAGACAGTCGTGGTCAAGTCGGCGCGGCCCACGCCATTTGTGATGGTGCGGCCGCAACCTTGTTGGTGGTCGCCGGCAACTATGGCGCGGTGCCAAACACCGAAAAAGCGGTTTTACCCAATGCCAGTGGGCATATTGATCTCGGCGCGCTGCTGCGCTTACTGGCACAGCGCGGGATCAACGATGCGCTGGTAGAATGTGGCCCGCGCTTGGCGGGCGCGTTTATCGCCGCCGGTTTGGTGGATGAGTTGGTGCTTTATCAAGCGCCGTGTTGGTTGGGGGCGCAGGGGCGGTCCTTGCTGCAACTGGATTCACCAGCAACGATGGCTCAAGTGCAACGTTGGCAAACCATGGACGTGAAACCGTTAGGGCCAGATTGGCGGGTGCGGCTGCGGCCGCTATCGTAAGACTGTCGGCAGGAACGCCTTTAGACGCGACGCTTTTTTGTTCGCGCCCAAAGGTGCTCCTACAAAATACACGCGAGATTTTATGTTCACCGGATTAATTCAAGCCATTGGTCAAATTGCCGAGATCGCACCGCGCGGTGGCGATGTGCGCTTAAAAATTGCCGTTGGCAAATTAGATATGAGCGATACGCAATTAGGCGACAGCATCGCAGTCAACGGCATTTGTCTGACTGCCGTTGAATTCACGCGCGATTATTTTTGCGCCGATGTCTCGGTGGAAACCTTGCGCGTGACCACGGCACATACGTGGAAAGTTGGCACTAAAGTCAATTTAGAAAAAGCGTTGCTACCGACTACGCGGTTAGGCGGGCATTTAGTCAGCGGCCATGTCGATGGCGTCGGTGAAATTATCGCGCGTGAAACGGCAGCGCGTGCCGAACAATTTCGATTGCGTGTGCCGACCGCGCTAGTGCGCTATATCGCACACAAAGGTTCGATTGCGCTTGATGGCATCAGCTTAACGGTAAATGGCATCGCCAACGATGTGGTGTCGCTCACCATCGTGCCGCACACCTTAAGCGAAACGACGGTGGCGCAGTGGCACGCTGGCACCACACTCAATGTCGAGGTCGATTTATTAGCGCGTTATGTTGAACGATTATTGACGGGGTCGTCTGAACACGGCGTCAGTGAAGCGCTGTTGCAACGCTGCGGTTTTGGAAGTGAGCCATGATGTTCAAGGCGATGGTGATGTCTGGGCTGTTGCTGCTTTCTGGCTGTCACACGATGACGGCGCAGCAGCAATTGCAAGCGCAATGCGAACAAGTGCATGCCAGTTCGTTGCGCGAGCAAATGGGGTGCAAACACGATACGGATGTGCGCGCCGAACTGTATTTGCAGTGTCAGCAAACCT
>CAZYUS010000012.1:0-27246 GCA_964650615.1 uncultured Pseudomonadaceae bacterium | reverse complement strand
ATGGCGGCGTCGATCGTGACACCGTGGAGCGGTGCTTGATGCGTTGTGATGAATTTTTAGAGAAACAGAAATGAGCTTATCCAGTGTGGCCGAATTAATCGGCGAACTGAAAAATGGTCGCATGATCATTTTGATGGACGACGAAGATCGCGAAAACGAAGGTGATTTGGTGATGGCGGCGGATTGCATCACGCCGGAAGCGATCAATTTTATGGCCAAATATGGGCGCGGATTAATTTGTTTAACGTTGACGCGCGAGCGTTGTTTGCAACTCAATTTGCAGCAAATGGTGCGCGACAACGGCACGCAACATGGCACGGCATTTACCGTGTCGATCGAAGCGGCGACTGGCGTGAGCACCGGCATTTCGGCTGCCGATCGCGCGCGCACGGTGCAAGCGGCCGTGGCAAAAAATGCCAAACCCAATGATTTGGTGCAACCCGGTCATATTTTTCCCTTAACGGCGCAGCCCGGCGGCGTACTCACGCGCGCCGGTCACACCGAAGCCGGATGTGATTACGCGCGTTTATCTGGTTTTGAACCGGCGGCTGTGATCGTCGAAATTTTAAATGAAGACGGCACCATGGCCCGTCGTCCCGATTTAGAAAAATTTGCCGCCCAGCACGGCTTAAAAATCGGCACCATCGCTGATTTGATTGAATACCGCGCCTTGCACGAAAAAACCGTCGAGCGCGTGCAACAATGTCGCTGGCCAACGCCTTATGGCGAATTTGAATTAGCCACCTATCGCGACACCATCGACGGGCAGTTGCATTACGCCCTGATGTTGGGCAGCGTTGATGATGGCAAGCCGGTGCTAACACGCGTACACGTTAGCGATATGTTGGCGGATGGTTTGCTGGGGCAGCGCGCGGCATCGAGTTGGCCGTTGGATCGCAGTTTAAAACGCATCGCGACTGAAGGTCGCGGTGTGGCGGTGGTGCTGAATGTGCAGGAATCGAGCGCGGCGCAATTAGGGCGCATCGAGCGTTTCAGCGCCGAAGACAGAGGTGAAACGGCCGCTGCAGCGTTTCGCAACGCCGGTTTGCGTCAAACCGGTATTGGTTCGCAAATATTGAACGATCTAGGCGTGCATAAACTACGCTTGTTGAGTTCACCAAAAAAATACCACGCCCTATCGGGTTACAAACTCGAAGTGGTGGAATTTGTCGAAGCGTAATTTTCCGTAGGAGCGTTCTTAATCGCGATGCGTATTCATTATCGCGGCTAACGTGGTTCCTGCAAAAACCATAAACTGAGCATTCATTCATGACCAATGTAAAAGAAATTGAAGGCGTATTCACTGCTGTCGAAGGCCGTTTTGCCATCGTGGCGTCGCGATTTAATTCATTTATCGTGGAGCAATTAGTCAGCGGCGCCATCGACGCGTTAAAACGTCATGGCGTCAAGGCGGCCAGCATCACCGTTGTGCGCGTTCCGGGAGCGCATGAGTTACCGTTAACGTGTTTGAAAATCGCGCAAAGCCAAAAATTCGACGCTGTGATTGCTTTAGGCGCGGTGATTCGTGGTGCCACGTATCATTTCGATATTGTTGCCGGCGAAAGCGCCAAAGGTTTATCGGCGGTGTCATTGCAAACCGGTATTCCGGTGATCAACGGCGTACTCACCACTGATTCGATCGAGCAATCCATCGAACGTGCCGGCACCAAAGCCGGTAACAAAGGTGCCGATGCGGCGCTGGCCGCGATCGAAATGTTAAGTGTGTTGAAACAGATTTAATTTTAAATTTATCCCTCTCAAACACTTGCCAAGAGGCGGGTTGGGAAGGCTTCTTCTTTGTTGAGTTCTTAAATATGAATGCAAAACCGTCCGAACGTCGTAAAGCGCGTCGCTTGTTAGTGCAGGCCTTGTATCAATGGGGCATGAGTGGTCATCAATCGCAAGAAATTGAAGTGCAGTTCTTAGCGGAGCAAGACACCAAAGGCGCGGACATTGCTTATTTTCAGGAATGTTTGCGCGAAATCGTGTCGCAAAAAATGGAACTCGACGGGTGTTTGAAACCGTGTATGCATTTGAACATTGAAGAAGTCGATCCGGTGGAGTTGGCGGTGTTGCGTCTGGCGTGCTACGAAATGAAAGTGCGTCTCGATATTCCTTATAAAGTGATCATTAACGAAGCGTTGGAACAAGCCAAAACTTTTGGTGCCACCGACGGACATAAATTTGTGAATGGTGTCTTGGATAAGCTGGCGCGGCAATTGCGCGCCGACGAAATGAGCGCGATGAAAAAATCGTAAGATGGCGCTCGGCGAATTCGATCTGATTGCGCGTTATTTTCATACCGCACAAGGCGACGATGTGGCGCTTGGTATCGGCGACGATGCCGCCATTATTAACGTGCCACCCGATCAACAATTACTCGTCACCACCGATACCTTAAATATCGGTATACATTTTCCTGAAAATACGTGTGCCGCCGACATTGCTTATAAAACCGTGGCGGTTAACGTCAGCGATTTAGCGGCAATGGGCGCACGACCAACTTGGGCGACGTTAAATTTAAGTCTGCCAGCGGTCGATGAAACGTGGTTAAGTGAGTTCGCGCTCAGTTTGCGTCAACAACTCGATGCCTTTGGTGTCAAATTGATTGGCGGTGACACCACACGGGGCGCGTTAAGTTTGACGTTAACCGTGATGGGCATTTGCGCGCCGGGACGCGCGTTGCGTCGTGATGGCGCGCAACTTCATGATTTGATTGTGCTGACCGGCACCGTCGGCGATGCTCGCCTCGGTCTTGATCTGGCATTGAATCGACGCACAATAAACGATTTTGCACACCGCGATTATTTGCTACAACGATTAAATCGACCGTGCGCACGATTGTCACACAGCGAGATCATAAAATCATACGCTCACGCCGCCATCGACGTTTCGGATGGTGTCGCGCAAGATCTGAATCATATTATCAACCGATCGCAGTGCGGCGCGATTATCGATCTCGAAAAATTGCCGTTGTCGTCGGCGTTACGTTTCCATCTCGATGAACCAACGGCGTGGCACTATGCGCTTTGTGGTGGCGATGATTACGAATTATTATTGACGTTGTCGGCGAGCGATTGGCCGGTGGTTGAGCAGCAGTTGTTTCAGCATGGATTAAATGCCACGGTGATTGGTCGCATCGAAAGCGATGGCGGATTACGCTGTCATCATCGCGGTAAACCCGTGACGATAGCGCAGCAAGGTTTTCAGCATTTTTAATCCGTGAGCGTGATGACATCGCGACATCGGGACGGGAATTTTATTTTGCAACCAACACATTGGACACACTGGGTCGCCGTCGGTTTCGGTTCGGGTCTTGCGCCCAAAGCGCCGGGGACGGTGGGTACGATCGCGGCACTGCCGTTGATGGTGGCGCTGCATCTTGGGTTATCGCCGTTAGCTTACTGCGTGATGTTATGTGCCTTGTTTGTGTTGGCGGTGTATTGCGCCGAACGCACGCAACGCGATTGGCATTGTCACGATCCCGGCCATATTGTGATCGATGAATGGGTCGGTATGGGCGTGACATTTTTGTTTTTGCCGATGTCGTTGACGCTGGTGCTGTTCGGTTTTGTGTTGTTCCGTTTTTTCGATATTGTGAAACCGTGGCCGATACGCTGGCTCGATCGGCGCATCAAAGGCGGGTTGGGTAATGTTCTCGACGATGTGGCTGCTGGAGTGTTGTCATGCGCTTGTTTGCACGCGTACTGGTTTTATTTCTGAACGCGCCGCTTGCGCAAACGCTGCACGCCGCCGATGTCGTGGTGGTGGGATTGTTTGCGGATAAAGCGGTGCTAAAAATTGACGGCGAACAAAAATTATTGCGTGCCGGAGAACACTATAAAAACGTCAAATTGATCGCGGCCGACAGCGAAAAAGCCACGCTAGAAATTGATGGCAAACGCGATCACTATAAAATTGGTAGCGATATTTCCACCTCGTTTGCGCCGGTTATTAACCGCAAAACGCAAATCGCCCGTAACGCCCAAGGACATTATTTTACGACTGCCAGTTTGAATGGCTTGGCGGTGTCGGCCTTGATTGATACCGGTGCCACCACGGTGGCGTTAAATCAACCGCTAGCGGATCGACTCAATTTGCCGTATCGCTTGCGTGGGACGCCGACCATCGTCAGCACCGCCTCCGGTTTTTCCAAAGCATGGATCGTGCGACTGAACAGCGTTAAGCTCGGCGAGATCGAACGGCGCGATGTCGAGGCGACAGTGATTGAAGGCAGCGCACCGAGCGATGTGTTGATCGGCATGAGTTTTTTACGCACCTTAAGTATGCGTGATGAAAATAACGTGTTGTATCTCGAAGCCAAATATTAAGGGCGATGAAACGTTTGCGCGCAACGCGCGATCGGGATCTATACTCGTGATTCGATTATCTTGTGCATGATGCGATGAGTCTACCGAACACTTTTCCTTTTTCGTGGCCCCGCGCGAAGCGTGCGCCCGTCGAACACTGGACGTCGGCGCTGGCACCGGTGATCCAATGGTATTTGAAACACGAAACAGTCGCCTTCGATGCGCCGCCTGCGCTGCCGATCTGGGTCGCCGGTGCTGACGATGTGCTGCACTGTCGGTTGCTGGATTGGCAGCACGCTGTTGCGGATAACGGCGACACTATCGCGATCGAATTAACCGCAAAAATTGCCAGCAACCGTTCGTGGGTGAATGAGCAAACGCTGGCCTTTTTTCAGCACAACACCGTGTCATTACGCGGGGCGTGGCAGCAACGCGACACGCAGCGCGTGTTTGTCGTGCGCGTGTTGTGGCCCGATAATTGGCAGTGGCGCAACGTCACCGCGTCGCACGTTGATGATATGACGGCGCGTATTCGCTGCGATCAACGTGCGGCTGTTTCACCGTTTGCGGTGACACGGTTATGGCAATCGTCAGCGGTTACGCCCGCTGCATGGGTTGTCGGTTTTATTTTGAATGGCGCGCAAGGTGATGATGACGAAGCTCACGGTGGTCATTTCGCGATCGCCGTGGGTCGCTTAAATGAACAAGATGATCCACGCGATCTGGTGGTGGCTAATTTTTACAATCCCGATGTGGTGAGTGAAAAAGGCATTTTGCCGGCGATGACGCCGTTATCGAATTATTTTTGTGATCTGAATAGTGGGCAGCAATATTACCGACCGTCATCAATGGTGTGTGTGCGATTGTCATCGCACGCACTTATCGCGCCGCTTTACGAAAAATTAGAAAAACAAATGCATGCCATGCTGCACCACGATTGGCATTACGATCACGCGATGATGAATTGCACCGGCATCACCATGGATGCGTTGCGTAATGCTGGTTTTTGCGTGCCTGACCGTGGTAGCGCGGCGTGGCTCGCGCCCGTGGCTTTTTTACTGACGCTGATTCGCGAACGTGATTTAACGCGCGCCAAACGCGTGTGGCGTTATTTGCGCGCCGAACGCACGCGATTATTTCCGGCCGTTGCCATGCTCGCGTGTGTGCAACATCTTCTGTCGTTAGTGCAAGCACATCGCACGGCACAAACGGCATTCGAACAGCAGCTTTGTGACGCGGCGGTGGCGGTCGATTATGTGCATGTTCCGCAAATTCCATCGTCGCGCGCGCTTGGCCGCGAACCGTTATTCGATTTAAGTGATTACCGTGCGCGTATGCCACCTAATCGTGCCGACTGGAAAATTATTCCGGTACAAACGCGCCCCTTTCCGGAACATCTGCATCGCGATTAATGGCGTTAGCCAGCACCGCCACGGCGTTAAGCGCGGTGATTGTGGTCACCTTGCGGCGCTTGCTATGCTGCGGTGCTATTGTCGCGCTCACCAAAACGAAAAAAACGTTTCTCCAAACGCTCTCAGGGTTAAACAACGATGAATATGATGGAACACATGCCGGATGTGGCGCGCGTGATCCACACCGCCATTGCACCGGTATTTTTGCTCACCGGTGTCGGTGCGTTGCTCAGTGTGTTGACCAATCGTTTGGGGCGCATTATCGATCACGCGCGCAAATGGGAAGAGCGTTTACCGCATCTGCAAGCCGAAGCCGCGCAATTAGCCAATGAACGTTTGCACACCTTGTCGCAGCGCGCGCGATTGGTGAATCGCGCCATCAGCTTTGCGGTGACCTGCGCCATTTTGGTGTGCGTTGTCATTGTGATGTTGTTTCTATCGGCGTTTTACCTCAAAGATCTGGATTTAACCATCGCGTGGATGTTTATCGCGGCGATGTTGGCGTTAACCGGATCGCTGCTGATCTTTTTGCGCGAAGTGTATGTGGCAACGGCCAATTTGCGTATTGGTACGCATTGATTGTACTTAAGTACGAAGTCGCCGCCGCTGCGGTTTGTTTTAATGCCGCTTTGTTAAGGGCGAAGGAAACGGGTTGAACCACATGAAAACAATCAATAAGAATCTCGTTTTGGGATTAGCACTGCTTAGTGTGAACGCGGTGGCGCATGAATCGGCGTGGGATGTGACACTGGCACGTGGTTGGGTGCGTTTCGATCCGGATTTTCAGTTGCACACCGATGATGTCGATTATCTGGGCGTGGCCTACAACTGGAAAAACGACTGGGCCTTTGAAGCCGAAGCCACCAAAGCCAAAGCCGAGCCGAAAAACAGTGCCGAAACAGCCGCCGAAGATGGCTTCGCGCTGAAAACTCGATACAACCTATGGGACCAACACGATGTCGCCGCTGCGTATTTAATGGCCGGTGTGGTTAAAGGCAAAGTGAATTACGAGTTCACTGACGATTACAACGCGACCGGCATAACGGTTGGTGCCGGTGTGTTTTATCCGCTCACCGATTGGCTGCGTTTGCGCGCCGAAGCGTCGCAGCATTTTTACAACAAAGACAGCGTGAAAGATTTTCAGGTTTTTCTCGGTGTGAATTTTATCTGGGGCGGTCGTCATACCGAACGGACGATGCCGGTGGCCACTACGACGCTGGCGATCAGCAACACCAGTTTGCCAACCATGAACGCGGTGGGCTTTACGCAAGCGGCGGTGATTGAAAAACCGAAAGACTCCGATGGTGATGGCGTGTTCGATGCGCTTGATAAGTGTCCGGCGACACCGGCGGGCATCATCGTCAATGCCGATGGTTGCGGTGGCTTGAGTGAGAAAGTCAGCATCAAACTGGATATCCGCTTTGATGCCGGTAAGGCCGATATCAAAGCCAACTTTGCGCCGGAACTGGCCAAGGTCGCCGATTTCTTGCGCAAATACCCCAATGCCAAAGCGGTGATTGAAGGTCACACCGATTCGTCGGGCAATGAAGAACGCAACCAGATCTTGTCGCAGCGTCGCGCCAATTCGGTGATGGCCGCCATCGTCAAAGATTTTGGCATCGCAGCCGATCGCGTCAGTGCCGTAGGTTACGGCGCCGATCGTCCGATCGCCGATAACAAGAGCAAGGAAGGCCGCGCGCAAAACCGCCGCGTTACTGCCGAAATCGAAGAGAAAGTCACCATCCAGAAATAACGCGTTGTCGCGTCATCACGTCACCCTCGCGGTGCGGTGATGACGCGGCTATTTCGGGTTGTGCTTTACAGCGCCGCCAGCGCTGACCTAGGCTAGTTCACCGTTGCGTGGCGTGTGGCTGACCATGGAAATTCGCACCGAAAATCTCACCATATTATTTGTCGATATCGCCGGTTTTACCGCCACGACCAGTCGTCAATCGCGCGCTGAAAACGCCAAATTATTGCAAACCTTCAACAGCACTTTGCTGCCCATCATCAAGCGTTTCAAAGGTCTCGTGGTGAAATCCATCGGCGATGCGTTGTTGCTGACGTTTCGCTCGCCAACCGACGCCATGTTGTGTGCCATGGCCTTACAAGATGCCATGCACGCACACAATTTGAACGCGCAAGACGATGAGAAAATTCACATTCGCGTCGCCGCTAATTTGGGTGAAGTGCGCATCACTAAAAAAGATATTTTCGGCGAGCCGGTGAATGTCGCTTCTCGCATCGAAGGTGTGACGCCGGCCGATGAAATTTATTTAAGCGAAGCCGTGTACATGGCGATGAATAAAGCCGAAGTGCCGGCGCAAGAAGCCGGTCAATTCGAATTGGCCGGTGTCAGTGGTGCGCTGCGTTTGTATTGCATCCCGCGTTTTGCCACCACGCGATTGATACCGCAGCAATTATCGCCGCAAGAACAGGGCGATGAATTATTGTTTCCTTATGGTGGTATGCATCAACGTTCGCCGGATGCCAAACGCGTGCAGTTAACGCCGTCGTCGACACCAATATGGAAAGGCTTGGCGTTCGGCTTGTTATCGCTTACCGCCATCGCGGCGCTGTATTTTGTATGGCCGCTGCTTCGCACGCAAAGCGAGAAGCCGGTTGAACACAGCGCGCCAGTAGCGACAGAGCCTTCGCAAACCGTAACGCCTGAATTAGCAAAAAAAACGGTATCGCCAGCGCCCATCGAAGCGGCAACATCATTACCGACCATGGTGGCGGTGGATGCCGATGAAAAGGTCAGTGCCGCGCATCAGCCCAAAACCCAAGTTGTCGCGCCGACGGTGAATAAAACGGTTGAACAGAAAGTGCAGGCCAATTCGCCAATTGTTGCCGAGCCGGTGACTAAAACTGCAGCACAAGCCACCGAAAAACCCGCGTTGAAACCGGTAGTGGCGATCGCCCCAGCGCCGCCGCCCAGCGTGGTGGTGGATGAATTCAGTGCGCCGTGGAATATCGCCAAATTAAAACGTGCTTATCGCGCCGGTAAAATCACTAAACCGGAATACAAAAAAATCGCGCAACAATTAGAAGACGATTACGACAATACCATTCGTCAGTTAAAACTGGCGTACCGGGCAAAACAAATCAACAAAGTGCAATATGAACAATCGGTGCGCGAAGCCAAACGAAGTTATAGCGGCAACCCATAAACGATTCACTAAGCGTTGTATTTTTTGGGGGGCGATTACACCATCGCTCATTATTTTCGTAGGGGCAATTCACGAAATGCCCGTTATTTTTTCTCTGGTCGATTACACCATCGCCCACTTATCGGAGTCTAACCCATGAAAAAAAATTTCGTCCTTGTGCTGATTGCTTTGGCGCTTGCTACCGGCTGCGCCGAAATGAAACAAAGCGGCAAAGAGATCGGCCATGCCACACGTGATACCACCAAGACGATAGGACATGCCAGCAAAGACGCGACCAAATCGGTCGGGCAAACCGCCAAAGAAGTCACTACCGAAGTGGGCCACGGTGTCCGTGATGCGATAAAAGAAGTGGGCAAAGCGGTGAAAGAAGCCAGCAGCGAAAAATAAAACGGATGTACTGTTATGCAAAGGGCGATGTAAATATCGCCCTTTTTTTTATGGTGTTTAATTAATGCTTAAATCATGCGCGCGGCATTTATGATCGCCTGCACCGAAACGCCGTGTTCGGCGCGCAATTTCACCGGATCGCCGTGCTCGATAAAGTGATCATCAAGCGCAATATGTTTAATGCTGATGGAGTGCGGGTGAGCGGCGAAAAATTCGCTGACGGCCGAACCGGCTCCACCCATCAAAGCATTCTCTTCTACCGTGATTAAACGCTCATGGCTGCGTGACAAGTCGAGCAGCATGTCGCTATCTAACGGTTTCACAAAGCGCATATCGATCACGGTGGCGTTGATCAATTCCGCCGCTTTGAGGCAATCACTCAGTAGCGCTCCAAAATTAACGATGGCGATTTTCTCACCGTCGCGAAGGCGTCGCGCTTTGCCAATCGGCAATGCCGTAAAGGTTTTTTCTGGTGTGACGCCCATGCCGGTGCCGCGCGGATAACGCACCGCTGCCGGACCTTGATGCAGGTAGCCGGTGTACAACAGTTGGCGACACTCGTTTTCATCGCTCGGTGTCATGATGATCAAATTCGGCACACAGCGTAAAAAACTCAAATCGAATTGACCGTTATGTGTCGCACCGTCGCCGCCGACTAAACCTCCGCGATCGATGGCGAATAGCACATCGAGATGGGTTAAACAAATATCGTGTATCAGTTGATCGTAAGCGCGTTGCAAAAAGGTGGAATAAATGGCCACCACCGGTTTCAACCCTTCCAACGCAAAACCGGCGGCTAATGTCACTGCGTGTTGTTCGGCAATGGCGACGTCGAAATAACGATCGGGGAATTGTTTTGAAAACGCGATTAAATCTGAGCCTTCGCGCATCGCCGGCGTAATGCCGACGACGCGTTTATCGTGCGCCGCGATATCACATAAAAATTGGCCGAACACATTCGAGTAGGTTAGTTTGGGTTTGCTGGCCGGCAAACTGTCTAATTTCGGATCAAACACCGGCACGCCGTGATACGCGATCGGATCGTTTTCGGCCGGCGCAAAGCCTTTGCCTTTCTTGGTGACGACGTGCAACAAACGTGGTCCCGGCAAGGCTTTCATGTTTTCCAGTGTGTCGAGTAAAACCGGCAAATTATGGCCGTCGATCGGACCGATGTAATTGAAGCCTAATTCTTCAAACAACGTTCCGGGCAGCATCATTCCTTTGGCGTGTTCTTCGGCTTTGTGAACGAACTCTTTGACTGGTGGAACGGCGCTTAAGACTTTTTTGCCGGCTTCTTTTACCGATGAATAAAATCGTGACGACAATAGACGCGCGAAATAATTATTTAACGCACCAACGTTCTCCGAAATCGAATGATCGTTGTCATTTAAAATCACCAGTACATCGGCTTTGACATCACCGGCATGATTTAACGCTTCAAACGCCATGCCCGCCGTCATCGCGCCGTCACCGATAATGGCGACCACTTCGCGTGCTTCATTTTTTTGTTTCGCGGCCAGCGCCATGCCGAGCGCGGCACTGATCGAGGTCGAGGAATGGCCCACCGCAAGGGTGTCGTAAACACTTTCCTGCGGCGTGGGAAACGGGTGCAAACCACCGTGCTGGCGGATGGTGTGCAGCTGATCGCGACGGCCGGTTAATACCTTGTGCGGATACGCTTGATGACCGACATCCCAGATCAGGCGATCGTGCGGGGTGTCAAATACGGCGTGCAAGGCCACGGTTAATTCCACCGTACCCAAACCGGCCGCAAAGTGGCCGCCGCAGGAGGCGATGGTTTCGACCAAAAAGCGGCGTAATTCGTCGCACACCAGTGGCCATTCTTCGCGCGGCAGGGCGCGCAGATCGGCGGGGGTGTTGATTTTCGACAGCAAGGGAAAATGGGTCAAATCAGCAGGCATGATGATCGTGATCAGTGGCGTCGGTTGACGACAAATAGGGCCAGTTCGCGCAAGCGCGCGGTGTGATAGGGCAATCCGTCGAGCGCGTTGATGGCATCAAGGGCGGCCGACTGGGCGGCGCGTTTGGCACCGTCCAAACCGAGCAAAGCCGGAAACGTCATCTTGCCTTTTTCACGATCCGAGCCTTGCGGCTTGCCCAAGGTGGCGGTGTCGGATTCTTCATCCAAAATGTCATCCTGAATTTGAAAGGCCAGCCCGAGTGCATCGCCATAGCGCTTCAAGGCCGACCACTCATCGGGCTGCCACGCCCCTGTGCAGGCCGCGCCCATCAACACCGAGGCGGTGATGAGCGCGCCGGTTTTCAGTGCGTGCATATGTTGCAAATCCGCCAGCGGCAGGCGCTGGCCGGTCGCCGCCAGATCAATCGCCTGACCGCCGCCCATGCCCAGACTACCGGAAGCTCGGGTTAGCAATTGCAGCACGGTAATGTGTGCTTGTGGTGAGGGTGAGGCAAAAACATGGTGGGCAAGCGCATCGAAGGCCAGCGTTTGCAGGGCATCACCGGCCAAAATGGCCGTCGCTTCATCAAAGCGGATATGACAGGTAGGCTGGCCGCGACGTAAGTCGTCGTCGTCCATGGCGGGTAAGTCGTCGTGTACCAGTGAGTAAGCGTGGATAAGTTCCACCGCGCAGGCGCAGATATCGAGATCGGCGGAAGTCGCGCTACGCAGCGCGCCAGCGCTGTAAACCAGAATCGGACGTAAGCGCTTGCCTTTGTTTAACGTGGCGTAGCGCATCGCTTCGTGGAGGCGGAATTGCGGTCCAAGCGGCGCGGGCAACAGGGTATCCAGCGCTCCGTCAACGCGTTGCTGACAGTGCGTTAAAAAGGCATCGAGGTTCATGGCGCGGGGCTGCTGTCAAAATCCACCAGCACGTCTTCGCCGTTTTTCTGACTCAAGATCTGGACTTTCTGTTCGGCGGCTTTCAATTGCGTTTCGCAACTGCGCAGCAAGGCAATGCCGCGCTCGAACTGGGCCAGCGACTCATCCAGCCCCAACTCGCCGCGCTCCATTTGCAGCACCAACGCTTCGAGTTCTTTGAGCTGGCTATCGAAATCGCCGCCTGCCGTTTTTTTTGCCATCACGGGCCGCCGTTTGAAGTGGGGGTTTACAACGGCGCGTATTCTCGCTGATTTCTTCTACGCTTTTAAGGTTTAGTGCGCGTGTGGATGGCAAAAAGATGCTGGATCTGGCCACGATTTTGGGGGCGCTTGGCACCGTAACGGTGGTCGCGGTGACCTTGCTGCTGGGCGGCAGTAATGCCAACTATCTTGATTGGCCGTCGGTGCTGATGGTGGTGGTGGGCAGTCCGCTGATCGTGATGATGAAGTTCACCCTCAGCGAATTTGGATTGGCCATAAAAAACGCGCGCCGCGTTTTTCACCGCCAGCCGGTGGTGGTCAGTGACTTGATTAACGAGATCGCGAGTCTTGCCGATAAGGCGCGCAAAAACGGTTTATTGGGATTGGAAAACGTCAGCATCAGCGATCCGTTTTTGAAATTAGGCGTGACGTTTATGGTCGATGGCCATGACGCCGATACGGTGCGCGGATTATTACAACGCGAACAAGCGTTGGAAGCGGCGCGACTCGAACGCAGCGCACAAGTATTTCGATCATTAGCCGACGTGTCGCCCGCGCTCGGCATGATAGGTACGGTGGTGGGATTGGTGGCGATGTTGGGCAACTTATCCGATCCGGGCGCGTTAGGCCCGTCGATGGCGATCGCCTTGTTGACCACTCTTTATGGTGCGTTAATCGCCAATACGATCGCGCTGCCTATCGGTGAAAAACTGCACTTGATCCGCGAACACGAGAAGCAACGGCGCACGCTGATTATGGATGGCCTGCAAAGCATTCAAGCCGGTCATAACCCGCGTTTAATCAGCAATATGTTGCAATCGTATTTGCCGGCCTCGCAGCGTTTGATCAGCAGCAGTGGACGCTCGTAATGGATGATTTCAATGACGCGCCAGCGAGCACCGGTGTACCGGCTTATGTGGTGACGTTCGCCGATCTGATGACGTTGTTATTGTGCTTCTTTGTGCTGCTGTTTAGCTTCGCACAAGTCGATGTTGAAAAATTCAAATTAATTGCCGCGTCGATGCAAAAAGCCATGGGTATCGAGCAAGTGGTGGTGATCCCCGAAGCGAAAATCGTGGTTACCCAAACGCCGCCGCCGACGCCAGAAAAACCGTTACCCGAGGTCGTTGATAACCCGCCCTCGCCGCTAACAGACGAACAAATCAAAGCCAGCGCGGAACAATTACAACAACAAGAAACCGAGGCCGTGGCCGCGCAACTGGCCGGAGCCTTGATCGACGAGATCCGCGACGAAAAAATCGAGCTGGTGGCGGAAGGTAAACAAATCATTATTCGCTTGCGCGAATCGGGCAGTTTCGAAGTTGGTTCCGATGTACTGCAACCTAGTTTTGTTGCGACGATGGCCAAGATCCGACAATTACTCAGCGACACGGCGGGCAAAATCCGCGTCTCCGGCCACACCGACAACACGCCGATAAAAACTGAACGATTTCGCAGTAATTGGGATTTGTCGTCGGCCCGCGCGGTGAGTGTGGCGCACGAATTAATGTTGGGCGGCGTCGTTGCCAGTGAACGCATCAGTGTTAGTGGTCACGCCGATACGCAACCACTGGATACCAGCGACAGCGATAGCGCCCTTGCGCGCAACCGGCGAGTAGAAATTGTGGTCGAACGGTAAAAAAATTCGTCACCTAACTGAACGTGTCAGCAATAAAAAAGGCGCGAAAATTCGCGCCTTTCTTGTGTACTGATTATTTATGCCGGAAGGCCTGTTTGAGTTCGTCCGAATCGAATCCGCCGGACATGGCTTTTTCGGTAGCAAATTGAAATAACGCCGCCGAATAAATCCCTTGTAACGCAGTGTGTATCAGCGCCACAAAAATAAACGCAATAAAGGCCACCACAGCGATGGCGAGTACGCCGTAGCCACCGATCATTTCGCCCGCTGCAACAATTAACGCAACCGACAGCGCGATCAAGGCAATATAAACCAGCACAAACACAATGCCTAAACCACCATTAGCGATAATGTTTTCGCCCCAGGTTTTTTTCAGTAGCGATGCGCTTTCTTTAATGGCATCTACCGGCCCGATATTGCGCGTAACCAGTAATGGCACCACCAGAAACGTCGCGACGGTAAACGCGGCACCGACCAAGGCCACCACAATTTTGCCGACGAAACCGACGCGCTCTTCAATGGCGCGCAAGATCAATCCGACAGTGGCCGCAATCGCGGCATAACCTAAGATCGGCATGATCTTTTCGCGAGCAATGCGAAACCCGTCGGCGACCGTTGGGTCGCCGCCGTTTAAACGAATAAGCGCGGCGCCGACCAATGCGGTGTTAAAGAAAAACACAATAAAATACTGCGACAAATAAAACAGGAAGCCCCAGATCAACAACTGCGTTTGCGCCACTTGATCCACATCGGCGCGATCAATTAACCCGGATTGCCAGATTGGCACGACAAAGCTTACCGCGATCAAAATGGCGGCCAGTGCCGACAGTAACGGAAAAACCAGTAATTCCTTGTCTTGACGTAAAACCTGTGCGCTGGCTTTGACCAACGTCCAGCTACGTGAAAAGCGATCAAACATAGTAATGCCCCTTTCAAAGTTGAGGCGGTACTTTAGAACTTGTCGAGGTACGTGCCAAGAGTTAACGACGCTGTCCTACGTAAATCGCTACGGTCATTTGAGTAATAACGGCGACACCGTCTTTACGGTTTGGGTTTTGCTGATGAGGCGTCGCGGGAAAGTGCTTGTAAAGGCGTACCGGCGGTGAACACCAATGATTGTTTGAATGGCCCATCGAACACGTTCACCGTGTTAACCTCGGACTCGATATCCATCAATAACCGATTTTCGATGCTCCATTGTGATGACGGTAACGTGCTGTTGAATTCTTGATATACGGTGGCATAGGTTTGATCCAGTTCCACACCGACCCATTGCAACGGCAATGCCTGCCCGCTGGCATTTTTTATGTGAAACCGCTTTTCGACATAATCGCGAATCACGGCTTTACCGTGTTCATCATCCAATGATAAATCACGGTTTTGCAACGCCAGCAGTAACGGTTCCAAATCGTGCATAAACAAACGGTGCTCGATTTCAACCGTGCCATTCGAATCGCGCTCGATGTTTGTAATGGCAACGTGATATTGGTGTGCCAATACCACGTTGAACATCGTCGCAATGATGAAGGCGAATGCCCCTCGCCATATACAGTCGATCACGGTTTTACGTCATCCTTTTTGTCGTCTTTTTTGTCTTCTTTTTCGTCACCCGATTTTTTTATTGGTGTGTCGAAATCTTTCATCATGTTGTCACGATCGCGTTTTTCTTTAAATACTTTCAAACGTGACTGAGTGACTTCGCGCGGCCAACGATTGTTATCGACGTTGACATCGGCGGTTTCCCACATCGGGTCTTGTTCGATCGCCACAATCGGTTTGTCTGCCACCACCACTTTGGTGATTTTTTCCGGATTGTAACGCCACACCTCAGCCGGAATACGTTCGATCATTTTGCTGCCATCGTCGTACGTAATTTCGAGGATCAACGGCATGACCAAACCGCCGTGATTGCTGAAATCAACCAGATAAAAATACTTTCCTGATTTCAGTAATTCTTTTTCCCAGTCTTCCAAGCCTTCGATGGCTTCGTTGTAGCTATTGCGATCTTTATTGGTGACGGTGAAGTCATCGTGTTCGTTATAAAAATCCTTGAGTTCAGGGTGATCATCAACGCGGCGACGCATATCTTTGTTGCGTTGATCGGTGATCGACAACGGTTTCTGGTTATCTTTCGCGCGTTCCCATGCTTTTTCTACTTCAGGATCTTTACTGTTTACTTGATATTGCGTTATGCCGTCGAGACTGATGTCGACGTTATCGGTGGTGTAAAACCAGCCACGCCAAAACCAATCCAGATCGGTGCCGGAAGCGTCTTCCATGGTGCGGAAAAAATCGGCCGGTGTTGGGCGTTTGAATTTCCAGCGTTGCGCGTACTCACGGAACGCAAAATCAAAAATATCGCGGCCCAAAATTGTTTCACGCAAGATATTTAAGGCCGCCGCTGGTTTGGCATAAGCGTTGTTGCCAAATTGCAATAAGGATTCCGAATTGGTCATAATCGGCACTTGCGCCGATGATTTCATGTAGTCAACGATGTGACGGGCATCACCACGACGAGTCGGGTATTTTTCTTCCCAGGCGCGTTCGGCCAATGTTTGCACGAAGGTATTTAAGCCTTCATCCATCCACGTCCACTGACGTTCGTCCGAATTGATAATCATCGGATAATAGTTGTGTCCAACTTCGTGAATGATGACGCCAATCAAGCCGTATTTGGTGCGTTTAGACCACGTGATTTTGCCGGTTTTTTTATCTTTATCTGGGCGCGGACCGTTAAAACAAATCATCGGGTATTCCATTCCACCGACCGGACCGTTGACCGAAATTGCAACCGGATAGGGGTAATCAAAACTGTATTTATTGTAATGTTCGATAGTGTGTATCACCGCTTGGGTGGAATACATTTCCCACAACGGATTACCTTCTTTCGGGTAATACGACATCGCCATCACATCGGTGGCGTCCTTTTTGTAGCCTTGCGCATCCCAGATAAATTTACGGCTGGACGCAAACGCAAAGTCGCGGACATTTTTCGCTTTGAAATGCCACGTTTTGGTTTTTTTACTTTTATTTTTTTCGGCTTCTTCGGCTTCTTTTTGAGTGACGATAATCACTGGCGTGGTGGCGGTTTTGGCTTTTTGCAGACGATCGCGCTGGGTGGCAGTTAAGACTTCATCTGGATTTTGCAGAACGCCGGTCGCGCCGACGATATGATCGGCCGGAACGGTGATATTGACATCATAATCACCGAATTCGAGAGTGAATTCACCGCTGCCTAAAAATTGTTTGTGCTGCCATCCGGCGACGTCGTAATACGCCGCCATACGCGGAAACCACTGTGCGATCTCGTATAAGTAATTACCGTCGTCCTTAAAAAATTCGTAACCCGAACGACCACCTAAGACTTTCTGTTCATTAATTTTGTAATGCCATTTAATGTTCAGATCGATGGCTTGTTTTGGCCCTAAGCTTTGAGTCAAATCGACTCGCATCATGGTGCGGTTAATGGTGTAGCGCAGATCGCGACCGCTACCATCTTTGACCGATTCGATTTTAAAGCCACCGTCGAATTCGCGGTTCATCAGCATCGAACGTAGCCCTTCGAATTTCATGCCCTCTTCTTCGGATGATTTGGCCCACTTCTCGCGATCGGACGTGGTTTGCATCAATCGCGCGTCAGAATTTTTGTCGTAAATATTTTGATCCAGCTGCAACCACAGGTATTTCAAGGTATCGGGCGATTGGTTGGTGTAATGAATGCTGCCACTGGCGCTGATCGATTGCGTGTCATCATTGAGTGTGGCGCTGATGCGATAATCGGCGCGCTGTTGCCAATACTGATGACCGGGAGCGCCGGACGCCGTGCGATAAACGTTGGCGGTCGGCAGCAATTCGTCAAGTTGACGGAATTTGTCATCAAACGGCGCGGCGGCAAACGCAGATTGAACGCCGACAACACCGAGCAAGACTAAGAGTGTTCTGGTATTCATTGTTGTTATCCCGTGGATGGGCAAGGTAAAGGAAGCAGGGAAAATAAAGCGGCCAAGGATGCCCGAAGGCGCTTTAAGTAAGCAAAAGTAAATGTGTTGCAAAATGCTTACAAACGGATGCGATGACGAGGGGGGAGGCACTTCAAAAGAAGGGCGACGAAGGCATCGCCCTTTTTGTTCGATAAGCGAATTACCACGAATGCGGCAGGGTCTTTTTAATCACGATATGGCCGTCGTCACTCATGTCGATATAACCGCCAATTTTCAGATCTTTTAATATTCGCGCCACCATTTCGCGCGACGCACCGACGCGACTGGCGATACTTTGCTGGGTCATTTTTTCTTTGAGCGAACGCACGCCGTCGTGTTCTTCGGATTGAGTTAAAAACAACACCGCAATGCGGCCATAAACATCCATCAATCCTAAGCGGCGAATGGTTTCGGTGGCGTGCACCAAGCGGTCGACTAAATCGTGCATCACGTTCATGGCGAAGTCGGGGTATTCGCGCAAACAGTTGCGAAAATCGACGTCCGACATTAGTCCCACGCGGGTATCGTCGGTGGTGACAACCGAGGCGGTACGGGCGATGCCTTGTATCACCGACAATTCGCCAAACACTTCACCTTCTTCGTGAATGTTTACGGTGATTTCTTTGCCTTTGTCATCGCTCAAATACACTTTTACGCGACCGGATAACACAAAGTACAAACAATGTGCCGGCTCGCCTTCGCTGATGATTTGCGTGCGTTTTTGATAGTGGCGGATGTGAATGTGTTTGGTGAGCGCGGCCACCGTTTCTTTCGGCAGTTGCCGGAACAATTTGAATTCGCCAAGTTCCATGTCATCGGGTGCTTCGTGGTTGTCCATCAATGTGTCCTTAGCAAAGCCGTTTAGCGTAGGCGCGGGCAAGGTAAATAGTACACAGGGTAATTTTTAACAATTCAGCCTAGCGCTTATTGGCGCTCGTATAAAGTGACGACGTGAATTGAACAGCGTCATGTGGGTTTCATGCCATTCTTTGCGTCGCTATTGCTGGGTATTTTAGCCGTCTTGCTCTCGCCACGCGTCGCGGCGATGGAGAGCGCCGAGTCGTTTTCGACGTATACCTTTGTGATCGAGTACGGCAATTTGAAACAGCGTGCCGCGCGCGGCGATCGGCGCGCGTTGTTCCAATTGGCGAATATGTATTACGTGCCGCCCGAAGGCTCGGGCATCGGGCAAAATTACAAGCAGGCGTTCGAATTGTATTTGCACGCCGCGATGCGCGGTCATCGCACCGCGCAGCACAATGTGGGCGCGATGTTTTTAAACGGCGATTTCGTGGCGCAAAATACCGTCGAGGCGGTGGCGTGGTTTTCGCTGGCGGCGACGAATGGTGATGCGGCGGGCGCACGGCGCAAGCGCGAATTCGAAGGGTATTTGACTGACGTGGGTAAGGCGCGGGCGGCCAAACGGGCGTCGTATTTAACGCGCACCATCGCCGATATGCAGCGGCGCAAAATCTTTAACGCTACCCGAGTCGGTTTCGAGATCGCACCGATTAGCCAGTACAGTGTGCCGCCCGATACGCGCTAGCGACTTGTTGCAAATGGGTCAGGAGTGGCGGCAGGGCATCGTTGATTTGCGGCAGCAATGCCAGCAACACCGGGCCAGATTCGCCAAGCGGATTGGCTTTGCTCAAGCGCCCCGACAACCCTTGTAGGGCCGCAATCACGCCGTCCTGATGACGATAGGTTTCCAATAAGCGGTGCTGCACCAGATAACGAATGCGGTGTTGGCGCTGAACCGGAACCAGGTCGCGGTAGCGCAGCAGGGCGTCGTACACGCGCTGGGCAAAATCCGCCAGAGGCTCATTTGACCAGCGCGCAAAATCACGCGCCAGCACATGGTCAAAGGCCATATCCAGAATGATCCCACCATAACGGCGAAAGCGCGGCGGCATCTGCTCGCGCAGCGCGATCACCTGCGGATGCTGGTCCGTCGCGCGGTCGATGCGCCGGTGCAATGCAATCGCCGCCGCCAATTTAACCGGCAGATCTGGTGCAATCGGTCCGTGGATAAAATCCCCGAACAGGCTGCCCGCGAGCGTTTGTTCGTCATCCGGCCACAGCCACGCGTGGGCGAGGTAGTTCATTTTCACATCCCGTCTAAACTTGTGCTTATGTTAATCGCGGATGCCTGTGATGAGTACGATGCAAGTGTGGATCGACCAACGTGCGGTCAAGTTATTGCACGATTTGAATGCCCTGTCATTTACCGATGACCACGATTTGCAACGCTTGGGGTTGCTAAAGCGCGCGCTGCGCGAGGCGTCGTTCGAAATTTTTCGCCGCGCCGCCGAACGCACCGTTTCCGATTTGATCTCCGATGAGGTCATGGGGGACGCCTTTTCTAAGACCGAGCCGTAAACACCCTTGCCCGCCTATTTCATGGTCAATTTGCTAGAATCGCGCCCCGTTTTTTTGCCCCGCCGCCGCGCCGCCTGACTGCCATGACTCAAAAGCCCACACCTTCCAAACTCTTCATCAAAACCTGGGGGTGCCAGATGAACGAGTACGACTCGTCACGCATGGGCGATTTGTTGCACGAAAGTCATTGCCTAGAGTTAACCGACAAGGCCGAAGACGCCGACGTGATTTTGCTCAACACCTGTTCCATTCGCGAAAAAGCGCAGGAAAAAGTGTTCTCGCAACTGGGCGAGTGGCGTTTGCTTAAACTCAAAAAACCGCAACTGGTGATCGGTGTCGGTGGCTGTGTGGCGTCACAAGAAGGCGCGGCGATTCGCTCACGTGCGCCCTATGTTGATGTCGTGTTCGGCCCGCAAACGCTGCACCGTTTGCCCGAAATGATCACGCAAGTGCGCGCCACCGCGCGTCCGGCTATTGATGTGTCCTTTCCGGAAATCGAAAAATTTGATCGCCTGCCCGAACCCAGTGTTGATGGCCCCAGCGCGCTGGTGTCCATCATGGAAGGCTGCAATAAGTACTGCACGTTTTGCGTCGTGCCGTACACGCGTGGCGAAGAAGTGTCGCGCCCAGTTGATGACGTGATTGCCGAAGTGTTCAGTCTTGCCGAACGCGGTGTCCGTGAAGTGAATTTATTGGGGCAGAACGTCAATGCCTATCGCGGCGCCACGCACGACGGCGGTATCGCCGACTTTGCCGATTTAATCGAATTAATTGCCGCCATCCCCGGCATCGGCCGCATCCGTTACACCACCTCGCATCCGGTTGAATTCAACGACAAATTAATCGACGTTTATGCGCGGGTGCCGCAGTTAGTGAGTCACTTGCACTTGCCGATCCAGAGTGGTTCGGATCGCGTGTTGGCCATGATGAAGCGCGGTCACACCGTACTGGAATACAAATCCAAAATTCGTAAATTGCGCAAACTGCGACCCGACATCGCTTTATCGTCCGATTTTATTATCGGTTTTCCGGGTGAAACCGATGCCGATTTCGAAGCGACCATGAATCTGGTGGCAGAATTAAATTACGACATTAGCTTTAGCTTTATTTACAGCGCGCGTCCCGGCACGCCGGCGGCAGAATTGGATGACCACACCGCACACGAAACCAAACAACAACGTTTGAGTTTGTTGCAAATGCGTTTGGAACAACAAGCCAAGAAACACGCCGAAGCGATGATTGGTAGCACGCAAACCGTGTTGGTTACCGGCGTCAGTCGCAAAAATGTGCTGGAAATTTGTGGTCGCACCGAAAACAATCGCGTAGTGAATTTTGTTGGCGATAAAAATTTGATCGGACAATTTGTCGATGTTCGCGTCACGGGTGTTTCGTATAATTCACTGCGCGGCGAACGCGTCTAATTACAGGTAAATCATCATTAGCGCTTTGCACACTGTCGATTTTGAATTGGAGCCGGCCGATAACCAGCGTTTGTCGGCCCTTTGTGGTCACCTCGATGAAAACCTGCGTCAGATCGAACGGCGCATGGGCGTTGAAATCAATAATCGCGGTCCGGCATTTCGGGTATTGGGGCAACAATCCAATGTGGATGCGGCGGTGGAATTATTAATCGAGTTGTATGAACAAACCGAAGACAGTCGTATTTCGCGTGGCGACCTGCATTTGGCGTTACAAGAACATCGCGTCGGACGCGCGTCACTCGAAAACGCTGACACGCCGATGTTGCGCACCAAGCGCGGCACCATCAAACCGCGCGGTGGCAATCAAGCGCAATACTTGGACAATATCCGTTCGCATGATGTGACGTTCGGCATTGGTCCGGCCGGCACCGGCAAAACCTATTTAGCGGTAGCGGCTGCCGTCGATGCTCTTGAGCGACAACAAGTTCGGCGCATTATTTTGACACGACCAGCGGTTGAAGCCGGTGAAAAATTGGGGTTCTTGCCGGGCGATATGGCCGCCAAAGTCGATCCGTATTTACGACCGTTATTCGATGCGCTTTACGATATGCTGGGCTTTGAAAAAGTCGCCAAGTACATGGAAAAAAATGTGATTGAAGTGGCGCCGTTGGCGTTTATGCGCGGCCGCACATTAAATGAAAGTTTTATTATTCTTGATGAAAGCCAAAACACCACCATCGAACAAATGAAAATGTTGTTGACGCGTATCGGATTCGACTCCAAAGCGGTGGTTACCGGCGACATTACACAAGTGGATTTACCGCGCAATAAAACCTCCGGTCTACGTCACGCCATTGATGTGTTGCAAGGCGTGGACGCGGTCAGTTTTAGCTTTTTTACCGCCGACGATGTGGTGCGGCACGCGGTCGTGCAGCGCATTGTGCGCGCTTACGATGCGTGGGATCGCCATCATCAATCGAACGATAACGGAGACAGCGCATGAGCTTGCGTGTCAATTTATTGATTCAGCGCGTCGTGCGCAGCAAAGCCATTCCCTCCGATGCCTTGCTACGCCGTTATGCACGTGCCGCTCTGTTGCCTTTGGAGGGCAAGGTGGCGCTGACGCTGCGTATCGTCAGTGAAGCGGAAAGTCAGCAACTTAATCACGACTACCGCAAAAAAAACAAACCCACCAATGTGTTAAGTTTTCCTTTTGAGGCGGCGCCGGATTTTTCGACGCCTTATTTGGGCGACGTGGTGATTTGCGCCAAAGTTGTGCAAAAAGAAGCGCAGGAACAAGGTAAAAAACTGAATCATCATTGGGCGCATATGGTGGTTCACGGCTGTTTGCATCTGCTAGGCTATGACCATATTAAAAGTCGCGACGCCGAAGAAATGGAAACCCTCGAACGCGAAGTCTTGGCGGCGCTCAATATTCCCGATCCTTATTTGATAAACCACACACCATGAGTGACAGTCACAGTCGTGATTTAAATTTACCGAAGAAAAAATGGTTCCAACGGTTGCGCGATCTATTTGATGCCGATCCGCAAAACCGCGAAGAAGTGATCGACATTCTGCGTGACGCCGCCGGCGATGGCGTGCTCGATCGCGATACCTTGAATATGCTCGAAGGCGTGATGGGGGTGGCCGATCTGCGGGTGCGCGACATCATGGTGCCGCGCGCGCAAATGACCGTTATTGATCTCGACAGTGAACTGCGCGATATCGTCAAAACTGTTATCGAATCGGGGCATTCACGTTATCCGGTGATTGACGGTTCGCGAGACGATGTCGTCGGCATTTTGCTGGCGAAAGATTTATTACCCTTTAGTGATTTGGCATCCGGCAAAGCCGAGTCGTTTGATTTGCACGAACAATTACGCAAAGCCGTGGTGGTGCCGGAAAGCAAACGTTGCGATGTGTTACTGCGCGAATTTCGCGCGAGCCGCAATCACATGGCGATGGTGGTCGATGAATACGGTAGCGTCGCCGGTTTGGTGACCATCGAAGATATTCTCGAACAAATCGTTGGCGATATCGCCGACGAATATGACTTTGATGAAGGTGAAGACGCGGTGCGCGCAGTGGCGGTGAACGAATGGCGAGTGCGCGCCGAAGCCGAGATCGGCGATTTCAATCAAGCCGTCGGTGCCGAATTCAGTGATGAAGAATTCGACACCATCGGCGGCGTGGTGATGCAGGCGTTTGGGCATATGCCGCAAAATGGTGAAGTATTAACGCTGCCACCGTTTGAATTTACCGTGATCGCGGCTGACAGCCGACGCTTAAAATTATTACGCGTAAAACGCGATTAAAAAAATTAGCCATAGCCGCAATTCAACCGATCTTATTAGGCCGGAAAAACGTTTGGGATCACCATGACTTTATCGCCGCGTGCCACATCGCTGTTGGCCCCCATTCTACTGGGGGCGCTTTACCCGCTTGCCTTTGCACCGATTAATTTCACCGCGCTCAGTGTGATCACGCTGGCAGCGCTGTTGATGGTGTGCGCGCCGCTTAACGCCAAACAAACCTTTGTTCGTGCGTGGAGTTGGGGCGTTGCCGCATTCGCCGTCGGCTTATCGTGGATCCATGTTGCGGTACACGATTTTGGCGGTGCGCCGCTGTGGTTGAGTGTGCTTTTAGTGCTGGGTGGCGCGGCCATTCTCGGTTTATTTCCAGCCACCACTTTATACCTGCAAAAAAAGTATTTCCGCTCGTCGTGGGCTGCAACACTATCGTTTGCTCCACTGTGGTTTTTAAGTGAGTACGCGCGCGCGTATTTACTCAGCGGTTTTCCGTGGTTGTATCTGGGCTACAGCCAAACCGATACGGTATTGGTGCTGCTCGCACCCGTTGGCGGTGTCTATTTGATCGGATTCGTGATGGCGTTTTTTGCGGCGATTTTAGGCCAGTGTTGGCAAACGCAACGCCGTCGCTGGTTTTATGGGCTGGCCGTTTTGGTGATCGCACTGTGCAGTTTTCCGTTTACGCTAAATCGTGCCGCACAAGACAGCGGGAAACCAATTACGACGGCGTTATTGCAACCAAATATCGCGCAACAGATCCGCTGGCAACCCGAACAACTGGAAGCGATCCAGCGTCAGTATTTCGAGATGACTAAATCGGTTGTCAATAACGTCGATGTGGTGATCTGGCCGGAAGGTGCGATCCCGACGTTAGCAACTTATCTCGACGAATATTTTGCTGCTCTCCTGCGCGATAATAAAAACGATGCGGCGCTTATTGCCGGTGTTTTTACTCGCGATGAACGCGGAATTTACAATGCGGCGGTGGGCATGGGCGCAGCGCGTGGGCATTACGCCAAACAACATCTGGTGCCGTTTGGTGAGTACGTGCCGTTTGAACATCTCCTGCGCGGCGTGTTGCAATTTTTTGACTTACCGATGTCGGGATTGCGCGCCGGCACGCCATCGCAAAGCGTGCGTTTTCGTGACCAACCGGTTTTGACCGCAATCTGTTATGAAACCACTTATCCGGAGTTAGTGCGCGACAGTTTTATCGCGCAAGGCGCGCAAGCCACATGGATGATCACCATCAGCAATGACGCGTGGTATGGTGATTCGTGGGGGCCACAACAACATTTGCAAATCGTGCGTATGCGCGCGATGGAAATGGGCCTGCCGATCGTGCGCGCCACCGCAACCGGTTTAACGGTGGCGATCGACCATAACGGTCGCATCACGGCGAGTATTCCGTCTAATCAAAGCGGCCTGTTAAAAACGACGATACAACCGCAAAAACCGCACACGCTGTGGTTGCAATGGGGCGTGTGGCCGCTATTTATCCTCAGCATTTTGTTAATAAGTATTGCTATCGGCGTCGAACGCTTGAATCCGTGGTCCAAGTCACCACAATAGTTTCTGTTCGTTGGCCGTTCGTCATTTTCGGAGTTGTCAGATGTTACGCGTCATTTTGTTTTTAATGACCAATCTCGCCATTGTTTTTGTGATTGGATTACTGTTGCAAATTACCGGCATCGGGCCTCGCCTGGCCGGCGGTAATATGTTTGGTTTGTTAGTGATGTGTGCGATTTTCGGTTTCGTCGGCTCGCTATTTTCGCTGTTCATTTCTAAATGGATGGCAAAGCGCAGCATGGGCGTGCAACTGATCGAACAACCGCGCACCGCCGACGAGCGTTGGTTGCTCGATACCGTTGCCGAGCTTTCACAAAAAGCGGGCATCGGAATGCCGGAAGTCGGAACATTTCCGTCACATCAATCGAATGCATTTGCTACCGGATGGAATAAAGATGCCGCGTTAGTGGCAGTGAGTGAAGGATTATTGCACCGTTTCAATCGCGATGAAGTGCGCGCGGTGTTAGGTCATGAAATTGGTCACGTTGCCAATGGTGACATGATCACCCTGTCATTATTACAGGGCGTGATGAATACCTTTGTCATGTTTTTCTCGCACATCATCGGTCGCTTGGTCGACAGCGCTTTGCGTCGCAATGATGACGACAATGGCGGCCCCGGAATTGCAGGATTTATAGCGACCATGTTTGCACAAATGGTGCTGGGAATTTTGGCATCGGTGGTCGTGGCTTGGTTCTCGCGTTATCGTGAATACCGCGCCGATCAAGCCGGTGCGCATCTGGCCGGAAAATACTCCATGATCGCCGCGTTGCAACGTTTGCAAGCCGAGCAAGGACAACCAGTAGAAATGCCCGCCGAAATGACCGCATTCGGTATGCGCGGCAACGGCATCGCCAGTTTGTTTGCTACGCACCCACCACTCGATGAACGCATTCGCGCTTTGCAAAATAATGGCTAATGTTATGACCATTTATAACCCGCTACGGCGGGTTGTTTTTTATGGAAAAAACTTGTAGTTCAATAACTTAGAATGGCATGATGGATTTCATATTAGATGTCCTTACTCTGTTAGGGGCCGCTAGCCGTTCATACGTAAAAGGGTTATTGAAATCACCATGGCCAAAACGAAAGTCGCCAAAGAAATTAAAGAAGAGCCGCTAGAAAAACAATTATGGAAAGCCGCCGACAAACTCCGCAAAAATATCGACGCGGCCGAATACAAGCACGTGGTGTTGGGCCTTATTTTTCTTAAATACATTTCGGATGCATTTGAAGAACTGTTTGCCAAATTAAAAAATGGCGACGGTAACTATATCGGTGCCGATCCGGAAGATGCCGACGAATACCGCGCTGAGAACGTTTTCTTTGTGCCGACCGAGGCGCGTTGGTCGCATTTACTTGCGCAAGCCAAGCAACCGAAGATTGGGCTTGAAGTGGATAACGCGATGGATGCCATCGAGCGTGACAATCCTTCGCTAAAAGGAGTTTTGCCCAAAGTTTATGCACGGCAAAATCTTGATCCCACCGTGCTCGGTGAATTGATCGATTTAATTGGCAATATCGCCATGGGCACGGCTAAAGCGCGCAGCGCTGATGTGCTCGGCCACGTGTTTGAATATTTCCTCGGTGAGTTTGCCTTA
>CAZYUS010000011.1:7323-34374 GCA_964650615.1 uncultured Pseudomonadaceae bacterium | reverse complement strand
ATCCAGTTGCTCGGGCTTGATATCTTTCATCACCACCGGCGTGCCGGTCGAAGCCGATTGATAGGCAATGCCACCGCCCATAATGCCAGCGCCCAGCACCGCCGCACGTTTAACCGGCTTCGCGATCTTGGCGGATTTTTTCGCCACTTTTTTCACTAACTGATCGTTCAGGAAAATCGTGATCAAAGCATCGGCTTGCGGCGATAACGCGACATTAGCAAAACCTTCGTGCTCAATTTTCAAGGCTTCATCACGCGACAACCGCGCGGATTTTTCCACCACATTCACCGCTTCCATCGGTGCCGGATAGTTGGGGCCGGCTTTAGCGCCGATAAACGCTTTCGCGGTCGAAAACGCCATCAACGATTCCATTTTGTTCAACGTTAGCGGGCCGGTTTTTTTGGCGCGACGAGCTTGCCAATTCAGTTTTCCGGCGGCGGCTTCACGCGCCATGGCGAACGCCGCAGCACGCAGTTTTTCCGGCTCGGTCACCGCATCGACGGCACCGACTTTAAGCGCCGCTTCGTGTTTGTTGTGACTGCCGGTGGCGATCCATTCGAGGGCATTATCGGCCCCGATCACGCGCGGCAAACGGGTGGTGCCACCAAAGCCGGGGATCAAACCGAGTTTCACTTCCGGCACGCCGATCTGGGCCTTCGTGCTCATCACGCGCAAATCGCACGACAACACCATTTCCATGCCACCGCCCAAACAAATACCGTTGATGGCGGCCACTGTTGGCACCGGCAGATCTTCAAACGCGGTAAAGAGTGCGTTGGCCTGCGCCGTCCATTGAATGAGTTTCTCGCGCCCTTGCGCAAACAAGGTCAAAAATTCGGTGATATCGGCACCGACGATGAACACGTCTTTGCCCGATGTCACCACCACGGCTTTCACGTCGGAATGGTTTTTTAACGATGTGGTCGCCGCCTGCAATTCATCGAGCGCAGTGCGATTGAATTTGTTGACCGATTCATCCTGCAAATTGAATTGCATTTCGGCAATGCCGCCGTCGTGCAGCGAACATTGTATGGCTTTGCCTTGGAAAAGCATGGAAGGACTCCGTGCAGAGGGTGGGCGAGAAAAAACAGGAAGCGGGATACTAGGCTTCTGGTCTGAGCAGTTCAAGACCTACTTTCGCGGGAAGACTGAAGTATAGACGCCCGCGCTTGTATCAATTCTACCGCGCACGGACAGCGACCTCGCTATTCCTTGCCGCGCACATGGGCTAAAGTATTTTTTTTAAGGTGCTACCACCGTTGCCTGACTCATCGAGGTCTTAACTCATGTTGGCCCAGCTTTATGCCGATCATTTAAAAACCGTTTTAGCCCGCACCGCAACCGCCCTGCACGACGCCGGTTTCACGCAAGTGGCGATTCATTCCGGCGTGCCGAAAATCGCCTTTCAAGACGATTATCACTATCACTTCAAACCCAATTTCAATTTTCTTCATTACGTCCCGCTGACGCAGCACCCGCACAGTTTTGTGGTGATTAAAGCGGGTCAAAAACCGTTGCTGATTTTTTTACAACCGCGCGATTACTGGCATGTGGTGCCGTCCGATCCGCACGGTTTTTGGGTTGAGCATTTCGACATTCGCATTATCCGAACGCCTGACGAAGCGAAAGCACTGATCCCCGCTATTCACGACACCGTTTTTGTTGGCGAAGACGTTGGCGCTTTTTCGGCGTGGGGCTTCCAAGCGTTTAATCCGCCAACACTGCTCGCCCCCTTGCATTGGCAACGCGCGTACAAAACTGCTTACGAAGTAGAGTGCATGGCGCTGGCGAATTTATCAGCCAGTCGCGCTCATACCGCCGCAAAAAAAGCCTTTCTAAATGGTGCGAGTGAATACGACATTCATTTGGCGTATTTGCGCGCCACCGAATTGATGGAAGCCGAATTACCGTATGGCAATATCGTGGCACTCAACGACCACGGCGCGATTTTGCATTACACCGAATTGCAACGGCAAAAACCGGCGCACGCGCGCAGTTTTTTGATCGACGCTGGTGCCAGCGTCAATGGTTACGCCGCCGATATCACTCGCACCTATTCGGCCAATGATGATGATTTCGCCGCCATGATTCACGCCATGGATCAGATGGAACAACACTTAATCAGCACCATAACACCCGGTAAACCTTATCTTGATGTGCATTTAGCGGCACATCTGGGCGTCGCGAACATTCTTAAACAATTTGATCTAGTGCGCGATTTAAGCGTCGAAGCGATCGTCGCCGAAGGCGTTTCGAGCGTGTTTTATCCGCACGGTGTTGGCCACTTATTGGGGCTGCAAGTACACGACATCGGCGGTCGCTTTTTGAATAATAAAGGTGAACCGAATCCGCCCCCTGCGGCGCATCCTTTTTTACGTTTAACGCGCACCATCGACGTCGATATGGTGTTCACCATTGAACCCGGTTTGTATTTCATTGCGATGTTGTTGGACGAATTTAAAACCAACGCCGCTTATCGCCACATTAATCTCGCCGCGTTTAACGCGTTCAAACCGTTCGGTGGCATTCGTATTGAAGACAATGTGCAGGTGTTGGCGCACGGCACCCGCAATTTAACGCGCGTGGCCTTTGCCGCGTTGTAAACGCTAAACTTTTTGTTTGCGCGGTCTATACTTCGGGCTTGTTTATTGTCTACGTCCGCTGTGGCGTGACGACCGCGCGACAAAGAGAAAGGCGTGCTGAATAAGCTCACCCCCCGTTTGATGTTGTGGATTGGTGCGTTGCTGTTGTTCATTAACGGCAGCGTCGCTTATTGGCGTTTTAATGAGGCCTACCAAAGCGCATTGGCCCAATCGCGCCAGCGCACGGCGCAATTGGCCGAAACGGTCGAATACAGCATTCACACCATAGGCGCTACCACTAGCCCCAAAGCCCTGACCGCCTTCATCGCCAACATGGCGAATTTAAGTGGCCTACACACCATTGCGGTGATTCAACCCGATGACGTGGTGATGGCGCACACCGACCCCGAATTGGTCGGACAAAATTACCGCTATGTTTTGCCCGCCGCGACGCATGAGCTAATCCGACAATTTCGTCGCACTGGTCGCATCAACGAAGCCATCGACGGTGATGAATGGCTGTATGTCATTCGCCCTTTGACAGGAGGTTTTTTTCGCACCGGCAGCGCCGTATTGATCACCGTTAAACCCGAACTCGATCGACGCGCACTGCTGCACTCGGCGCTATGGACCTTCGCACTGAATATCGTAGCGACCTTAATCGCCCTGTATTTTTTATTGCATCGCCAAGTGTTAAATCCACTGACCTTAATCAGCAACGCTTTAAATCAGAGTGGTCGTCAGGGTGGCTATCACGCCCCTGACTTGCTACCAAAAAATGAATTGCAATTATTATCGGATACGGTCGCCAACGTCTTTGAAAAATGGCAGCACAGCAAAGATGCCGCCAATCAACAAGAAACCCTGATGCGCGCGATGAGTGAATCGTCGCCGTTTGGTTATTTGGTGATCGCACCGGATAAAAAATCCGTTTTGTTTTCCAATATCCAGTGCATGAGACTATGGCAATTCGACGAAGACACCGCCACCAAACCGATTGTGCAATTGGATGGCGTCGCGTTATTGCGGCAAATGGTGGCGCGCGTTGATGACCGCGACCGAGATACGGCCACGACGCTTTTTGCACATCATGATGAAACCATTAAGCGAGACGATTTATTGCTCGCCGATGGCCGCAGCATTCGCTGTTTGGTCACGGCGGTGATCGATTCGTATTTTGAGCAATTAGGTCAGCTGTTGGTGTTTGAAGACGTCAGCGCCGAAAAACTCGCCGAAAAGAAATTATTCGAAGCCAAAATTGCAGCCGAAGACGCCGCCAAAGCCAAGGCCGGATTTTTGGCCACCATGTCGCACGAAATTCGCACCCCGATGAACGGCGTTATCGGCATGACCGGTTTATTGCTCGAAACACCGATGAACGACGAGCAAAAAGAATACGTACACGTGATCCGTCAAAGCGGTGAAGCCTTGCTCGCGATCATCAATGATATTCTCGATTTTTCAAAAATCGAAGCGGCGAAATTGGACCTCGAACAACTGCCTTTCGAGCCGCTGGATCTGGTCGAAGATGTGTTGGCGTTATTGTCTACCAGTGCCAACGGCAAAAAAATCGAATTGCTGCATGAAAGCGCCTACAACTTACCGGCTATCGTGATCGGCGATCCGGCGCGCCTGCGTCAGATATTGATCAATTTGATCGGTAACGCGATTAAATTTACCGAACGCGGCAGCGTCATTGTGCGTTCGATCGCCGAATACATCAGCCAGAATGAAACCTGTTTGCGCTTCGAAGTGCAAGACACCGGCATCGGCATGAGCGAGGCGCAACGCGCCAAATTATTTCAACCCTTCAGTCAGGCCGACAGTTCGACCACCCGACGTTTCGGTGGCACCGGTTTAGGTTTGGTGATCGCGCAACGATTGTGCGCCGCCATGAACGGTTATGTCGAAGTCGAAAGCGAAGCCGGTAAGGGAAGTTTATTTCGTTTTTACATCCGCTTGCCGGTGGGACCGACACCACCTACGGAATCGCAAGCGCGCTCGTTGTTGCAAAATATACATGTGTTATTTGTTGATGATAAAGAGATCAATCGACGCACGCTCTCAGCGCAAATGCGCTTGATCGAATGCCCCGCACACTTCGTTGCCAATGCGTTTGAGGCGCGCAAATTACTTGATGATCCGGCGAGCAAAATTGATGTATTGATCAGCGATTTTCATATGCCCGACGAAGACGGTTTAAGCCTGACCGAATACTTGCGCAATATTCCGCGCTGGCAATCGTTACCGGTGATCATTTTAAGTTCTGGTCATGTGAGTCAAGATGTCGAACGTGCCAAAGCGTTACACGTGTTTCGTTTTTTGCAAAAACCCCTGCGTTTGAAATCGTTGCAACAAACCTTGTTTTTAGTCACGGGTGAAAATAAACCGGCGGCCACCACGATCACAGAAGACAAACGCTTTGCCGACTGGAAATGGCGCGTGCTGGTCGCCGAAGACAATGCCATCAATCAAAAAATTATTGCCAAATTATTGGACAACTTAGGCTTACACGCCGAGATCGCGAGCAACGGTGCCGAGGCCTTGGAAATGCTGTCGCAAGCACCGTACGACGTGGTGTTAATGGATTGCCAAATGCCGGAGATGGATGGTCTCACCGCGACACGATTATTGCGCGAACGCGAGCAAGTGAGCGGTGGCGAAAGGCAGGTGGTGATCGCCTTAACGGCCAATGCCATGAGCAGCGACAAACAACAATGTCTCGATGCCGGTATGGACGATTTTTTAACAAAACCGATTCGACGCGAAGCCGTCGCCGATTGCTTATTGTATTGGCGTGAAAAAATAAACGGCCCCTAAAAAAGGGGAGCGTGAAGTTAGATCACCCGAATGTCCGGTAATGCTGCTACCGCGCGGCACATGAATGCTTCGCGCTGTAATGGCTTCAACTCAACCACTGCATCGCACTGATAATGCGGGTCTGTAATTGGCGGACATGCTGCTCGCTGTAACCGAATAACCGCTGACAATCCAGTTGATATAAACGTAAAACCAGCGCGCCGGAATCCGGCAATGTCGCCAATGATTTTTCATGCAACACCGGTAAAAAATACGGCGCATGGCCCTGCGTCATCCACGCCACGGCGGTGGCGATGGACGCAATCACCGGCGGTGTTTGTTTGTCGTGCCAGAACGCCATCAACGGCTGCTCGTTTTGCAATAACGCGCCGGGGATCACGTAATTGGGCGATGCCTGAATCGCACTCAATGGCACGGGAATGCTGTCGCATTCGTCGACCGAAAAACCGATCGCGTGATGCGTGTGATCGGTTTGCAGCGTGTAATTTAAATGCAAGATCTGGTTGTCGAGATCGTAAACCGGAAAACGGTTACGAAAGTGCTGCAATAACTCAAGCGCCGGTTCCAGCGCGACGTTATTGCCCAAATCCCAGCGCAGATCAAATGAATGTTGAGCGCACAGCAAACTCAAGTAATCGGGGACCATCATCGTGTGTTGCAGCATGTTGTTTTTGGTATGGCACGGCGAGGGCGAATCGTAGTCAGCGCGCTCACTGGCAGCTATCACTTTGCGGTTCACCGCGTCTGACGCTGTGGCTCATCAGATGGGTTCAATGTGCGCACAAATTTCGCCGCGTGGTGAAAAAGTCTGGACAACAAAAAACCGCGTCGGTCGACGCGGTTTTTTGCGGCTGATCGCATTTTGCGATCGTGAGTAAGAAACCAATTACACGCTGTAATACATTTCCATTTCGAGCGGGTGAACGGCCATCGACACACGTTTGGCTTCGGCGCGTTTCATCGCGATATAGCTCTCGATGTAATCTTTCGAGAACACACCGCCTTTGGTCAAAAACTCGTGATCGGCTTCCAAGCAATCGCAGGCCATTTCCAAGGAGTGGGCAACGGTCGGGATCGCTTTGGCTTCTTCGGCCGGTAAGTCGTACAGATCTTTGTCGGCGGCATCGCCTGGGTGGATCTTGTTCAAGATACCGTCCAAGCCCGCCATCATCATCGCGGTGAAAGCAAGGTAAGGGTTCGCAGTCGGATCCGGGAAACGCACTTCGATACGACGACCTTTGGCGCTGGCCACATAAGGAATACGAATCGAGGCAGAACGGTTGCGCGCCGAGTAGGCCAACATCACCGGCGCTTCAAAGCCCGGCACCAAACGCTTGTAGCTGTTGGTCGAGGCGTTGGTGATCGCGTTCAAGGCGCGCGCGTGTTTGATGATACCGCCGATGTAGAACAGCGCTTCTTCGCTAAGGCCTGCGTATTTGTTGCCGGCGAAAATGTTTTGGCCATTTTTCGATAAGGATTGGTGTACGTGCATACCCGAGCCGTTATCGCCAACCATCGGTTTGGGCATAAACGTAGCGGTTTTGCCGTAAGCGTGAGCGACGTTATGGATCACGTATTTCATGATTTGAGTTTCGTCGGCTTTTTTGACCAGCGTGTTGAATTTGGCGGCCAGTTCCATTTGGCCGCCGGTGGCGACTTCATGGTGGTGAGCTTCGATGACGAGGCCCATTTGCTCGCCAATCAAACACATTTGCGAACGGATATCTTGGCCCGAATCGACCGGCGGAACCGGAAAGTAACCGCCTTTGGTCATCGGACGGTGGCCCATATTGCCGCCTTCGTAGGACTTGTTGGTGTTCCACGCGCCTTCGACCGAATCCAACTGATAACCACAACCGTGCATTTGGTTGTAGAACTTCACGTCGTCAAATAAGAAAAATTCCGGTTCCGGACCAAACAACGCGGTGTCGGCGATGCCGGTCGATTTCAAATACGCTTCGCCGCGTTTGGCGATCGAGCGCGGGTCACGGTCATAACCTTGCATGGTGGCCGGATCGACGATGTCACAGGTGATGTTGACGGTGGCGTCTTCAAAAAACGGATCCAGTTTGGCGGTGCTGGCATCCGGCATCAAAATCATGTCGGATTCGTTGATGTGCTTCCAACCGGCAATCGAACTGCCGTCAAACATTTTGCCGTCGGTGAACAGGCTTTCGTCACAGAGGCTGGCGGGGATGGTGACGTGCTGTTCTTTGCCTTTGGTATCGGTAAAGCGCAAGTCAACGAACTTGACTTCGTTGTCCTTGATCAGCGACATGACGTTTTCGACGGACATGGATGACTCCTGATAAGCAGTGGAAACAAGGCTGGAAAGCAACTGAACCAGCGCGGTTGTGACGCGATAAAGCAAGGCCTGTGCCAGCAGGCGGTTTTGCCTAGCCAACGCAAGACGCGACGAAATGTTACTAATACAAAAACTTAAGCCGCACCAAAATGGTTCAAGCACGACCAAGGCGAGAGCGGTTTTGGTGCAACACTAAAAAATGCCGTCACAGTGTATAGCAGCCACAGTTCATTTCGTCAGCGATCGATGCCCAATCCTGTGCGACGCGCTTGCCGATGCGACCGGTCAACCACACCCGCACGCCGGTCCTCAGCCCCCGACTCGAATATGCAGCACGACTTCTCGTGGCGCGCTGGTTTCGTGAATGGCGAGTACGGTATGCCCGTTGATCCGGCACCACGCTGGAATATCGGCTTTGACACCGGGATCGGTGCAGGTGACAAGCAGTTCGTCACCGTGCGCCATCGCTTTGATGGTGTTTTGCGTGCGGATGACCGGCAGCGGGCATAACAAACGGCGACAGTCGAGCGTATGCGTTGTCATGTCAAACGTGCCACTCGGAAGGCAATTCATCGGCTTTAAGCGGTTTCACTTTGAGATAGCGCACCGTTCCTGAGGGTTGGCGATATTCAAATTCCACTTCGTCGGCATCGCGCCCTTGGGTGTAACGCGCCACCACGCTGGCGGCGAGTTGCAGATCGGATTCGTCTTTGATGTCGCCGTCGATAAGCGCCAACGCACCGTAGTGCGAATGCGGGATCAAGGACGCGAACTGATATTGATAGCCTTCGAGAAAATTTCCTTCACCTTCTTCACGCGAAATAATCAATTTGAAATGCGGACGCGGACGCAAATGCCGCCCGACTTTCAACAGCAAAATATCATCGAGTTCATAATCGCGCTTACCGCGTGCTTGCCATAAATCACCTAGCTTTTTGGCGTACTCTTCGTTGGTTAAAAAGCAGCAGCCACCGGCCGGTTGCGCCCACTCTTCAATGCCAAAACGCGCCGCCAATTCAAATTGCGGTTTGCGCGATCGGCCCGTGATGCCATGCAATTTTTTACGATCGATCCAACCTTCGCGCTCGGGCAAACTGGGAATTAAATGCTGCGCGCATAACGGACGCACCAGCCGATCGTCGGCTTGCGATTCGCGCGCGATTAGCGGCATGGTGTCTTTGCGCTGTGACTTCGGACGCTGCCCGATCACTTCGCCGGTGATAATAAAATCGAAACCGTTTTGTTGCATAAATTCGCGCGCTTTCGTCACCATAAAAATTTTGCAATCAAGGCAAGGATTTAAATTGGCACCGTAACCGTGTTGCGGATACAACAATACGTTTTTGTATTCGTCGACAATATCAACGATGTGCAATTTAATGCCGAGTTGCTCTGCCACCCACAGCGCGTTATTACGTTTCTGTTTTTTCTGATCGTGTTTGCGGATCGCGTGGGTGTGGCCTTCGACACAAAAGCCGGTAAAAAAATTGATGCCTTCCACCTGCACGCCCTGGTCCATGATGGTGCGCGCCGCCAGCATCGAATCGAGGCCGCCGGAAATCAGCGCCAATGCTTTGCGCGGTGTGGTTGAAGCAGACGTGGTCATGACGGGAACGGTCAGAAAAATCGGGGCGCGATTATAGGAGTGCGCCGCCACATGGTCAAAAAACCGACAAACGTTTACGGCTTAACTATACTGGGCCGTGACTGGCCGCGACGGGCCATGCTCGCTGTCGTGAATGTCGGGGGAATATGTGGGCGCGCCATCTTCGCGTTTATTGCTCGATTACCAACAACGTTATCGCTTGTTACAGCGCGTTTACCGCATCGCCTTGCTGTCCGCTGCCGCTTGCGTCGTCATCACCTTCTTTTTGTTTGAATGGCCCACCCGCCTCGCCGTGGCCACGGCTTGCCTCGCGCTTTTTGTGGGCGATCGATTAGTCGAGCGCGGCGCACAAAACAGCGCGGCGTGGGTGTTATTAATCACCATGGCGCTGGTGGTCTTGGGTTTGCCGGTTCTGGGTGAAGCCAGTAACGACAGCGCATTATTCTTTATCGCTCCGACCATGGTGTTCGCGCGTTTATTCGTGTCGCAACGCGCTTTTTGGTGGCTCGCCGTGATATTCGCCAGCGAAGTGACCGCCTTAACCGTGATGGAAAATAGCGGCTGGATCGCGTCGACCTTCGGTCGTCAAGGCTCACCCATTTTGTGGTCGGAATGGGCGATGATTTTGTTGGCACACTTCTGTTGCTGTTTTCTGGTCGATGCGATTCTCATCGGCGTCGATCGCTCGTCATTAAGTGACGATGAACGTCGCGCCGAAAACCGCGCCGCGTGGCATCACGCCGCGCAAATTGATGCGCTTACCGGTTTGTTTACCACGGCGGGATTTTTACCGCACGCTGAACGTTTGTTCCGCCGCGCCATCATTGACAGTGAGCCAGTCGCGTTGTTCGCCATTGACGTCGATTACCTCAAAGCGCTCAACGACAGTTTCAGTGCACGCGTCGGTGACTGGATATTGCAAGAAATTGCCGCGCAGCTACGTGCCAGCTTTCGCGCCGGTGATTTACCCGCGCGCGTGGGTGACGATCACTTCATGATTTTACTACCCGGTGTCAACGCCGCAGCGGCGCAATCCAGCGCCGAACGCTTGCGCCAACAATTAGCGCGCAACGCCGTAACGATCGACAACGTTCGCGTACCGTTTACGGTGTCGATTGGCGTCGCGTGCAGTCAACACGCAATCGAATTTTCAGCGTTTATGCAATTAGCCGACACTGCTCTCGCGCGCGCCAAACAGCAAGGTCGCAACACCGTCAGTGTACTGCACGCCGAATCGTTATTTGCCGAAAGCTGAGGCAGAACAATGCCATCGCTACCTTTGCCCGCCCATTATCGCCGCAGCGTGTTATTGCGCGTGCAGTGGCTGATCTTGGTCGGTTTAGTGTTCGAATTACTGATGATTGGCAACGGCGCTTATAGTTCGCACGTGGCGTATATTTTATTGTTGGCATTAATCATTACCGGCATCACGTTGTGGCTGACGCTACGCGCTCAATACAATTTCAGTGCTTATCTTTTATTGTTGATGGTGTTATTGCTGGCCACTGGTCTCGCGTATCGCGGTCAAGGCATACACGATATTGCCTTGCTGATTTATCCAGCCAATCTGGTGCTCGGCGGTTTGTTATTACGTCCGCGTGAATACTTGTTGATGACGTTCGCGACCTTGCTCATGGTGCTCGGTTTAGGCCTTGCCGAAGCGTATGAAGTTATTCAGCCTACGATCAAATATGTCGGCATCAACCGCATTCGTTATGAATTGATTACGCTGTTGGTGATCTTGCTGTTAATCGCCGCCATGGTGCATATGTTGGTCCAAGGCGTCACGATTTTTTTTAACGAAACCCAGCAAAAATCGCAAACCTTGGAAACCTTGTATCGTCAGCTGCAAGCCGAAGTCGAAGAGCGTCGCGCCGCCCAGAATGCCTTGCAATCACTCAATCAAGAATTGCAAAACAGCAACCGCGAACTGGAAAGCTTTTCCTATTCGGTGTCACACGATCTGCGCGCGCCGCTGCGCACTATTCATGGCTTTGCCATGGCCATCAAAGAAGATTATCAAACCGCGCTGGCGCAAGAAGGCAATCAATTACTCGATCGTGTGCTGCATGCCGCGTTGCGGATGGATAACTTAATCACCGACTTATTACGCTTTGCGCAGATCTCGCGTCAGGCGTTACGTGATGAACGCATCGACTGCGACGCGCTGGTAAACGAAGTCGTCACTGAATTACAGGAACAACAGCACTTCCACGGACGTCTCATTATTGAGCCGCTGCAAAGTTGTCGCGGCGATCGCGGCTTGCTGCGTCAGGTGTGGGTCAATGTCATCAATAATGCAATGAAGTTTAGTCGCGACAATAGCAACGCCGAAATTGTGGTGGCGGCGGCACGCGACGATCAGTTTGTTCATTTCAGCGTGAGCGATAATGGCGTTGGCTTTGACATGAAATTCGAAGACAAATTATTCGGCGTATTTCATCGTCTGCACGCGCGCGAACAATTCGAAGGCACCGGCATCGGATTGGCCTTGTGTCGGCGCATTATCGAACGCCACGGCGGTCGCATCAGCGCCCATGCGGAAGTCGGCAAGGGCGCGACATTTACGTTTTCGTTGCCGCTTTAACGAAGGCAGAAAACGAGAGTCAGATCATCACCAGCGCCGCCACAGCAAAGGCAGCAAACAACACCGCAGCGGTACGGTGTACGAGGCGAGGTGCGAGGTCTTTTAGCACGCGCGCGCCGACAAAGGCCGCTAACGCCGCCGAGCTGGAGAGCGCCACACTGGCCCCTAACCACACCGGCAGCGGCGGCTGCGTTACGGCTAAACCGGCAACCGCGAGCTGGGTTTTATCACCCAATTCACCAACAAAGATCAGTGCGAAAATACCGAAGAATGCCCCGCGCCCGGTCGCTAAGGGCGCGTCGTCCGCGTCCTCCTCGGCATCCCGCCAACTGCGCCACGCAAAAAACAAGAACATCAGCGCCACCACCACCGCCAGCAGCGGACGCGGGATCAGGTGTTGCAGGCTCGCCCCCAACGCCACGGCGATGGCATTAAGCAGTAAAAACGCCGCGCTGGCCGCCAGCCACACCTGCACAGGCCGATAGCGACGGCTTAAGGTCAGACACAATAACTGGGTTTTATCGCCCAATTCGGCAACAAAAACGAGCGCAAACGCCGCCACGCCGGTGTTCCACCATTCCATCACGCCACCTCTAAAGCGGTCTAAAAACGGCGCGCAGTATAACCAAGGACAAGTTGGATAAAAAAACGCCACACCGCAACCAAACGCGTACAATACGCGCCCTTTTTTCCAGTCGGCAGTACCTTACCGTGATCGAGAAGCTTCGTAATATCGCCATCATCGCCCACGTTGACCATGGCAAAACCACCTTGGTTGACAAGCTTTTGCAACAATCTGGCACCTTCGGCGAGCGCGCTCGTATCGAAGAACGCGTGATGGATTCGAACGCTCTCGAAAAAGAACGCGGCATCACCATTCTGGCCAAAAACACCGCCGTTAAATGGCAGGACTACCGCATCAATATCGTCGATACCCCAGGACACGCTGATTTCGGTGGTGAAGTCGAACGTATTTTGTCGATGGTCGATTCGGTTTTGCTGGTGGTTGACGCCGTTGACGGCCCGATGCCGCAAACACGTTTCGTCACCCAAAAAGCGTTCAAACACGGTTTGCGTCCGATTGTCGTCGTCAACAAAATCGATCGCCCCGGCGCGCGTCCGCATTGGGTGATTGATCAAGTATTTGAATTGTTCGATCGCTTAGGGGCGACCGATGAACAGCTCGATTTCCCAGTGGTGTATTGCAGCGCCTTAGGCGGTTACGCCGGTTTGGACGCCGACATTCGTGATGGCGATATGAATCCTTTGTTCGAAGCGATCGTCAAACACGTAGCGCCGCCGAAAGTGAATATCGACGGTCCGTTGCAAATGCAAATTTCGCAATTGGATTACAACTCGTATGTCGGCGCAATCGGTATCGGTCGTGTCGTGCGCGGTAAAATTAAACGCAATATGCCGATCACCGTGATCAATCGCGAAGGCAAAACGTACAACGCGAAAATCGGTCAGATCTTGGGTTATCACGGCCTCGAACGTTACGAAGTCGAAGAAGCACAAGCCGGCGACATCATCGCGATCACGGGTATCGAAGCGCCGCAAATTTCCGACACCATCTGCGCGCAAGACTCCGTTGAAGCGTTGCCCGCTCTGGCGGTTGACGAACCAACCGTCACCATGACGTTCCAAGTAAATACTTCGCCGTTCGCCGGTCGCGATGGCAAGTTTGTGACCTCGCGTCAGATCGGTGATCGTTTGCAGCGCGAATTGGTGCACAACGTCGCCCTGCGCGTTGAAGAAACGGACGATCCGGATAAATTCCGCGTTTCTGGTCGCGGCGAATTGCACTTGGGTATTTTGATTGAAACCATGCGCCGCGAAGGTTTTGAACTCGGTGTGTCACGTCCTGAAGTTATTTTTAAAGAAGTGGATGGCGTACGTCAGGAACCGATCGAAAACTTGACCGTTGATGTCGAAGAAGAACATCAAGGTTCGGTGATGGAAAAATTGGGATCGCGTTCGGGGCAGCTCGAAAACATGATCTCCGATGGCAAAGGTCGCGTGCGTCTGGATTACGTGATCCCGTCGCGGGGCCTCATCGGTTTTCAAACCGAGTTCATGACCGCGACACGCGGTACCGGTTTGATTTATCACACCTTCAGTCATTATGGCCCCGCTACGGCCGGCAGCATTGCACCACGCACCAACGGCGTGATGATCAGCAATTGCAAAGGCACGGCGGTAGCGTATGCCTTGTTCAGTTTGCAAGAACGCGGGCGTTTGTTTATTGAACACGGTACCGAAGTGTACGAAGGCATGGTCATCGGTTTACATTCGCGTGATTCCGATCTGGTGGTGAATCCGACCAAAGGCAAACAATTAACCAATATTCGTTCGGCCGGTGCTGACGAAAAATTGATCTTAACGCCGCCGGTTAAATTCTCGCTCGAACAAGCACTGGAATTTATCGAAGACGACGAATTGGTCGAAGTCACGCCGAAAATTATTCGACTCCGGAAAAAATTCCTGTCCGAAAACGAGCGCAAACGCGATTCACGTAGCGCCGGTTAAACCCGATGAAAAACGCCGCCAATTTTAGCGGCGTTTTTTTTGCACGCTTTTTGGGTGATGGCGGGTGCAGATGGAATTATTCGCACCGCACGCAGTCTAGGTGAGCTTTATCGCTATACTGTCAAAAACGTCCACGGAAGCCTCTCATGCGTTATCTCGTTCTCCTTTGTCTCTTAAGCGCGTGTACGCGCGAACAACTGCAAACCGGCATGATGATCCCGCGTATGTTGTTCGGTTATTTACCGCCACCGGAGCAAACCACCGCCTTGCAAGAAATGACTAAAGAATTCGATCGCTGCATGGCGGCAAATCCCGACGCACCGACGTGTACGCAAGAAGCCTACGACAATGTGCGTTTAGTCAAGGGCATGGATAAGCAGCCGTTACCGGAAGGCATTGTGATCGTGCGTGAAGAAAACGGCAGTGTCGTTAAGCAAATGAAAACGAAGTGAAGCGTTTTTTTATGACGCCGTGCAAACCCTGTCGGCGCGCTCGAACTGGCGTAAACTACCGTTATTCTTAGCCTAGGTCCGCAACACCATGAGCGGTTTATACCCCGACTTACGCCCTTACGATGAAGGACGTCTCGATACCGGTGATGGTCATTCACTGTATTTCGAACAATGCGGCGTGCCGCACGGACTGCCCGTGCTGGTGTTGCACGGCGGTCCCGGTGCCGGTTGCCAAGCGACGCAACGACGCTTTTTTTCGCCGCATCATTACCGCATTATTTTGCTCGATCAACGCGGTGCTGGACGCTCGACACCGCACGCCAGTTTAAACCACAACACCACCGAACATTTATTGCGTGATATCGAACAATTGCGCAGACATTTAGAAATCGATCACTGGGTATTATTTGGTGGCGGATTCGGAGCCAGTTTGGCGCTGCTCTACGCGCAACAATTTCCAGCGCACGTGGCGGGCTTGATCTTGCGCTCGGTATTCCTCGCGCGTCCTTCCGATCGCGATTGGTTTTTCGGCGGCGGTGCAGCGGCACTGTTTCCCGATGCGTGGACCGAATTTTGTCGTCATGTCGGCGCGCACGATCGCGAAGCGATTTTTGATGCCTATGCCGCGCGCCTTGAAAGCGAGTCGGATTTAACACGCATGAGCGCTGCGCGCGCGTGGGGTTTATATGCCGCCCGCACGCGTACGTTATTGGAAAATAATAATCACCATAACAGCGATGGTATGCGTCATTATTCGACCGCCCGTATTGCCTGTCATTACGCGCGTCACCACTATTTTTTACATGACAATCACATTATTCAAAATGCCGAAGCATTGCATGGCATTCCCGGTATGTTGATCCACGGTCGTTTCGATGTGGTGTCACCACTGTACGGTGCGTGGGAGTTGCAAAAACATTGGCCCGATGCCGAATTAATGATTGTGCGCGGTGCCGGACATGTGGCCACCGAACCGGCAACAACTGATGCATTAATTCATTCGGCGCGTGAAATGTATCGTTTGATCATGAACGAATCCACCAACGGTGTTGATTGAAGCGTTTATTCACGCCGTTTCACCTTACTTTTCGATGCAGAACATCTTGTTAAAAAATCGCCAAGCCGGTATTCCGTTTATTTTTATCACCCTCCTTACTGATGTTCTATCGCTCGGCATCATCATTCCGGTTTTACCCAAATTAGTAGAACACTTTTTAGCGGGTAACACCGTTGATGCCGCCAAAATTTATGGCGTGTTCGGTTTTTCGTGGGCGTTAATGCAATTCTTATGGTCGCCACTTATCGGTGCGTTGTCAGATCGATTTGGTCGTCGTCCAATTTTATTAATGTCGTGTTTTGGTTTGGGGCTGGATTATCTTTTAATGGCGATCTCCCCCAGCTTGATGTGGCTTTTTGTCGGTCGCGTGATCTCTGGCATCACCGCCGCGAGCATGAGTACCGCCAGCGCCTATATCGCCGACGTAACGCCGCCGGAACAACGCGCGTCGTCGTATGGCTTGATTGGCGTTGCATGGGGTGTTGGTTTTGTGGTCGGCCCGGCACTCGGTGGTGCATTAGGCGAATGGCATACACGCGCACCGTTTTATTTCGCGGCCGCCTTGGCATTATTAAATTGGCTTTATGGTTATTTTGTTTTGCCGGAATCGTTACCGAAAGAAAAACGCGGCCCCTTTTCGTGGCGGCGCGCCAATCCGGTGGGAGCCTTAAAGTTGTTGCGTTCCCATCATGAGTTATGGGGATTGGCGGGCATCAACGCGCTGTATTGGTTTGCACATTATGTGCTGCCCAGCACGTTTGTGTTGTACGCCGGTTTCCGCTTTGGCTGGGGGCCGTTAAAAGTTGCACTGATGTTGGCCGCTGTCGGTGTGGCCGGTATCATCATGCAAGGATTTTTAATTAAACCCTTAGTCAAAAAGCTCGGCGAACGTCGCGCACTGATTTGGGGTTTGCTCGGTGGCGTCGTGGCCTTTGCGATTTACGGCTACGCACCGAGCGGTGCGTGGATGTGGTGCGGCATTCCCTTTGGCGCGTTAATGGGATTATTTCAACCGTCGCTACAAGCCCTGATGACGCGTCATGTGTCGGCGCAAGAACAAGGGCTGTTGCAGGGGGCTAACAGCAGCGTTTTTGGCATCATGGGCATGGTCGCGCCACTGGCGTTTACCCAAACCTTCGCGTTTTTTATTGCACCGCACGCACCATGGTTTTTACCCGGCGCGCCGATGTGGCTGGCAGCCCTTATCTGCGTCCTTGCCGCCTCGATGGCCTATCGTTTGTTGCGCCACCCAACGCATTGAACTTTACTGCGGTGTTACGCCCTAATTTTGCTATTGAATGCAGGAGAGAATCATGATTTGGCCGATCGTGCTAATGGCGGTGCTGTCGCTTAATAGCGCCACAGCTGCCGAAGCCTACAAATGCAAAGGCAAAAACGGTGAAACCATTTTTTCGGATCAACCCTGCGCCAAAAACGCTGAACTTATCGAGTTAAAAGAACCGCAGACTTTTTCGGCACAACCGGCGAACACTGAATTTGGAGGCTCCGATAACCAATCGGCCAAGCCTCAGTCGATACCAAAAGAAATAAAGTATCGCGATGTCCGGCTCGTTTCTCCCATCCAGGGTGAGGTGTTCGAAGGCGATGATGCCGTCGTCACCATCCAGCTTGCATCGACGCCCGCGCTCGACGAAAACCACCGCGCACAGTTACAGCTAAATGGCGTTAAACACGGCGAGGCGACAAGACAAAGTCAATGGGCATTACGCGGATTAGAGCGTGGGGACTACGTCGCCAGAATCGCCATTCTCGACAAGAAAGGCCGAGAACTTGCAAGTGCCAGCGCCAGTTTTGTCATCGTAAAACACTTAGCGAAGAAGAAGCCCTAAGTCGTTGCCCGTACGCACCAAATTGGTGCAACTCTATCCGGATAAATCGCTACAATGGACGCCCTGTTACTGTGATCTTAAGCGTTAGTCCGCGATGAAACCCGAGCTGCTGGACCAATTACAGACCGCCATCATTGCATTGGGCAGTGACGGGCGCGTGGTGGCGGTTAACTCGGCGACGGAAGATCTGCTGGCCATGAGCCGTCGCCAGTTGCTCGGACAACCCTTGCAACAATGGCTCGATGCCAGCGAGCCTTTGCTGACACTGATGGCGCGGGTAAAAGCCGAACAACGCGCCTTGCAGCAAAGCGAGATCCTGATGCAGTTGCCGCTCAAACCGGCGCATTGGCTGCATGCCGTGGTCAGTCCGCTGGATGATGGTCTGCTGATCGAATTGTTTCCGGCCGACGAGTCACACCGGCTTGCCCGTGACACCGAACGCGCCCAGCGCAGTCAGGAACTCCTGCGGGTACTCAGCAATCTGGCGCATGAAATCAAAAACCCGCTGGCCGGCTTACGCGGCAGCGCGCAACTGCTGGCACGCGAACTGACCGACCCCGAACTGCGCGAATACACCGATTTGATTCAACGCGAAGCGGACCGTCTGCGCGCCCTTGTCGAACGCCTCCTCAGCCCTGCGAAACAGCAACCGCGTACCGAAGAAAACATTCACGCCATCATCGATCATGTCATTTCGGTCGCCCGCCTCACACGTCCGCAGGCGGTTATCGTGCGCGATTACGACCCCAGCTTGCCGCCGGTGCGCTGCGTGCGCGACGCCATGACACAGGTATTGCTGAACTTGTTGCAGAACGCGTTGGAGGCCGCACCGGGATCGGCGCCGATAAAATTTCGTAGCCGCGTCGAATCTGGCGTGCCAATTGCAGGACGTCGGGTTCGTATGGCACTGCGCATCGACGTTATCGATCAGGGGCCGGGCATCGCCGAGGCGGTCAAAGACCATCTGTTTTTGCCGCTGCAAAGCACCAAGCCCAACGGCACTGGCTTAGGGTTGTCGATTGCGCAGAGTTTGATGCAACAACAGGATGGCGTCATCGAATGTGACAGCCGTCCCGGCCATACGCAATTTACCGTGTGGCTGCCGATGGAGACGCGATGAATCCGCGCTTATTAATTCTGGATGACGACGACAGCATACGCTGGGTGCTCAACCGAGCGTTTAGCAAAGACTATGACGTGGTGCTGTGCGACAGCGTGGCGGCAGCACGTCGCCAATTAAAGCAGCAAACCCCTGCGGTGATGTTGTCCGATATTCGCCTGCCCGATGACGACGGCATCCGTTTTTTGCGCCAGTTAAAACAAACCCAACCCAACCTGCCGGTGATCTTGATGACGGCGCACGCCGATCTGCAAACCGCCGTGCAATCGTTTGATGCCGGCGCGTTTGAATTCGTCGCCAAGCCATTTGATTTAGACGAGTTGCAAGCACTGGTGCAAAAAGCCTTGGCCGTCAACGATACACCCACGGTTGAAAACGATAACGTCGCGGTCGATCGCCATATCATCGGTCGTAGCGCGGCCATGCAACCGGTGTTTCGCGCGATTGGTCGTTTGGCCAAAACCAGTTTCAATGTGCTGTTAATTGGTGAATCCGGCACCGGCAAAGAGCGCGTTGCGCGCGCTTTGCACGAACACAGCCCACGCGCGCAACAAGCGTTTATCGCGCTCAATATGGCCGCCATTCCGCACGATTTGATCGAAGCCGAATTATTCGGTTATGAAAAAGGTGCGTTTACCGGTGCCGCCAATCGCGCACCGGGAAAATTCGAACAAGCCGATGGTGGGACACTGTTTCTCGACGAGATCGGCGATATGCCCTTATCGGCGCAAACACGTTTATTACGCGTGTTATCCGATGGCGGTTTTTATCGCGTCGGCGGCTCACAATTACTAAAAACCAACGCCCGCGTGATCGCCGCCACCCACCAAAATTTGGGCGATTTGGTCAAACAAGGAAAATTCCGCGAAGACTTATTTCACCGTCTGCATGTCGTGCGTATTGATTTGCCCAGTTTGCGCGAACGCAACGATGACGTGCCGATCTTGATCGACTATTTTCTTGAACAAGCGGCCAGCGAAGCCGGCGTCGCGCGCAAACATATTGATCAATCCTTGTGGCCGGTTTTGCAACAGTATCCGTGGCCGGGCAATGTGCGTCAGCTCGAAAACCTGTGCCGTTATCTCACCGTAATGGCAGTCGGCGAGGTCATCACCGCCGACGATCTGCCCCCCGATATCAAACCCGAAAGCGTGCAACGTCAGGATGCTTGGCAAAAACCGTTACGCGATCAGATCCGACAATTTGCGCAAGCGCGCGACGCCGCCGCCTTGCAAACCATTGCACGCGAACTGGAATCGTTATTGGTACTCAATGTATTGGACGTCACCCAAGGTCATCGACAAGAGACAGCCCGATTATTAGGCTGGGGGCGCAATACGTTAACGCGTTATTTGCAAGCCATCGGCGTCGATGGCGACGGCGATCCTCATTAATTTTTTTGAATATATTTTGGATAAATAATGCAAACGATTTGGCCAAATCGGCCGACCCTAGATCAAATCGCCGCACGCAATGCCGACACGATGGTCGATCATATCGGCATTTGCTTTACCGCCATTGATGACCACAGCTTAACCGCGACGATGCCAGTCGATGCGCGCACCAAGCAACCCGCCGGCATTTTGCATGGCGGCGCTAATGTGGTGCTGGCCGAAACGCTGGGCAGTGTCGCCGGCAATTTAGTGGTACCAGAAAATAAAATGGTGGTTGGTGTTGAAATTAACGCCAATCATTTGCGCTCGGTAAAAGACGGCGTGGTCACCGGTATTTGCACGGCGTTACACCTTGGTGGTCGCACTCAAGTATGGGAAATAAAAATTTATGATCAGCACCACAAACTCAGTTGTGTTTCACGGCTAACCTGCGCCGTCGTCGATCGCCCGTCGTTGTCATCTTTGAAGCCATAATGCCTGCCATGTTTCATATTGTTTTGTTTCAACCCGAGATCCCGCCCAACACTGGCAACGCCATTCGCTTGTGCGCCAACACAGGTTTTCAATTGCATTTGATTGAACCATTGGGCTTTGAGTTGGATGACAAAAAACTACGCCGCGCAGGACTCGATTATCACGAATGGGCCAATGTCAAAGTACACCCATCGTTTGATCATTTTCTAACAACGATAAAACCGAATCGGTGGTTTGCCTTATCGACACGCGGGCAACAACGTCACGATCAACAACATTATGAAATCGGCGATGCGTTTGTATTCGGCCCCGAAACACGCGGCCTACCGCAACAAATGCTCGATAGCTTGCCGATAGAAAATCGAATTCGCTTACCGATGTTGCCAGGACAACGTAGTTTAAATCTGAGCAACACGATCGCCATTATTGCGTATGAAGCGTGGCGGCAAATGGATTTTGCGGGCGGCCACTAAAACTCGCCGTCCGCTTTCATTTCACGTGAGAGCAGATCTTTGGCGGCTTGTTTGGCGGGAACGCCTTGATGCAGGATGCGATAAATTTGTTCGACGATGGGCATTTCGATGTGTTTTTTCTGCGCTAGCGCAAACACTTCGGCGGTGTTATCAAAACCTTCAACGACTTGCTGGATCTCGTGCAAGGCTTGTTCACTGCTTTTGCCTTGCCCTAATAACAAACCGAAACGGCGATTGCGTGATTGATTGTCGGTGCAGGTAAGGATCAAATCGCCTAATCCAGCCATGCCGTAAAAGGTTTCCAGTTCACCGCCGAGTGCCACGCCGAGGCGCGACATTTCAACCAAACCGCGTGCGATCATGGCGGTGCGCGCGTTAGCACCAAAACCTAATCCGTCGCACATTCCAGCGCCAATGGCGAGCACATTTTTTACCGCACCCCCCACCTGCACGCCGACCACATCTTTGCTCAAATAAACGCGAAAACGATCGTTATGAAAACGAGTGGCTAATTCGCGACGAAACTCGTCGTCAACGGACGCCAAGGTGATCGCGGTGGGTAAACCAGCCGCTAATTCTTTGGCAAAACTGGGGCCGGACAATACCGCTTGTGCAACACCGTCACCGAACTCTTCTTTCACCACATCGGAAAGCAAGGTTTGCGCGCCGTGTTCAAAGCCTTTCGTGGCCCAGCACACCCGTAAAGCGCATTTGGATACGGGTTTAATCGCGCGCAAAGTCGATCGAAACGCATGGCTTGGCACCGCGATCAACACATCGCGGCAACCATCGAGTGCGACATTTAAATCAGCCGTGGCGGTTAACGTTGACGGAAATGAAATGCCCGCCAGATAGCGGGCATTTTCGCGCGATTGTTGCATCGCTTGCATGGCGTTCAGATCGCGCCCCCACAGTCGCGTGGTGTTGCCACTGCGCGCCAAATGCAAAGCCAGCGCTGTACCCCACGAACCGGCTCCGAGTACGGCGATAGGTGTTGGCACAGCGGTCATCATGTTTATTGCACCGTTTCGGTTTGTGCGCCGTTAGCGCCGGCCTGTTCGGCTTCTTTTTGCAATTGCATCGCCAGCAAGGCATCAAAGTTAACTGGGTTCAAATGCAAGGCCGGGAAACCGCCTTGACCGATCAAATTGGCAATGGTTGCCCGCGCATACGGGAACAAAATATTGGGCGCGTAACTGGACACCGCGTGACGCAAATTGAAGCCTTCCAAACCGGCAATTTCGAATAAGCCGGCTTGGTGTGCTTCGCAAATAAACGCCACGCTCTCACCGATCTTGCATTCGACATTTACGGTCAACACCACTTCATGCACCGCCCCTTCAAGTACGCGAGCTTTGCTGGTGAGCGAGATCGAATATTTTGGTTCGAAATTGTGTTGAAACAATTCCGGTAAATTCGGCGCTTCAAATGAAACGTCTTTTAAATAAACGCGGATCAACGTCAGGCTTTGCTGCGCTTGTTCGGCGGCATTGGTTGCTTCGGTCATGATGAATTTCCTGTAGCGAATACTGTTATGAGGTCTGTAATTAGGCCTGAAGCAGTGGTTGTAATTTGCCTTGTTGATGTAAGGCGTAAAGATCATCGCAGCCGCCAATCGACTGGCCGTTGATGAAAATCTGCGGAACGCTGCGACGTTGGCTGCGCTCCATCATTTCGGCGCGGCGAGCGTCATCGAGATCGACGCGGATCTCGTCGTACGCCACACCGAGCGAATCCAGTAATTGCTTGGCGCGCACGCAATACGGACACACCAGCGTGGTAAACACTTCGACTTTAGCCATTACTTTTTGCTCGTTGGTAAGTTATCGGCGGTCCATGCCTGCATGCCGTTATTTAAGCGGAACAGTTTGGCAAAACCGGCTTTTTGCAACAGTTTGCAGGCGTTGAGAGCGGTCACTCCGGAGGCGCACACAATGACCACGGGGCGTTCTTTGTAGCGCTCAAGATCGGTGGTCGATTGGGTCAACTTGCTCATCGGCACATTAACCGCGCCCACGATATGGCCCTTGGCAAAATCGGCCGCCGCGCGAATATCCACCACCACGGCATCGTCACGATTGACCAGATCCGTCAGTTGTTGCGGGGCGATATTTTTGCCGACGGCGGGGGCCAAACTCAGCAACAACATCACACCCACCACGACCCACAGGCCAACGAGGATGGGGTGGGCTTGGAAAAAATCAACGACGGTCATGCGGGTACTCGACGGCGGAACGAAAAAAGGGCGGCAATGATACTGAAAAGCGCGACGGCTTTGCAGCGCCACTGGGCGGCAGCACGGACAGGGCGACGACTTAATCGACCGCGCCCCGTCCCTCGCGACTCAACCGACGCGGCGCACGGTCAGGCGCGAGCCATTTACCGCCACCACTTCGACATCGACGCCGGCCGGCGCATCATCGCCACTGGCGGGCCAACGCGTATCGTCGATATTGACCACGCCGTGGCCGTTTTGGATCGCCTCTTCCAGGCGCACACGACGACCGATCAACGCTTGCGCGCGATTATTAAGACCGTTGTCGGAAGCCTCGCCACCGGCGTTGTACCAACGCCGACCAACCAGCACAAACACCACTGCCAACACCGAAAATATTACCCATTGCACCATCACTGGCAGCGGCAAAATAAACGCCACGATGCCGGTGGCAAGCGCCGCTAAACCAAACCATAAAAACCAAATACCCGGCGTCGCCATTTCGATGCCAAGACAAATCAAACCCAGTGCCAACCAATGCCAGTATTCCATGTCGATTTACCTTATTTATTGGCTTTCAATAATTCGCTGATACCCGAAACCGCGCCGATCACATTGCCGGCTTCGAGCGGCATCATGACCAATTTCTGATTCGGCGAAGCGGCGATTTGGCCCAGCGCGTCAATGTATTTTTGCGCCACGAAATAATTGATCGCTTGCGAATTACCTTCGGCGATCGCTTTTGACACCATGCGGGTGGCATTGGCTTCGGCTTCGGCTAAACGCTCACGCGCTTCAGCCTGTCGGAAAGCGGCTTCCTTTTCACCTTCGGCTTGCAAGATCTTGCCTTGCTTTTCGCCTTCGGCTTTTAAAATTTCGGATTGGCGCAAACCTTCTGCTTCTAAAATTTGCGCGCGTTTGATGCGCTCGGCTTTCATCTGCTGCGCCATCGCGTTGACTAAATCTTGCGGCGGCTGAATATCACGCACTTCGATACGCGTGATCTTGACGCCCCACGGCTGCGTCGCGGCATCAATGATTTTTAAAATCGCGGCGTTAATCTGGTCACGCTTGGACAACATTTCATCCAGATCCATGCTGCCTAACACGGTACGCAAATTGGTCATGGTCAAGTTTTGCATGGCCATTTCGAGATGATTGACTTCATAAGTCGCCTGCGCCGGATCGATGACTTGATAAAAACACACGGCATCAATAGTCACCGTGGCGTTATCGTGCGAAATGACCTGTTGCTGTGGAATATCCAGCACCTGTTCCATCATATTTACCTTGGCCCCGACGCGTTCAATCATCGGCGTAATAAAATGCAAACCCGGCGGCAATGTGCGCACGTATTTACCAAATCGCTCCACCGTATATTGATAGCCCTGACGCACCGATTTCACGCCGGTTAAAATTAAAATCACCACAAAGACAACAAAAAACAAAACGACGGTTTCCATGACAGTTTCCTTTTGAAAGGGTGTTAAATTTCTTTACGGAGGAATTTATTTAATTGCGCTTGATAAAAAGTCGTATCGACTTCGATGGCTTGCGCAATCGCTACCGCCGCCGTCTGATGAGTCACCGCTAGATCAAACTCACCGCGCAGCGCGGCAATTTGCGCCATCAGTTCTAAATGCACCAAATGGTTGTCATCAAATTTTTCTGGCAAATAGGCAGTCACATCCGCTTTAGCATCGGTTCGCAGCAAATATAACGCGTATTCCAGTTTCGCTTGCGTATGGCCACCCGCCGCCGCCGCTTTCAACCATTCGTACGCTTTGTCAGTTTGAATTTGAACACCTTCGCCATTTAACAGCCGCGAATACATCAAATACTGTGATTCAGCATGACCTTGTTGCGCCGCGAGTGTTAACCAGAACAACCCTTTTTTAAGATCTTTTTCGCAATGATTGCCGGTCATTAAATCGGACGCTAACCGAAATTGCGCATCGGCTTTGCCATTGATGGCGCTGCGCACAAAAAGTTGATTAGCGGTAGTACGCAACTCCAATGCCTTATCGTCTTTTTTGGCAAAGTGCCATTGGTTGGCGTTATTCTCGATTTTTTTCGCCATTTCGTACAACGTTTCGGGATCGTCGGCGTTGGCATTAAAACGCTCGACCAGTGCTTCGGTTTGTTGTTTTTCGGCGCGAAAGCCATCGCTTGTCGCCAATTTAAAATCCATACAAAACTTTTTCGGCAATTTGCGCAAGGCATCCGTCGCCGCTGGTTTAAATCGCCATTTTTTTAACGCTTCCCGCGTTTCATACTGAAACGCATCGGCGTAACCATTTCTCGCATTCCCATTACGTTGATAAGCGCTGACCGAGGTAAATTTAACAGCGGCGGGACGACCATCCGCCGTCACATAAAAACTACTGCACACTATTCCTTCGATGTCGTTTTGCGCCGCACTACGTGGATATCGCGGTGGAAAAGTTTTTAGTGGTGAGGCATCACCTTCGACGGCCACCGAACAGTCCGCCACTTCAACATCGGCTACCGGCATTAATTTCGCGTTGATGGCGTCACGACCAAATTGCGCGCGCAGGTCATCCAGTCGTTGCGAAGCGCTCGCGCGATCCGATTCGGGCAAACGCTTAAACACTTTGTCACGCGTTGCTTCCACTGATTTATCTTGCTCAGCCGCAAGCGAAAACCACACCCACGCTTCTTTGTCATCACGCATAACCTGCACGCCATTGGCGTACATGGCGGCTAAATTGCGTTGCGACGGCCCATCGCCTAATTCCGCCAGACGCTTAAACTCGGCAAACGCGCTGGCATAATCTTTATTTTCATACGCTTTAATCGCCGAATTAAAATCGCTCTTAACCATCGAAGACAAAGGAAACACCATCAACAACAACGCGAATCGTTTAAACATTGTTTTATCCGATGACACTAACCCCAAGAAAAGTGAATTTGACGGCTCAGGACGACGCTGTCAATAGCGCCTGACGGCACGGAACGGTATCGTTACAATATCGCCATAAAACGGCATACAAGGTGGGATAACAACATGAACCTAACACCAAAACCTGTGGTGTTAATTATTCTGGACGGTTGGGGACACCGCGAGTCACCCGAATCCAACGCCATTCTGGCCGCTCGTACCCCGCACTGGGATGCGTTGTGGCAACACCACCCGCACAGCTTGATCTCCGGTTCGGGCGAAGACGTGGGCTTGCCCGATGGGCAGTTCGGAAACTCCGAAGTTGGCCACATTAATTTGGGCGCCGGTCGTGTGGTGTATCAAGAATTAACCCGCATCAGCAAAGAAATTCGCGACGGTGAATTTTTTCATAACGCGGTGCTGTGCCACGCCATTGATGCCGCCGTTGCCGCCGGAAAAGCGGTACACATCATGGGATTGTTAAGCGCGGGCGGCGTGCACAGTCATGAAGATCATGTTTTCGCCAGCGTAAAATTAGCGGCCCAGCGCGGAGCTAAAGCAATTTATGTGCACGCGTTTTTAGACGGTCGCGACACGCCGCCGCAAAGCGCGTTAAACAGTTTGCTGGCACTCGAAAACGTCTGTGCGTCCGTAACGGGTGCGCGCGTCGCCAGCGTGTGTGGTC
>CAZYUS010000011.1:0-7313 GCA_964650615.1 uncultured Pseudomonadaceae bacterium | reverse complement strand
CGTTATTTCGCCATGGATCGCGATCAACGCTGGGACCGCGTCGAACGCGCCTACCAGCTCATCACTCAAGGTCAGGCCGATCATCACTACGATAACAGCGAGCAAGCGTTACACGCGGCTTATGCGCGCGGTGAAACGGATGAATTTGTGCAGGCCTCGCGGATCGGCGATCGCGTGGTGTTAAATGACGGCGATGCGTTGTTGTTTATGAATTTCCGCGCGGATCGCGCCCGTCAAATCAGTCGCGCTTTTGTCGCCACCGATTTCAACGGTTTTGCGCGTCAGCGTTTCGTAAATGTTAATTTTGTGCAATTAACCCAATACGCCGCCGACATTAATGCGCCGGTGGCGTATGCCCCGCAATCACTGCACAACACCTTAGGACAGTGGTTGCAAGATCACGGCAAAACGCAGTTGCGTATTGCCGAAACCGAAAAATACGCACACGTCACTTTTTTCTTTAATGGCGGTGATGAAAAAGTGTTTAACGGCGAAGAACGCATCATGGTGCCATCGCCCAAAGTGGCCACTTATGATCTGCAGCCGGAAATGAATGCGTTCGATGTGACCGATAAATTAGTCACTGCCATTACGCAGAAAAAATACGATGTCATCATTTGCAATTTTGCCAACGCCGATATGGTCGGCCACACTGGCAATTTCGATGCGGCGGTCAAAGCCATCGAAGCCTTGGATGTGTGCATCGGTCGCATCGCCGAGGCCTTAAAACAAGTCGGTGGCGAGGCGTTGATTACTGCCGATCACGGCAATGCCGAACAGATGTTTGATCCGCAAGTCAATCAAGCGCACACCCAGCACACCACGGAATTGGTGCCGCTGTTGTACCTTGGCCGCCCCGCCACGATCCCCATTCACAACGGCGTGTTATCCGATATTGCGCCGACGTTATTGCAGTTGCTGGGTTTGCCAATCCCGCCTGAAATGACCGGTCGCGTGTTGGTGCAACTGCGTTGAAGATCCTTCGGCGGCACACGCTTCTGTTGCTGATACTGGTGTTGCTGGGCAGCACCGGTTTCGCTTATGCCGCCGAAAAAAACGCCGCCAGTGAACAGCAGCTCAATACCTTGCGCGAACGCATCGCGCAATTAAAAACCAAACAAGCTGAATTGCGTGCGCAAGAAAGTAGCGCGCAGGCCGAACTCGCCAAAGCCGAATCGGCCTTAGGCGAAGCGGTGCAGTCGCTGCGAATAACGCGCCGCGAGCTGCAACACGCGCGCGCACGATTAGGCGATCTCGATGGCGAACGCCGCCGTTACCAATTGCAACGAGACAAAGCGCAATCGGCGTTGCAAGCGCAAGTGCGCGCTGCGTATTTATCCGGTCGCAATGAATATTGGAAATTATTGTTAAGCCAAAAAGACCCAGCGCAATTAGGTCGTGTGCTCACGTATTACGATTACTTAAATCGTGAACGCGTAAAAGAGATGGATGATTTAAGTAACGCGGTGCGATCACTGGCCGACGTACAAAAGAAGATCGAAAGCGAAATCAGCGAACTCAACGTATTGCAACAACAACAGGAAAAATCCGCCAAAAAGGTGGCGCAAGCCAAAACTAAACGCGAGAAAGCGTTGCGCCTTATTCGAAGCGATCTGGCCGATGATGAAAAACGCCTGAACGCGTTATTGCAAGACGAAAAAAACCTCACCCAAGTTATCGAACAAGTGGACAGCGTGGTGCGTAGCGTCAAACTGCCCAAGAATAGCGGCTTTGCGCAATTAAAAGGCAAGTTAGGCTGGCCGACGCGCGGGCAGTTGCTGCAACGTTTTGGCGACGAACGCTTTCAAGGTCGCATGAAATGGAACGGCGTATTAATTGGTGCTAGCGAAGGATCCGATGTGCAGGTGATCTTTCCCGGTCGCATTGTGTTTGCCGATTGGTTGCGCGGATTCGGTTTGATGACTATTGTCGATCACGGTGGCGGTTATATGAGTTTGTATGGCCACAATCAGTCATTGGGTAAACAGGTCGGTGATTGGGTCGATGCCGGCGAAGTGATCGCGACATCCGGCAGTTCGGGCGGGCAGGGTGAACAAGGTTTATATTTTGAAATTCGTTACAAAGGTAAAGCGCTGGACCCTCGCGGCTGGTGCAAACGTGGTTAAGCGTTTTTGGGCCGTATTGTGGCTTGCGTCGGCGTGTAGCTATGCGGCAGATGAAAACGCGGCGATTCCGCCCGCCGCGCTTTCGGTTTTGCAACAAGCGTGGCAACGCATTGCACAACATTATGTCGAACCGGTGAGTGAGCAACAATTAGTGCAAGGCGCGATCAAAGGCATGGTCGATACGCTCGATCCGCATTCGCAATTTTACGATCAAAAAGCCGCGCAGCGGCTGCTCGAAAATACCGTTGGCGAATACGCCGGCATCGGCGTTGACGTGATCATGGATGATGCGCAATTTCGTATCAGCAAGGTGCAGCCGCAAGGTCCGGCGAGTCAATTCGACATCCGTTTAGGCGATGTCATCACGCACGTTGATCATATTGCGCTCGCCGGTTTGAATTACGAAAAAGTGATTGATTTGCTGCGCGGCGAGGCAGGCAGCACCGTCAAACTCGATGTGCAACGCGACGGCGAAAAAAAGCCCCGTCATCATGTTCTCACGCGTCGCTTGATCCAAGTAAGCAGCGTAAATGCGTATTGGTTAGACGATGGTCTGGCCTATATCCAATTAGAACAATTTCAAGCCGACAGCGGCGATGAAATGCGCGCCGCGATCGCGCGCTTAAATCGTCAACAGCTCGCCGGAATAAAAGGGTTGTTGCTCGATTTACGCAATAATCCCGGTGGCATCGTCACCGCTGCGGTGCAAATCGCCGATCAGTTTTTACGCCACGGCGTGATCGTGACCACGCGCAGTCGCGACGGTGAAGGACAAGCCAGTGCCGACGACGATGATCTGCTTAACGATGCACCGATCGTGGTGTTAATGAATGGTGGTTCGGCGTCGGCCAGCGAAATCGTTGCTGGTGCCTTGCAAGATCATCATCGCGCGTTAATTATTGGTGAACGAAGTTATGGCAAAGGTTCAGTGCAAACGGTCAATCAATTGTCGGATCAATCCGCCATCAAATTGACCACCGCTTTGTACTTTACGCCCAGCGGTCGCTCTATTCAGTTGCACGGCATCGCACCGGATATCGAAGTGCCACACGGCAGCATCGCGGCCACACTCCATGAGCAATCACGCGAACAAGATTTAACGCACACCTTGCACAATCAGCAGCCCGCCAACGTCGCCACCGCGATCAGCGTTCCGGTCGATGACGTGCAGTTAGCCGTCGCGCTTGGCACGTTAAAAGGCATGGTGGTGACGCGCCCATGAAACGCCTGCTCGGCGTCGCTTTGTGGTTGTGGTGCGCCCCCCTGCTGGCGCAAAACCGTATCGCGATCCTGATCGACGATATGGGGGATAACCGCGTCAATAATGAACGCGCGTTAAATCTGCAAGCACCGATCAGCTACGCGTTTTTGCCGCACACGGCGCTCGCGCCGCGCTTGGCGCGCGAAGCGCACAACAAAGGCCGCGATGTGTTGTTGCACGCACCGATGCAATCGGAAGCACATTTAAAATTGATGGGGCCGGGCGCACTCACGAGCGACATGAATGAAGCGCAGTTACGCGCGCAACTGCGTGATAATTTCGACAGCATTCCCTTTGTGCGTGGTTTTAATAATCACATGGGATCGGTGTTAACGCGTGATCGCACGCGTATGCAGTGGGTGATGCAAGAAGCGCAACAACGGCAACTTTTTTTTGTCGATAGCCGCACCATCAGCGGTTCGGTTGCGCGCGATGTCGCCAGCGCCAGTCATATTCCCAATATCGGTCGCGATGTTTTTTTGGATCACGATAACGACCCCGCCGCGATCCGCAAACAGTGGCAACGTTTGCTGAAAAAAGCCGAAGAAAAAGGTTACGCACTGGCCATTGGCCATCCTTATCCCAATACCTTAGCGGTGTTGGAACAGGAGTTACCGAAACTGCACGACATCATCGTGGTACCGGTTTCACAATTGGTCGCTCACCCGTCCGTTATTAGCCCTGAGACAGCAACCGTCTGTCGCCGCGTCAGCATCGCGCAACTTGATAATTGGCGGCAGTTAATCGCCTTCACTGCGCAGTGGACACAACGCTGCCAACCGTGAGCTTTAACGCACGAATAGATGTACATAACACTACAATTTTCTACACGAACGGCGTGAGTGCTTGGCTACACTGACCACCCTTAAGCCAACGCAAAAGGAGTGGCGTTTAATGGGCAGGTTCGTTGCGGCCGTCGTGTTGACACTGTTGCTAGCGTGTACACCGAAACAGGTACTAAGCGAGCGCGTGCAGGTGATGGATATGGGCAATCAAATCGTACACACCATCGACGATGCCGCTGGCGTGGCGATCGTTGCGAACGCGCTCAACACTCGCATTCGTGCCATCGTCAAAAAACAACCGGAATTCCGTTACCGCTTACAGTGGCAACGCGACCAAAACGTCAATCAGATCTGGCTATACGATGGCTTTGGTTTTGTTGCGCAAGATGGCAAAGAATACGACGCTATTTATCGCGTCGATGATGTCACGACCTTTAATCAAGTGTTGCAAGTTAGCGTCAGCAACACGCCCTAAATAAGGGAGCGTGAATGTAGATCACTGAATGATCTTGCCATACCTAAGTAGGAGCGGCTTTAACCGCGAATCGGCGCACTCAACGATTAAACGAATATTAACTTCACGTTCTGACTCCCCCACCAAATTCCAATTTGATTCTAAACTAGTCTTGTTGAGCATAAATGCATCTTTTCAAAAACACCGGAAAGCGCGCATCTATACTCGCCATAGACCATGGAGGAATCACGCTATGCCATTCCCGCACACCGCCCTACACAGTGATGCGCAGTACTGTGATCTGCGCCGCGCCGAAGTGCCGCCATCGGTAGCGCTGACGCCAGAAGGTGAGGAATACACCGATTACTACATCGGACTGGAATGCTACGACACCCACTTTCACGCCCAAGTCGAACAGACTTTTGAAACCGAATTGCAATTCTGGCAATCGCAAAATAAACCGCTGTGGTAACACCGCCTTACCGCACCGGTTAAGTCGTTGTCACTTTCTTGGCGCGCAGTTGCCGGTATTGCACCGGCGATAAACCCGTTAAATGACGGAATTGGCGCGACAACGCACTTTGATCACAAAAACCAACTTGCAGAGAAATATTTGCAACGGTCATCGTGCTATTCAGTAATAAATTAGCGGCCGCGTCGATGCGGGTTTTTAAAATAAAACGACTAGGCGTCAACTGAAATATTTTCTTCATGCGACGCTCAAATTGCGTCGGCGATAAATTAGCGCGATCGGCCAGATCTTCCATGCGTAGCGGTTCACTGTGATTCAAACGAATGTAATCGACGGTGTCGGCAAAATCTTTGTCGATTAATCCGTCGCGGCTCGGCTCGGCGATGTCTTGCGAAATGCCAATTAAACCGATCAACTGACCTTTTTTGTTGTGCAATGGAAATTTATTGCTCACGCACCAACCATGACTGCGATCGGCGTACAAGGTTAAGTCCAGACTGTCGGTCAATGGTAAACCGGTGCGCAACACTTCTTCGTCTTGTTCGTTGTAGCGTTTGGCCATGTGCGCCGGAAATAACTCATTGGCCGTTTTACCGATCGCCGCTTCGCGCGAAGGCAAATTAAACCGTTCCATACAGGTGCTGTTGACGCTGACATAACGCCCTTGCTTGTCTTTAATCAAATACAACACATCGGGCAATTTATCGAACACCGATTCAAAAACACGCAGCGATTCGACATCCTCGAAGAACTGGAAGCGCCACTTTTCAAGAGCGGTTGTTAACATCACCTAGAACACCTTGCCAAAGTAAATTCGTAACACCGTTACGCGGCGGCCGTTATCACCGTCGACGGTCTAGCCTAACAGCAAGCGCCGAGCGCAGGCCATGATGACGCGCGCCGACGCGCGTGGCTTGAGTCATTTTAACGGGTTAACGAGGGGTTTTGGCGTGCGACAACTCGGTCGAAGGGAAGACGACGTTTAAACCGTGATGAGGGACGTCCTATGCGTAGCGTTAAATCGGTTTCTTTCCCGACATCTGACGATATTGGCGTGGTGACAGTCCGGTGACTTGACGAAATTGCCGAGACAATGCGCTTTGATCGCAAAAGCCAACATTCAGAGCCACATCGGCGATCGATTGTTCACTGTGCAGTAATTGCGTGGCCGCCGCATCAATACGGGTTTTTAAAATGAACTGTCCCGGCGATAACTGAAAGATTTTTTTCATACGCCGTTCAAACTGCGCTGCCGACAAACCGGCTTGCTCGGCCAATTCTTCGACGCGTAAACCTTCGGCGAAATGCGCACGAATATAGTCAATGCTGTCGGCAAAGGCTTTATCAATTAAGCCTTCACGACTCGGTTCGACAATGTCCTGCGAAAGACACGCCAGTCCGACCAATTCACCATCACGACTGCGTAAGGGAAATTTATGACTCAAACACCAACCGTTGCTGCGATCGCTAAACAAGGTTAGATCAAGACTGTCGGTTAGCGGCAAACCCGTGCTGAACACTTGATCATCCTGCTCGCAATAACGCTCGGCCATGTGCGCGGGAAAAATATCGTAGGCGGTTTTACCGATGGCGTCGTGGCGCGCCGATAAATTGCAACGTTCAACACAAGCCTCGCTAATGCTCAAATAACGTCCCTGCCGATCTTTGATCGAAAACACCACATCATTGAGTTTGTCGAACAAAGGTTCTAACGCCAGCACCGTTTCGAGCTGATTAAAGAAACCTAAACGCCATTGTTCTAGTGCTGACGACAACATCATTTTTACCTCGTGACGTATATCGGGATCTTCACCGTATGCGCGCCTTTTAACGTATTTAGGTGAAAGAAAGAAATTCTCCGTGCGTCAGTATCGTACATCTTGAACCTTTTCGCCGCGCCAACAATCGAGATCACACAAATTGGCCGTTTTCTTCTTCGTTGAACGCGACGTTGACCACTGTGTCACGCTTTGCACGCATCGTCTTAATTCGTTGCCGTAACGACGAGTTTTTACAATACGCGACCCATTGTGCCGCGCAGACTCCGCCGACTCGCCCATCCGCCACGGTTAAATGGCCGCGTGCGCGAGGAGGGGCAAATCGAGCGTATTCCACGCTGAAGAAATGCGCCATCAAAAACGAGCAATGGAGGAAGAAAATGAAAACGTTTAGTCGCGTTAGGATCGCATTAGCGATTACCGTGCTGCTGCCAATG
>CAZYUS010000010.1:0-35003 GCA_964650615.1 uncultured Pseudomonadaceae bacterium | reverse complement strand
AAAATCTGGAATGCTGTAACCAAACGCATGAGTTAAAAAATGATTCAAATAATCTGACCAACCAATCGCGGTGGCACTGGCGGCTAAACCGTATTCAAGAAAAATACAAAACGCTACGATGTAAGCGGCGAATTCACCGACCGTAGCATAACTGTACGAATAAGCCGAACCGGATGCCGGAATACGCGAAGACAATTCGGCGTAACAAAGCGCCGTTAAACCGGCAGTGATCGCTGCAATAATAAAGGACAAAATTACTGCCGGGCCAGCTTTAGGCACCGCCTCGACCATCGTAAAAAAAATCCCAGTACCGATCGTCGAGCCAACGCCAATCATGGTGAGAGAAAACAGACTGATTGAACGTTTCAATTCGTTTTCGTTATGACCATTCTCTCCGCTTTCAATCGCTTGGGTGCGCAAAAGTCGATTCATTTTGTTATCTCTATGCAGACGGCGTGGCCGTCAAAACGACGTGACGTTAGCAGATGTAGGGCAGACCGCCAAGTCGATGAGCCCATCGCATCGCGTAACATTGCGCAAAATCTATACGCCGACACGCTGGCTTATTGCTTACACTGGCTCGCCAAAATGTTGAACCACATTACGAGACCGGTACGATGAAATGCCGTTTAGGCTGCGGCGCGTGTTGCATTGCGCCTTCGATCCGTAGCGCCATTCCCGGTATGCCTTTAGGTAAACCGGCGGGCGTGCGATGCGTGCAACTGAGCAATGATAACCGTTGTTTGTTATTTGGACGGCCAGAACGTCCGTCGTTTTGTGCGCGTTTACAAGCATCAAAAGAAATGTGTGGTGACCACGACGCGTTTGCGTTGGCTTATCTCATCCGACTTGAACGCCTAACCGATCCGAGCAGTGAGATCGCTGCTAGGTGACAATCGAAAAAATTCCATTAGCATTACCCTATTGCACAGCACGATAAGAACGACATGTTAATTCCCGGTTATCGCATCATCCGTTTATTGGGCGAAGGCGGCATGGCTAAAGTGTGGTTAGCCGTGCAGGAAAAATTCGAGCGCGACGTGGCGCTTAAAATTATGTCGCCCCTGCTCGCGAAACACGATGACGTCTATAAAGATCGTTTTGTGCGCGAAGCGCGCATCATCGCGCAACTAATGCATCCAAACATTGTGACGATATTTGACGTCGGTGTGCACGATGACCTGCACTTTATCGCCATGGAATATGTGCCGGGCCGCGATTTAAAACAGGCCGCTCCGACGCTGTCACTGCGCGATAAATTAACGGCGGTCAAACAAATTGCGTTGGCATTGCATTTCGCGCATCAAAAATCGTATGTCCATCGCGATATCAAACCGGAAAACATTTTAATTCACGATGACGATGGCCGCGCCGTTCTCACGGACTTCGGAATCGCGCGCTTGCTGTCAAGCCACGACACGCTGACACAAACCGGCATCGCGATTGGTACACCGGCTTTTATGAGCCCCGAACAAGCCATGGGACGCGTAACGGATGCGCGCAGCGATATTTACAGTTTGGGGACGGTGTTGTTTTATTTACTGTGCGGTCGCGCACCGTATGAAGCCGATTCGGCGGTCGCGATTGGCATTAAACACGCTACCGAACCGGTGCCGGTATTGCCGGTTGAATTCACGTTGTTGCAACCATTATTAAATCGCAGTATGGCGAAAACCCCAGAGCAACGATTTGAAAATGGCCACGTCTTCGCGCAGGCCATCGACGAGGTATTGACGGCACTGACAAGCAGCGACTCACACGCGACGCAATCGTTCGCCACGCAAAATACCGCTCACACGACGATGGCGTTTAACGTTGCGACACCGGTAACTAAAAATGAAAACGAAAAAATTACAACTCCAATACGAAAAATTAACGTCGGCATTTCACGTTCAAAGGTGAACGCCACGCGTGCGACGGTTAAACCACAAATAAGCGCGCCAGCGCCGTTAAAGCCGGTTAATCAGTCAACACATTGGATCGCGCGAGTGCGCTATTCGATGCTGCTGATGTTGATGGTCAGCGCCCCATTATTGGCTTACGGTCTGGCGTCGTTTTCGTTATTTCAAACCACGGGCGGTCAAACAATTTATTTTACCGCCGCTACTCTGGTGTTGTTTTTAGGTCACACCGCAGCGATTGTGGCGCTGGCATTGGCCGCTAAGAAATGTCATTTCGAATGGCCAAAACCACTCAAGAAAGTTGACCACTTACAGGCTTACGTGATGCCGGTCGCAAGCCTGCTGTGCGTGTATTTACTGAGCGCGAGCGCACGCGCTATGGTGCAACCCTTAATCGGCGAGACAACGTATAACGGACTGTTTATCGTTTGGCTGCTGGCCAGCAGCGTATGGTTACTGTCCTTAATCTGGCCACAAAAAAACATTCACGCGAGGAATAACCGATGAATAACAACACGCAAGATTGGACATGGTTAATTCGTTACAGCATCGTCATCATGGTGACGTTATTGTTATCGACGGCATTTTCGAATATGGATTTATTTACTCAAACGTGGGTGGTAAAAGGAAAACTGTCTGCCGCCAAACTGGTGCAATTTATCGCCTACTCTGGTGCTGTGATCACGTTTTGGGTAGCCGGCCAGCACGCGGCGATCGAATTAAAAACCATTCACGGACGTTGGGCTTTTCTGCGCGATTTATTATTGCCACTCGTTAGTCTAATCAGCGTTGCCGCCGCACATTCGATCAGTTTGTTGCTGCTGCAGCCGTTTTTAAACGACAGCATACGCTCCTTGCACAATTGGAGTTTTATCATGGCAATTTTGGGTTGCGCCGTATGGTTATTGACCACGGCGTTAAAACAAAGTCATGCCGTTAATGAAGCATTACGCCCCGCCACAGCAATCACCTGCCCTGCGTGTCAAGCACGCAATCCTTCTACGGCGACCTTTTGTCAACACTGCGCCCAACGATTGCTGTGACCGGATGGTGAAAGGCAGAACGATAACGCACCCGTGTCATCGTTCTGCCGCGATGACATTACTTAAACACGTTCCAATACGTCGGGTGCCGGCACATCGCTTTCATGCGTAAGTTCCTTTGCAAGTGGCGGTCCTTTAAAACGATTCCGCTCACCAAGCGCCCACCAGTAAATCGCCAATATCAGTAACAATCCCAGCGTTAAATACATGACTTTTTCATTCGGCGGTTGCATACCAACCCACACTAAAATCGATCCGCCAACGACAGCGGCGATCGCGATCGGCTTTGACCATACGCCTAAGCTAAACGGACCTTTTTTGGTCCACGTTTTTCCTTCGGCAAAAATACCAGCGGCCGTCGGCATTACATAGGAAATATAAAGAAATACCGCGCAACCGGTGGCCAATACTAAAAAAGCATCGCCATACAATGTGGCCGCAAACGCCAACGCTCCGCTGGTCCAAATCGCGGCACCGGGCGTGCGATGCTGGTGGCTCACGTGCTTCAACCATTTCGACGCGGGCAAACCGCCATCACGCGCAAACGCATACATCATGCGCGAACACGACGTTAAACACGCTAATCCGCACACAAAATTCACGATGAAAATACCGATGCCAAGTGTCACGCCTAATCCGTGCGGCAATGAACTCATTAACGCGCCAAAAAATCCCATGCCTTGCGCGACACCAGCTTTAATATCGGGCATCACCAACACAAATGCGCACACCATGATGTAACCGAATAACCCCGACCACGCCACCGCCTTAATAATGCCTTTCGGCACGTTATTCGCGGCATCGTGCGTTTCTTCCGAGGTATGTGCCGACGCGTCGAATCCGGTAATAGTGTAAATCGTTAGCAATAATCCGGATAAAAACACCGTCACTTGATTATCACTTTGTGGCCACCAACTGCCTTCTTGACCACTTAAGTTTTCGAACGTAAATAACCGTGAAAAATCCATTGGCACCGACGAGTACATTAATAACGAAACGGTCAACACCACGGCGATGATAAAAATAAAATAACCGGACAGATCGGTTAAGGTGCTGGTGACTTTGATCCCCTGATGATTAAGAAAGGCCTGAATAACGGTGATAAGTCCGATAAAAACAGTTTGCTCGGTCCAGCCCCAATTGGTGGTGTCAAAACCCAGCACCGGTGCCACCAACGTTTTGAAAAATGGATCGTAAACGGCGAAATTTACCGACGCTACGACAAAAATTAATCCGAGTAAATTAAACCACGCTGTCACCCAACCATAACCTTTGCCGCCAAGCACAGAACCCCAGTGATACAAGCCACCGGCGGTCGGATAGGACGAGGCAATTTGCGCCATCGCGGCGGCGACAATCAAGGCGAACAACGCACCTACTGGCCAACCGAAACCAATCGATCCGCCACCACCAGCACTGAGCCCGGATTGAAACGCGCTAATGCCACCGGCCAAAATACAAATAATCGAAAAGGAAATTGCGAAATTAGAAAACCCGCCTAATCGACGCGACAATTCTTGTGCATACCCCATGCTATGCAACAATTTTACGTCTTCATCTAGCTCGGCGCGTTTGCCGTGCCGTTCATTTGTAGTCATTGCTTTGCTCCTCGTTTTTGTTGATTGAGCGATGAATGAAGACGCCGACTCCGTTAATGATTTTTCTGGCGCTTCATCACGTTTGGCTTACCGCATAACCTCCACTAAACCTCCTTTATCGACCGTTAAATTTTTTCTTTGACGTGAATAATTAATCCAACAACGTCACACCCGAGCGTAATTTTCGATACGTTAACTTTTGCAAATCGGCGACGTTTTCGCCCGGTGTGTCCAATAAATAAATGGCATCACTGACACGGGAAAAATCCGCACGAAAATGCACCGAACTTTTTAACACCAGAAAGGTTTGCGTCGCCGGTTCAATACCCAGCACACGCAACATGGCTTGATCGGCCGCTTGTTGATTGCGACTACTGATCAATAATTGAATGCCGTGATAATCAACGCGCGCCATTAACCCTAAGTCCATATGGCAACCACCGTAGAATGGACCGCTGCCGAGAAACTTGCCATCAGCGAGCGCACGCACGATAAAAGGTCCGGTCAGGGGAGGGCCGCTACGATGATTTTTTTTGCCGCCAAGGGGCATGCTGAAACACGCCCCTACCCCCACGTGATGCGCGTATTTGGCGCATTCAGCATCGGCGATGAGCGCCACACAACCATCGCGAACATCGGCATTTTTTAAGGCGTGTACGAACGCGACGCCATCGCCGTCGCCACCGCCGCCGGGGTTATCTTGTGTCTCGGCAAAAATAAGTGGCTTTGCGTCACGGTGGTTTTTTATTCGTTCGATCGCCGCTGTTATCGAACACAATTCACCGGAAAATTGTTGACGTTTTTCCATCACCATTTGACGCCAATTTTCCACCGCTGATGATTCGTCACGACGCGAGTAGGCAATCAAGCTCGGGCCGCTATCGTAAACATCAGCGAGCGGAAATCCGGCAGAAAATTCTTTCGTAATAAACCGATCGTCGTCGCGTTGCAGTTCTTCAAGAATGGACTGCATCGGCTCAATGATGGACGCTTGCCACGGTAACGGAATTAAAAACGGCAAGGCAACGTGTTGTTTGTGCCAACGCTCGCCGCGCAACAACGCCGGCAAATAGTGGGTAATACGCGCACCAGTGGCCGCCATATCAACGTGAGGATAGCTGCGGTACACCGCGATCACATCGCTTAATTCGACCATGCGCGCCGACACATTGGCGTGAAAATCCAGCGTCATTAAAATCGCAACGTCATCACCAATGAGCGCGCGCGTGCGCATCAACCATTCACCTTCACCATCGTCGAGATGCTCGCATACCATCGCGCCATGAAGATCGAGAAATAAGGCATCCAAAGGCCCGCTCGCGCGCAATCGTTCGGCGAATTGTTGCCAAATGGATTCGTACGCATCGCGCGTAACGGGGCCAGATGGATTAGCCGATGCCCATATCAACGGCACAATACGATGCGCAGATTGTGTCGCCGCGATAAAGCCCGCCGACGGAATATTTTGTCCGGCTAATCCAGAAAATAACTCTTCGCCTTGTAGTAAACCGGGCCACGCATCCGGTGCCACAAAATCGTTTAACGCCGCGCGCGACGGCGCGAACGTGTTGGTTTCGTGCAAAAATCCGGCAACACCGATGCGCGCCACGTCGCACTCTCCGCTACAACAACCCAACGATGGCACGGCGGCAGATCTGCGCGTAATCGTGCGCACTAAATGCGATCGGATTGCCGCCCGCACTGGGATCATTCACCGCCATCGCGCCGATCTTTTCGCAATCGTGTTCGGGAATATTGAGCGCCGCCAAACTGTGAGGAATGCCAATGTGTTCGCGCAAATTCAACACCCAATCCAGCACCGCCGCGAATGACGGATTGGGCAAATTTAAATAGCGCGCCAGCGCCGTCATTTTTTCACCAATCACCGCTTCATTCGATTTCAATACATATGGCATTAACACCGCATTTAACATACCGTGATGCGCGTCATACACCGCTCCCAATGGATGCGCGAGCGCGTGCATCGCTCCTAACCCGCGTTGAAATGCCGTAGCCCCCATGCTGGACGCCACTAACATATTCATGCGCGCCGTTAAATCGCTGCCGTTTTGCACCGCCACCGGCAAATGTTCTTTTACTAATCGCATTCCTTCCAACGCAACGCCGACGGCCATCGGATGAAAGTACGTGGCGCAATACGCTTCCAAGCTGTGCGATAACGCATCCATGCCGGTTGCGGCGGTTAATGAGGGAGGCAAACCGATACTTAGTTGCGGATCCAGAATCACGATCGACGGTAACATCTTGGGATGAAAAATAATTTTTTTTACTCGCTGCGATTCATCCGTAATGATCGACGCACGGCCCACTTCGGAACCGGTTCCCGCTGTTGTAGGTATCGCAATAACCGGTGCCATGGCGGCAACGTTAACGCGTAAATAATTATCGCCAACGTCTTCAAAATCCCACAATGGACGCGATTGCCCCACCATCAACGCGATCGCTTTTGCGGCGTCCAACGCGCTGCCACCACCTAACGCAATGACCCCATCGTGTTGCCCTTGTTGGTAAGCCAACACCCCATCACTGACATTTTGTCCATTGGGATTGCCTTTGATCTGCGCGAATAATTGCACGCGCAATCCCGACGATTTAAGTCGCGATAACATATCGCCGACCATGTCCAAATTCGCCAAACCGGGATCGGTTACCAGCAAGGGATTTTGCATCGCCAACTGTTTGCAATAATCCGGTAATTCGCCGACGCGACCAACTCCCGCTTTGATGGCGGTGGGATAATTCCAATTGGCGCGCAAGGATTCAACGGGCAGCGTGCTTTCGATTGACATGGGCGTGGTCCTATTAAAGCGTTTTAAGGTGATACGATTTAGGGCGTGTTAAATGTTCAAAACCGATCGATGATAACGTACAGCCGCGACCGGTATTTTTTACGCCGGTCCACGCGAGCGCCGGATCAAGATAATCGCAACGATTCATAAACACGGTGCCGGTTTCAATCTGATCGCCGATGGCAATCGCCGCGTTTTCGGTTTCGGTAAAAATGGCGGCGGTTAAACCATACGGACTGTCATTCATCAAACGAATCGCATCGGCATCACTGTTTACTTTCATGATGCCCGCCACCGGACCAAAGCACTCTTCATTCATCAGCAACATGGAGTGATTCACTTCACTGAATAACTGCGGTGCGACGTAGGCGCTACCAATATGGTCGAGCGAAAACGGGCGCGTATCGATCAAACTTTTTGCGCCTTTACTGCGCGCATCGGTGATCACGGCGCGGATCGCTTCGGCAGCACTGGCTCGCACGACAGGGCCTAATGTGGTCGCCGCATCGCGCGGATCGCCAAGCACATATTGCTGTGTTAACGCGACCGCCTGCGCAACAAATGCGTCATAAACATCGGCATGAACATAAATACGTTGAATACCGCAACACGACTGACCTGAATTAAAAAACGCGCCATCCACAATGGTTTCTACCGCGTGATTCACATTTGCATCGGCGCGTACATAGGCCGGGTCGTTGCCGCCTAACTCCAAACCCATGCCGATAAATCGACCGGCGGCGGCTTGTTCGACCGCCACGCCACCGGCCACTGATCCGGTAAAACAAACAAAATGAATGTGCGGCGAACGGATCACTCGTTGCGTATCGTCATGCGATAAATGTAAAAACTGGAACACACCATCGGGTATCCCAGCGGCGATAAATGCCTCGACCATACGTTCGGCGCACAGCGGCGTTTGGGCAGAATGTTTCAGCAAAACGGTATTGCCAGCCAATAGTGCCGGCACAATCGCGTTCACCGCCGTTAGCAACGGATAATTCCACGGCGCAACCACAAACACGACGCCCACCGGTTCGCGTTTGATGTAACGCGTAAATCCGCTTTTCGCCTGCGGGATCACCGGTGCCAATGCGGCTGACGCGATGCTAATCATGTGTTTCGCACGTGCCGAAAATCCGGCGATTTCACTGGGCGTATAACGAATGGGCCGCCCCATTTGCAGGGTGATTTCTTCGGCAATCAACGATTGGTTGGCGACAAACAAATCAACGGCTTTATCGATCAATCGCGCACGTTCAATCACACTACACTGCGACCACTCGCGCTGCGCTTTTTGCGCGCGCTCAAGCGTCGCATTAATTAGCGTTGCAGGGGCCAACTGACGGCGGACATAAAGCTGACCGTCAATCGGGCTATACGTTATTTGTTCCGACATGATGTTTTTCGCTTAAAAAAATTAAATGATTTCGAAATAACGCATTAATTCCCAATCGCTGATATAACGACGGAATTCACGTTCTTCCCACTCGCGCGTGGCAGCAAAATGCTCGACAAATTCATCGCCAAATAAATAGCGAGCGGCCGTCGATTGTTTGAGGCGTTGTGCCGCATCCCATAACGTGCGCGGCAGCGCCAATGACGCATCGTGTTGTTGTTCGTAGGCATTGCCGACCACCATCGCGGTCGGTTCCATTTGTTTTTCAATGCCATACAATCCAGCACCCAGCGCAGCCGATAACGCGATATACGGATTCGCATCGGCCGATCCGATGCGCACTTCCACGCGTTGGGATTTATCCGAACCCGGGATCAAGCGCAACGCTGTGGTGCGATTTTCGACCCCCCATGTGGCATCGGTTGGCGCCCAGAAGCCGGGGATTAATCGCGAATAACTGTTTACCGTTTGCGCATACATGGCCAAAAATTCCGGCAACAGACGTTGTACGCCGGCTAAAAAATAGCGCTGCGTGGCGCTCATATTGTGCGGTTGTGATGGATCATAAAACGCCGATTTCGCGGATTTTTTATCGCGTAACGACACGTGGATATGACCGCTTTGCCCGGGATATTGATTCGACCATTTGGCCATAAACGTCGCCATTTTTTGCCGACGTTGCGCAAACACCTTGGCAAAGGTTTTAAAAATAACAGCGTTATCCGCAGCACGTCCGGCTTCATTCACTAATAACGCCGCTTCGACCACGCCCGGCCCGGTTTCGGTGTGCAAACCTTCGATCGGCATATCCATTGCCAAACACATTTGCAGAAGATCGTGATAAAACTCACTGTGTACCGAGTTACGCAAAATCGAATAACCAAAAAAACCCGGCGTCCAATTATTTAAATTGCGATAGCCTTTTGCACGCACCGATTCGGGTGTCTCATCGAAAATAAAAAATTCGTATTCAAGCGCCGAATAAGCATCAAATCCCATGTCATCGGCTTTCTTTAACACCCGTCGCAGCAATGCTCGCGGACACACGGTTTCGGCTTTATCAACGAATTCCGCAAGGAAAAAAACCGTGCCGTTTTCATCCGGTAACTCGCGACACGTGTGAGGAAGTATGCGCACATTGGCATCGGGGTACGCCGTGTGCCATCCGGTAAATTTAACGTTGTCGTACAACTGATCGTTTGAATCCCAGCCTAACACGACGTCGCAAAACCCGAATCCGTGTTTGAGTGCGCTGACAAATTTGTCTTTATGCAGATATTTTCCGCGCAACACACCGTCGATATCGGTCGCGGCCACTTTGACGTACTGTAATTGTCTTTCTTCAACTAAACGCACAGCATCTTCGGCCGTTTTAACGTCGGCGGCCCGCATGGTTTGTGCCATTGTGATTCCCCTTGAACGCGGTGTTTTAAAGTATGCGACGCAGTCTAGGGGAGTGAAATTTCGGCCAGCAAGGACTATTAGTTTGGCTAATGAATGGAATTAACAGGAACGATTGTGGCGGGTTTATGCGTCATCGCCTAATACGAATTTCGGCAACAGCCAACTCGCGTGTTGCTGCAGCAGAGGCAACACACGCTCACGCAATAACGCGACGCTATCGCGAGCTAATTGCGGCGGTAATTCGCCCAATTCATGCGCACGTGTGACCAACACTAATTCGCGCACAAATTCGCCCTCCGGGATCGGTAACAAACGAACGGCCGGGTCGTCCAATCCCATCTGCGCCACACACAAAGGCGTGGTAATGGTCCAACCAACACCGGCCTTCACCAATTCAAAAATGGCGTACGAGTTATCCAGCGTTAACCGTTGCGGTACGGCGATATTCCACGCATTTAATTGCGCTTCGATGCGTCGTCCAATGACGGTGCCGTGGCTATAGCGAATGAAGTCCGCCATCGCCACTAATTGTTTTAAGGAATGAACCGGCCCCGAAAATGCGGCAGGAACCATCAGTAAAAAGGGTTCACGCACAATGCGTTGACGATACAACTCGGGGTGATTCGCCACCGGATCATCCGAGATAATTAAATCGACTTCGCGATTTAATAATGCTTCGGCATGACGATGCGATTGCCCCGTAACCAAAGACCATTGCGAACTGCGAAATTTCACTGCGTCAATTAATGCCTTGCCAATACTGGTGGCCAACGAATCAACCAACGCGATACGCATATGATTCAAGGTGCGCTGTTCAGACTGGCAGAAGGCTTGACTCATCTGCTGCGCGTGTTGCAGCAAGGCGCGCGCTTGCGCATAAAATTCGCGCCCGAGCGGCGTTAACACTGGCGGGCGCTGCGAACGATCAATCAATTGTGAACGCAATGATTGCTCTAAGTTGGCCAAACTTTGCGACACCGACGATTGTGTGATCCCCAATCGTTGCCCAGCCGCCGTCATACCACCCGCATCAACGATAGCCACTAAAATTTCAAGATTTTTGAGTTCAAAACCTAAGGCGGATTCCATTGCGTTGAAACGGATAGGTGTCACGAATGAGGCAATCTATCCCTCACCATTTCACTACGCAAGTACAACGCCGATGAAAAGACAAAAACGCTGCGCCCCCTAAAGTGCGCAGCGCGATTCGGGACCGAATTTAATCCCCTATAAACATCGAATGAGCGACGATTTAACAGCCACGCTGGCAATTAAATCCGCTGTAACCGCCACTGGTATACCAGTATTGACTGCTGCCACCACTGCCAGACCAACTCGTAAAATTAAATAAGCCGTTGCCACTTGCGCTGCCACTGATGCTGTATACGGTAACGGCTTGCGAGGCATTTTTCCAAATCACGCTATACGCACTTTGCACGCGTTCAGGATAAGCGTTTGGCGACAGGAAATACGCTTTCCCTACGCCATAAACCTTGGCGTTGCCGTCGCCTTCGAGCGCGATAAACGTGCCTTCATCTACCGCCACGACACGCGCGGCCAGCGTATTGCGATCGACCACGCTGCGCGCAAGAAATCCGAGCGCACGACCGTGACGGGTTTGCGCTTTGCGACCGCTGCCACTGACACGATTTAAATGCGTTTCAGTAAAAACATTTGTTAATTGCGGATGCAATAAAAAATCACCATGGAAAATATCATTGCTGTTGACATGATACGGATTGTCGAGAATTTCTTTTGCCAACACCCCCGTTCCGGCCGGTGCATAATACGATTGCCCCAATATCGCCAAGCCAGCGCTGGTACCGCCAATCGGTTTTTTGCTAACGCGTAAATGATCATTCAACGCACTTTCAACGGCGGTGTCTTTCCAGTAATTTTCGTAGAGATTTTGATCGCCACCCGCAATAAAAATGATCTCGGCGTCACGGATCTTTTGCGCCACGACGGCGTCATTTGCGCCCGTGCGACTGTCTATCGACAACTCGGCGGCAGATCCTATGCTGCTGCCAAAGTTATCGCAGATCCAGCCCGCCTGACTGCCGGTCCCACCGCTGCGTAGCACCAGATAATCACCACCTTTGCCGTGATTAATCAGCCATTGCGTGGCCGCCGTTTCACCGCTGACGCCTGCTTCGGCGCCCCCCACTAATAACGTGGCGGTACTGGTGACAACGCTGTGATTAGCGGTGCCGCATGCGACACTGTAGGTGTAATTAGCGGCCTCAATGACACCGGACACTAAGGTGGCAAACGCACTTAGAAGCAGCGCGTTCCGGATCTGAACAGTTTGATATTTTTTCATGGTTTAACTCCGTTATGTAGATGATTAACGTTATTCAGCGGACAACGTTTCAATGACTAAAAAAGACATCGCACAAATGCACACAGAGCGTGAACGACATGATCGGAAAGGCGTTCGCAATAACACCTTCACCCGCTGATTCAAAGTCGGGGAGATAAATGAAATACGAGCAAAACCACGACACTAAAATCGTGTCAACGCGTGGCCTTGCTACCGTATTGCAGTGGCGTCCCGGACCCGCACGCCTGTGCGAGTCCGTGGCTAATTATTGAACCACTCGCTGAGGTAGTAAGGAGTGTAGCGATAGGCGCTTAAATTGTGCGCTTTCTTCAGCATAACCCCGAACCTGTCATGACGACGCGACGAGTTTCGCGTCATGAAACAAATTAATGAGATTAAAATTCGTTGTCAATCAGGAATAACGCGTTAATGCGTTATTTATTTATCGAATAGTTATTCGCTACGCGACATAAATACCTTCATTTAACGACGCCTCGTTACCGCCCCGATGGGGTCGGTATTAGCCATTTTTGTGTTTGGCGTAAATACCCTGACTGCGTAAATAGTCTTCGTAATTACCGGCAAAATCGACGATACCATTGGGCGTCATTTCAATAATGCGCGTCGCGATAGAGGATACAAATTCGCGATCATGGCTGACAAAAATAACCGTTCCCGGATAATCGGTGAGCGCCATATTCAGCGCCTCGATAGACTCCATGTCGAGGTGGTTAGTGGGTTCGTCCATCACCATGACATTGCCTTTTTGCAAAATCATTTTGCCGAACAACATTCGCCCTTGCTCACCACCCGAAATGACTTTTACCGATTTTTGAATTTCATCGCCGGAGAACAACATACGGCCCAAGGTGCCGCGCACCAACATTTCACCGCCTTTGGTCCATTGCGCCATCCACTCGAACAAACTAACGTCATCCGAAAAATCGGCAGAATGATCTTGCGCAAAGTAACTCACCTCGGCGCTATCGGTCCATTTAACATGGCCACCATCAAGCATTAATTCATTCATCAAACAACGCAGCAACGTCGTTTTTCCGATGCCATTCGGTCCGATAATCGCGACTTTATCACCAGCCATAATTTGCGCGCTGAATTGTTTAATTAAGGCGACGTCATCATAACTTTTGCTGACGTGGTCAAGCGTCACCGCCTGACGATGCAACTTTTTATTTTGCTCAAAGCGGATAAACGGGCTGACACGACTGGAGGGTTTTACTTCGGCCAGCTCGATTTTTTTAATTTGGCGGGCGCGCGATGTGGCTTGTGCCGATTTCGACGCATTAGCCGAAAAGCGCGAGACAAATTGCTGCAATTCGGCGATCTGCGCTTTCTTTTTGGCGTTGTCAGCTAACAGGCGTTCGCGTGCTTGGGTCGAGGCCACCATATAGTCATCGTAATTGCCGGGATACACGCGCAATTCGCCGTAATCCATATCAGCCATGTGAGTACACACACTGTTTAAAAAGTGACGATCGTGCGAAATAATGATCATGGTGCTTTTGCGATCGTTAAGCACGTCTTCTAACCAGCGAATGGTGTTGATGTCCAAATGGTTAGTCGGTTCATCGAGCAATAACACATCAGGATCGGCAAACAAGGCTTGCGCTAATAACACACGTAATTTCCAACCCGGTGCCACTGCGCTCATCGGTCCGTTATGTTGCTCTAACGGAATACCGACACCGAGCAATAATTCACCGGCACGCGATTCGGCGGTGTAACCATCGTATTCGGCGAATTGCACCTCTAATTCCGCGACGCGAATGCCGTCGGCTTCGCTCATTTCAGCCATCGCATAAATGCGATCGCGTTCGGCTTTAACTGTGGCCAATTCGGTGTGGCCCATGATCACGGCATCAATCACGGTCATGTCTTCGAAGGCAAATTGATCCTGACGCAATTTGCCCAAACGCACGTTCGGTTCCAACATCACGATGCCGGAAGACGGTTCTAAATCACCGCCTAAAATTTTCATGAATGTCGATTTGCCGCAACCATTGGCACCGATCAAACCATAGCGGTTACCGTTGTTAAAATTGACGGAAACATTTTCAAACAGCGGTTTGGCGGCAAACTGCATCGTAATATTGGCGGTGGAAATCACGCAAAGCACTCGACAAAAAAAGGAAGGAAGCCCGAACGGGGCTGGCGTAAGCGGCGCGGATTGTAGCGGCTGAGGCGGGGGAACACACGTACAAAAAATAAACAGAATAAAAAAGGGGCGTTACGCCCCGGTCGGAATTTCGGCCACGAAGACGATGACACGAGTCATCGCCTTGGTTACCGGTTCAACGAATGTCGAAAGCGCGAGCCAGTTAGGGCAGATCGCGCACTAAGCGAACAAAATTGTCGATTCGAACCACATCGCCTTGCGGGCCGCGACCATAAACCGCCTGTCCGGTGGCATCAACGCCGAGACGGTAATCGCTGACATTGCCGACCTTAGGATCGCTGCGTTGCGCGCCGCTGCCGTGCACATCGAGCAATTCATAATAATCGCCGTTTTTCGATTTCATGTAGCCGAAGGCGCGACCAAATGCGATGTAGGCGGCCGGAATACTGTCGCGGGTGCCGTCCTTGAAACTGGTGCTGGTCCAATAAAAGGGATAGTCAACCTGCCCTCCTTCGGCGATCAAACTGGTCATTGAAAACAAGGGATCAATAGCGGCACCCTGCAGGGCGCTATCGCTCGCCTTCGGCGCGCGACGGTAATCCACCAAGGTGTGCAATTCTTTGGCGTTCGGTAATCGCCAATCACGGTGTCCTAAATAATTTTCGTTATTTTTATCTTGCGCCCATTGCAACGCTTGCTGCCAATTCATGCCGACGCCGCTGTCCTCTTTTGTCCACATTAATTGTGTCGCGTTATCACTGATGGTGCCGTCGTGATTATCGACAAATTCATTGATGCCGTAGGCCGGATTGCCACGCACATAGCGCACATAATGTTCGCCATTGCTGATCGAATAACCTTTGATACGACCATCCGCAAAGTTGACACCAAACGCACCGGATTGTCCGTACATGATGCTGCCGACATAGGTCGTGGCGGACCAATCCTGACTGTCAATGACGCGATCGGTTTCGGTGCCGGCTCCGTAAACAAAATCGAAATAATCGCTGTCGATAAACGGAATATAACCGTCGGTGCTGGTCATGCTAGTGCCTTGCGCACCGGTGAATTTTATCAGCGAATACAGTTCTTTTATGGTTGGCATACGCCAATCATCATAACCGCCCACGCGTGCGCTGCTGGCACCGGCACTGGCCGCCGACCACGACATTTTGTTTCCACGTTCTTGAACCCACATCAAGCCGGTATGAAGATCGGTCACCGTGCCATCGCCGTTATCACGATACGACGGAGCATAGCCGTTAAATTGTGCGTCTTGGCCGTAAAACGCGTCACCACCGACCGGCGCGTCGATCGCAACATCGTTGTTGTAAAACGTTTCTTGTCCGGTATCGATCACGGGGTACTTTAGCTGACTTGCCGCGTTATAACTAAAGCGATAAACCGGTTCGTAACTGATCGCGCCTGAACTCGTCACGGTGCGCTGCTTAAACGTCAGCGTCACGTTTAAATCGACATTGCTCGCGCCGCTCACTTCCACCAATAAATAGCCATTTTGTTGTAAGTGCTTGACGCCAACCGGTGTGTACGTCGAGTTTTCACCGATATAGCGATATTGATCAAACAGATCGCCGCCACCGCTGCCGACAATGACTTGATACAGATCATCGCTGTCGTTGCCATTGCCATCATCCACGCGCGCCACGTCAAAAAAATGATCATGGCCGCTAAAATATAATTTTGCACCGGCGTCGGTTAAGCTGCGCCAAAAGGTATCGCGTTCGGTCACGTAATCATCCAGACAATCGCTATGAAATGCCTTGAACGCCGGTTCGTGGCCAAACACAAAAATATGGGGACGCGCGACATTGGAAGCCAGTTGAGCGTCCAACCACGATTGATTGACGCGATGAATGTTCACGTATTCATCAACGCCAATAAAAAGTGCGTTGCGATGCGTAAACGAATACGTGAGATTGACTTCATCAGTCGGGCCGTTGGAGGGCAAAGCGTACAAATCTGAAAAGGCTTCATTCCACGTTTCGACACTGCTCTTTGAATCGTCTTCGTGATTACCGCGCACCGGATAAACGCCGATACCGGCGTCATACAACGGTTTCATATCGGTTTTCCATTGCGCTAATTGTTGCGCGAATTCGCTGGCCGAAGCACCGGCCCCCGCCTGCACGACATCGCCGGGAACCAACACCACTTCGACTTTATCTTCAATAAATAGCGGCACCATTTCAGCGAGTAAATCGGCATTCGGTATATGCGTATCACCGATCACCACAAAGCGCCACGATCCGGCGCTGGGAGCGGTTTCATTTTCGTTATCGCCGCTATCACTGCCGCCCGCCGTGTCAGTCGTTGTTTCGGACGCCACCGGATCGACAGACTCACTTTGCGTGTTGCTGCCACATCCTGACAAAACAAAAACAGCGATCCCTAACGCCACGACGTGGCGATAAAAAATAGCAGGCATGGAAATCCTCGACCAATCTGAAAACTTCACGGCAAACGCGCGCTTGAATGCGATAACGCCAACCACCGTTTTCGGTTGACACCAATTATTTTAAAAATCACGAGCAAAAAAAAAGGAGCCAAACCGGCCCCTCATTTTTATATCGTTTGATTACGCGGCGCTGCTCACTTGCGTTGCGCCTTTGGGATCGCGGCGCATCGCATGCAGCGTTACCGCGTTACGCAAATTACCGATACCGACGACACGAAAACCGAAGCGTTCGTAAATAACAACGTTATGCGGGTTTTGGGTTTCCAAATAAATGGATTCACCGGCGCGATCGGCTTGTTGAATGACGCGATTGATCAGCGTACGCGACAAACCTTTTCCTTGCATACTGGGATCGACCGCCAAGGCCCACAAATACCAGTGTTTTTCCGGTGCGAATTTACGTCGCATTTTTTTTGCCAAAATGTCGAACTCTTGCAGACGATTAAACGCCGCCAAACCGAATTTAAACGGAAAAATGCCCATGCCGACGCGCAGTTCGCGCAATAACGACGGATAACAATGATTCGGCGGCAACCACGCGGCGCCGGCCATGCCATCAATGCTGCTATCGACCTGACCAAAATGGCGGCAATACCGTAACACGGCACCGTACAACAACGGACAAACGGCGGCGCGCTTTTGCTCGTTGGGTTCGATAAATGTTAACAACGGATCGTGCGCGAAAGCGGCCGCAAAAATGCTGGCCATCATCGGCACCTGTTCTGATTTTAACGGTGCAACAGCGCGTGCGGCGACACGTGGCTTGCCCACCTGTAATGTAATTTCCATCAAAAACTCCCGAAAAGGTGTGCGATTTTAAGATTTATTGGCGTTATTTTCTGCGGCCGCCCGCGCATTTTCGGTACGGGCGTGCCATCAGGACAGCCATTCTGTCGCAGCATTTCCGTTAGGGCAAGTCGCACCGCAGCAAAGCCATGCGTCAATTTTTTAGCCCATAAAAAAACGGCGGAAACCCGCCGTCTTCTTCACGTTCGACGTTAATAAAACGATTGCTGCTGCGCGGCCATGGCCAGCAGTTTTTCGGCGGGGGCAAATCGTTCGCCGTAGTGCTTTTGATAGTGCTGCAAACGCGCCACCACATTAGCAGCCCCCAGTGTGTCGGCGTAACGGAACGGGCCGCCAAGGAAGGGCGGGAAACCGATGCCGAAGATGGCACCGATATCGCCGTCGCGCGCACTACGAATGATGCCTTCATCCAAACACCGAACCGCTTCATTGACCATCATCAGCACCGTGCGCTCGCTGATCTCATCGGCCGATGCATTGCCATGAGGACTCACGCCCAGCAAGGTATAAACCGATTCATCGACTTCGCGGCCGCCTTTGCTGGCGTCGTCATAACGATAAAATCCCCGCTTATTTTTTTTGCCCAGACGTTGATCATCCAGCAATTTTTTGAACGCGGGTGGCGGCAACATACGATCGCCAAACGCGTCGGCCAAAATCGGCGCAACCTTGGTGCCGACATCAATGCCCACTTCGTCGAGTAATTGAATCGGCCCGATGGGAAAACCAAATTTTTTCAGGGTTTTATCAATACGATCGATCGGCGTGCCAGCCGCTAATAATTGGCCTGCTTCATTCATATACGGAGCCAAAATCCGATTGACATAAAAACCAGCGCGATCTTTTACCACGATCACCGTTTTGCCTTGCGCACGTCCCACATCGACCGCCGTTGACGTGACCCAATCGGCCGTTTGATCGGTGGTGATAATTTCGAGCAAAGGCATTTTTTCCACCGGCGAAAAATAATGCATACCGATAATATTTTCCGGACGCTTGGCCCCTTCGGCAATTTTATGGATCGGGATCGACGAGGTGTTGGTGGCGAAAATCGTATCGGGGCGCGCGTGTTGCTCAACTTCGGCGACCATTTTTTGTTTCAGGTTTAAATCTTCAAATACCGCTTCAATCACCATGTCGGCGCGTTTGAAACCGCTGTAATCGGTGGTCACCGATAAACGCGACAATAATTTACCGCCGTCAGCCGCGCTGATATGACGTTTCTTTACGCGACCACGAACAATATCGTCAGCGTATTTTTTGGCGTGACCGGTGCCTTTATCATCGCGATCTTTTACGCGCGCCGATATTTTTGCTTTATCGATCGAAATAAACGCGATACCGGCCCCCATCAAACCACCACCGAGCACCGCGACATGGTTCACCTCGCGCGCCGAGGCATCCGTGACTTTGTCTTTTTTAAGCGCCGTCGTAGCAAAGAAGATATTCATTAACTGACGCGCCACGGGTGTCACCACCAATTCACCAAAATTTTTCGATTCGGTGGCAAATCCGTTGCGGCCGTACGCCGCCACCACGCAGTCGATAATTTTGAGCGGTGCCGGATAATTGCCATAGGTTTTACGCAGTACTTGTTCACGCGCTTTATTCGCGATAAACGCGCGACCCGCGCCATGGCTTTCTAACAACAATCGCATCAGGCCAGGGACTGATAATAACGGTGCCGGTTTGCGCAACGTCGACAATAAACGCTGCCGATCACCGCGTTTAGTAAGCGCCATTGCGCGTTTAATCGCCGCGCTTAACAAATTTGATTTTGCCACCATTTCATCGGCGAGGCCCATTTTTAACGCTTGTTTAGCGCGCACTTGTTTGCCGGTTAACATCATGTCAAGCGCCGCCGCCATACCGACTAATTTCGGTAAACGCTGCGTACCGCCACCGCCCGGCAAAACGCCTAATTGCACTTCAGGCAACCCCAAAACGGTTTTGTTGTCGTTGCTTACCACGCGTTCGTGGCAGCACAAGGCCAACTCCAGACCACCGCCTAAGGCTGGGCCGTGTATGGCTGCCACCAGCGGAATATTCAACGCTTGTAATTGCGCCATCAAGTGATGACCTTTTTGCGTTAATTCGACCGCTTGTTCGGCGCGCGTAATGGTTTTCAGCATATTGATATCGGCACCGACAATAAATGAATCGGCCTTACCGGATTGAATGACGAGCCCTTTTATTGCCGCGTCACTTTTTAATGCCGATAAAATGAGCGCAAACTCTTCGGTAAATTCGGCGCGCAACGTGTTGGTCGATTCACCCGGCACATCCATGGTTAATACGGCAATACCGTGGTCATTTTTTTCAAGCGTAAAGCTGGCAGTTTTCATGTGGATTACTCTAAAAAAGTGTCGTGCAATGAGGTTACGCGTGTGTGATCGTCGAAAGGGATGATTACACCACTTCCAACACCATGGCCGATGCCAAACCACCGGCGGCGCACGCCGTTGCTAGGCCCAAACCACCTCCGCGACGACGCAATTCATTTAAGGTTTGCGTGATCATGCGTGCGCCCGTCGCGGCAAACGGATGACCGTAAGCGATCGAGCTACCATTGACGTTGAACTTATCCATGTCGATGTCGCCGATCTTGCTGGCGCGGCCCAATTTATCGCGCGCAAATTCGTCGCTGCCGAACATTTTTACATTAGCCAAGGTTTGCGCAGCAAAGGCTTCGTGCATTTCAATGAGCGTCAAGTCACTTAATTTAATGCCGGCTTTATCGAGCGCGCGTGGCGACGCATACGACGGTCCCATCAACATATCAATATCTGCTTCGATCGCCGAAAACGCATACGAACGGATAAATCCTAAAATCGGCAATCCCAATTCTTTGGCGCGCGATTCTTTCATCAAAATAATGGCCGCCGCGCCATCGGTTAATGGCGTGGCATTGGCGGCGGTGACGGTGCCGTGCGTGCGATCAAATGCCGGTTTTAATTTGCTGTAATTCGCGAGTTCAGAATCAAAACGAATATTGTTATCGCGAGTAAACGCTTCTTTGAACGGCGGTAAATGCACGCTCATCACTTCGTTAGTTAATTTGCCATCGTTCCATGCCTTGGCGGCCAACGAATGCGAGCGATGCGCTAATTCATCTTGCGCTTGTCGCGTAATGCCGTGATCGCGCGCCATCTGTTCGGCGTTTTCGCCCATGGTTAAACCGGTCGAAAATTCTTTGACCGCTGGCGGCACCGGCACCAGATCGTTCAATCCCAAACGACGCAGCAAACTCAAACGCTGCCCGAGTGTTTTAGCCTTGGGCATCTCAACCATGGTGTCAGCAAAACGCCGCGAAAACTGGATCGGCACCACCGAAGAGGAATCGGCACCACCGGCCACACCGACCTCGATGTCACCGGCCAAAATGGCTTCGGTGATGCTGACCGCCGCTTGGAAACTGGTGGCACACGCACGCGACACTGAAAACGCATCGGTGTGCACATTCATGTTGGTGCCAAGGACGATCTCGCGCGCGATATTGGGCGTTTCGGGCAGGGTTAACACCTGACCAAACACGACACGATCGATTAATTGCGGATCGATTTCGCTGCGGGCCAGCAACTCCGACACCACGATTTTGCCCATGTCGATGCTGCCGACGCCCTTGAACGCCGTTAGCTGACGCGCAAACGGGGTACGCAAACCGGCGACCACGGCGATACGCTCGGAAAACTGGACTTTATTGACTTTGCGACGGTGCGGCGGCGTGACCGGAACCGGAAGATCGAGAGAGTGCTGTGCCATTTCGTTTTTCCACGGAGGTTGCCTCCGCAACAGGTCGGAGGGGTGATAAGCGCTCGATTCTAACGAGTCAAACGCCAGATTTAAACGATCGTTTGAAGGTGGACAGGATTTTTACCGGCGGGGAAACTTTTCTGTTCGCGCTAGGCCTGACTTCACCAGCTAAAATACCCCTTCAATCTTAGACAAAAAACTGACCATGTCCCTTATCTCGCGTTTTCAGGCACTCGAAACCCATCTTAATAGCCGCATCATCGGCCAAACCGATCTCACCCGTCGTTTACTCATTGCCCTTATTGCCGACGGCCATTTGCTCGTCGAAGGCGCACCGGGTTTAGCGAAAACCCGTGCCATCAAAGAATTGTCACAAGCGATCGAAGCCGATTTTCATCGCGTTCAATTCACGCCCGATCTACTGCCCGCCGATTTAACCGGCACCGATATTTATCGCGCACAAGAAAGCCGCTTCGAATTTCAAAAAGGCCCGTTGTTTCACTCGCTGTTGCTGGCCGACGAAATCAACCGCGCTCCGGCCAAAGTGCAATCGGCGCTATTAGAGGCGATGGCCGAGCGCCAAATCACCGTCGGCGCCAGCACCTACGCCTTGCCGGAATTATTTTTGGTGATGGCGACGCAAAATCCGATCGAGCAAGAAGGCACTTACGCGCTACCAGAAGCACAACTCGATCGTTTTCTATTGCATGTGCGCGTGCATTACCCCGAAGCGGCTGCCGAACTTGCAATTTTAAAATTAAATCGCGGCGAAGCCTGTCATCAACACAGTGATCCTTTTACACGCTTGACGCAAAGTGAAATTTTTTCGGCGCGCCAGCACGCGTTACAGTTATTTATGGCCCCCGAGATCGAACGCTACGTAGTGGATCTGGTCATGGCCACGCGCCATCCGGCGCGCTATCACGCTGATATTGCACGCTGGATCGAATTTGGTGCCAGCCCGCGTGGCACCATCGCGCTGGATCGTTGCGCGCGCGCGCAAGCCTTTTTAAATGGCCGTGATTTTGTGTCACCCGAGGATGTGCAGTCGATGTTCCTCGATGTGTTACGTCACCGATTATTGTTATCGTATGAAGCCGAAGCCGATAACATCGACGCCGATTTTGTGCTCACCCGTATCTTGTCATTGGTTGCACTGCCTTAACTGGAGTTTGATCATGAAAAAACACAACTACTGGATACTGAGTTTGCTCGGTCTACTGGTGTTAGGGGCCTGTAGCAAAGGCGTGCCGATGGATAAGCGCGATATTATCGGCTTCTGGAAAAGTGAACACATTACACTGGCAATACAAGTGAATGGTTCGGTGATGTACGTCGATAAAACCGATGCCGCCAAAACTAAAACGGTGCAAGGCAATATCCGTCGATTCGACGATGACGGATTCGTAGTCGGATATCCGCCATTCGATACGCGCATCGCCATCACTAAACCACCGTATCAAGACGGTGCCGACATGAAGATGATCGTCAACGATGTCGAGCTGGTGCGTTATCAGGAACCACCAGAAGGACAAAAAACGTTCTCGATGTAAACGCGGCGAATCGCATTGTAAGGCGATCTTTGTAGACCGCCATTTTACGCGTTTAATGCTTGGATTAAAAAACGAAACAAATTCGCTCGCGATTTTTTTTCGCGCCCTTATAACACCAATACGTTCAACCATTAACTGGATTCACTCCGAGGTCGTTACACTTTGAGCAACGCGTGGCATTTACCGATCGATCATCACCACGATTATCGCGAAGGTATTCATTTAAGTCTGAGCGATCTGTTGCGTCTGGAAGGCGAACATAAAACACCGCGCATTCCGCGCTACACGGCCGCGCCGGTCGAAGGCAGCGCGCGCAGCAAACAAAAAGGACGCGGCATGGATTACGCCGAATCCCGCGTTTATCAAGCCGGTGACGAGATCCGTCATATTGATTGGCGTGTCAGTGCGCGTAGCGGCAAATTACACACCAAATTATTTCACGTTGAACGTGAGCGTCCGGTGCTCATTGTCTTGGATCAATCGCTACCAATGTTTTTCGGTTCGCGCCACGCACTAAAAAGTGTGGTGGCCGCGCGTTTAGCCGCGCGCGCCGTGTGGCGGCACTTGCACGCAGGCGATCGCATCGGTTTGATTCGATGCGACGATGAAAACGTGACCGTCAAGCGACCTTCATCACGCCGCGCCGATGTGATGTCTTTATTCAATCAAATCGTGCTGCACCATCAAAAACAAGTCAGTGTGGTGCGCGAACGACGCACACCAGCGCCCTCATTACTGAAGCAATGTTGGCGCGAATGTCGTCAAGTTGCGACACCCGGCACGATCATTTACGCGTTTTGCAATTTAATGTCGCTGGATCACGCACTGCATCCCGTCATGGCACACCTATCACGCCACTGCGAGTTACATTGTTTTGCTCTGTACGATGCACTAGAAACACAACTGCCTGCCGATGACCGCTACGCCGCTCAGGATCAAAACGGAGAGGTAATTATCGATCGCAACGAAAAAAAATCACGCGAACAGTATCATTCGCGTTTTGCACAGCAACGCGATGATTGGCGCGTACTAAGCCAACAATATCGTTTTCATTTTTTGCCAGTTGCCACTGATGATGGCATTTCGCTGGGCATTGCGCATGAATAACATCATGACCTCAACCGCGCCCGCGCTGAAGCTGCCTCACGATATTATTTTGCCGCCAGCGGTGTCGTGGTGGCCGCCTGCTTACGGGTGGTGGATTTTATTCAGCGTGCTGCTCGTCCTGATGATCGCCATCGTGCTGCATTACGGGCGACGTTATCAGCGCCGCGCACCATTGCGGCTTGCATTGCAACAACTGCATCAACTCGGCACGCAAAGCGACGACCGCTTATTTTTAAGCGCCTGCGCCCACTGGCTCAAACAACACGCCATGCAATTACACGGTCGCGAACAAACCGCCTCGTTAAACGGCGAAGCGTGGTTGCACTTTCTCGATCAAACGGGTGCGACGAAACAATTCAGCGAAGGCGAAGGACGGGTCTTATTGTCACTTTATCAGGTCGAGATATGTGTTCAACGCGAAACGCTGCTGGCGTTAATGTCGTCATGGATTCATCAGCAATTTAACCCGCGCGCAGGTTCATCGCATCGTGTTTGAATTCGGTTTACCGATCATTTTTTTATTGTTGCCATCGCCGTTGTTATGGTGGTGGTGGCGCGCGCGCCAAAGTGTTACGACGGCGCGTTTATGGTTGCCATTCGCGCAGCGGTGGCGCGATGTACAAGCGGGTGCGCAACCGGTAAGCGCAGTGCCGTGGCGACGTTGGTTGGCACCGTTTTTGGTGTGGGTCTTGTTGTTGTTAGCGGCGGCACAACCGCAATGGGTGGGTGAACCATTGCCCAATCAACGCAGCGCGCGTGACGTGATGTTGGTGGTGGATTTATCCGGATCGATGGAGGCCACCGATCTGGTGTTAAATAACGCCCCCGCCACCCGTCTTGACGTGTTAAAAAAAGTCATGGGCGAATTTATTTCACGCCGGCAAGGCGATCGCCTCGGCTTGGTGTTATTTGGCGAACAAGCGTATTTGCAAGCACCACTGACATTTGATCGCAAAACCGTGCAGCAATTTTTGCACGAATCCGAAATCGGTTTAGCGGGCGCACGTCGCACCGCTATCGGCGACGGAACCGCTATGGGGTTAAAACATTTGCAAGAAAGTGAAGCGCCACGCCGTGCACTCGTTTTGGTGACCGACGGTGCCAATAACGGCGGTGAATTAACACCGGAACAAGCCACCGAAATGGCAAAAAAAATGCGCACCACTATTTACACCATCGGCGTCGGTGCCGATGAAATGATCGTGCGCGATGCGTTTTTCGGCAGTCGCCGCGTAAATCCTTCCGCCGATCTGGATGAAGATGCGCTACGCAAAATGGCCAGCGCAACGGGGGGGCAGTATTTTCGCGCTCGCGACGAAAATGAATTGGCGCGCATTTATCAAGAACTGGATCGGTTGGAACCGGTAAACAGCGATCACCAATGGCTGCGTCCCAAAAAACCGCTTTACGCGTATCCGCTTTCGCTTTCGTTACTGTTCTGGATCGTGATGCTGTTATGGTCGGCGCGACGCAACGAGGTGACGCCATGATCGATCTATCGTGGTTGGCACATTTTCAATTTAATTATCCGTGGGTATTTTTGCTTGCACTGCCGCTGCTGGCATTGTGGTGGTGGCAACAACGTCGCGCGCACGGCGATAACCCGTGGAAAAAACACGTCGATGCACACTTGTTATCGTTTTTATTGCAAAGCGATAAACCTTTATCGCGCACGCGCCGATTCGCCCCGTTATTCCTGTGGCTCATGGCGCTCGTTGCGCTGGCAGGCCCTACTGTCATTCGTCCGCACGAAACGCAAGCATTTGCCCAGCAAAGTTCGCGCGTATTGTTGCTGGATTTAACGCCCAGCATGAATGCCGACGACGTTAAACCAACACGTTTAGCGCGCGCCAAATTAAAGGCATTGGATTGGTTGAAACAACAGCCAGAAGGACAAACGGCTTTAGTGGTGTACAGCGGCAGCGCGCATATTGTGGTGCCGTTTTCGAATGACACGCGCACACTCGCGGCGTTAATTCCGTCGTTGGAAACCCACTTGCCGCCGATTGTGGGCAACGATCCGGTTCAAGCCTTTCAACTGATCGAAAAAATGCGCCGCGATAATCAACTTGCGCGCGTCGATGTCGTGTGGATCACCGATGGATTCGATCACGATCAAGCCGATGCCTTACACCAATCGCTGCAATCGTCGGCGCTGCGTTTAAGCGTGCTAGGAATTGGAACCGAAGCAGGCGCACCAGTGCGGCGAAACGACGGCCAACTGTTGACCGATTCCAAAGGACAGGTCGTGCTGGCCAAAACCAATCACCTTGACTTGATGCAATGGGCGCAACGAAATGATGCGCGCTATTCATCGTTGCAAGGCGATGGCGGCGATCTCGAAGCGTTACGTTTTCCACTGACCATAAACGACGATTTGAAAAGCGCCGAACAGATCAGTTTGCAATCATTCGATTTAGGCGCTTGGGTTTGTCTCATGTTATTGCCACTGGCATTGTGGTCTTTGCGGCACGCTCGTTTATGGTTGCTGTTGTTGGGATTCGGATTACATGCACCGCGATCGGACGCCTCATGGTGGGATGATTTATGGCAAACCCGCAATCAACAAGCGCGGCAACTTTTTAACGAAAAGAAAAACGCGCAAGCGGCCGAATTGTTTACCGATCCACAATGGCGTGCCGCTGCGCAGTATCGTGACGGGCAGTTCAATCCAGCGGCGAGCGGTTTTGGCGAACAACGTGATGCCGACAGTTTATTTAATCAAGCTAACGCATTGGCTTATGCACAGCGTTATAACGAGGCCGAGCACGCATTTGAAAGCGCGCTTAAACATAATCCAACGCATAATAAGGCGAAAGAAAATCTTGCCGCTTTACGCGAATTTCTAAAAAAGGCCGACCAACAAAAAAAACGCGACGATCAAAATAAAAACGCCCAGAACCAGCAGCAAGGCAAACAACAAAACCCGCCGCAAAGCAACAACGAGAATCAAGCGGACCAATCCTCGGCCAATAACGGTCAAAAAGAAGGTCAGCAACAAGCCTCGCCGCGTAATGCCAATCAATCACCCGACCAAACCGGTCAAGACGCATCATCACCGGAGCAGCGCGCGCAGCAGGACGCCGATAATGCGTTAAGCGAAAACGATAAGAAAATCTCGGATAAAAAAGATCGCGACAACAAGAACGTGCAAGACAGCGACGAGCAATCCAAACCCCCAGAACTCGACCCGCAAGTGCAAGCAATGTTGCGACAACTGCCAGACGATCCCGCCGGATTGCTGCGACGCCGCATGAAACTCGAACTTCTACGCCGGGGACAAACCGAACCCGAGCCATCAACACAAGATAAGTGGTAAAAATAATGCGCTTACACCTGTTCATTTTTTTTAGTCTCGCACTGATGTTTTTTTGTGGTGGCGCAGAAGCGGATACCAGCCTGCATTTCGATCGCAATCCGGTTCATGTGGATGAAACGTTTACCCTTGAGATCCGCAGCGACAACACCGATGCCTCCGCGCCGTCATTAGTCTTGCCAGAAGGCATCGAACAGTTACAACGCAATAACATCAGTTCACGCAGTATTGTTAACGGCAAAATTAGCGCCGAACAGCGTTGGGTATACAAATTGGTGGCGCGTAAGACCGGCGAATTTGAATTCGGCCCAGTACAGGTGGGCAAAGACAAAAGTAATCGTTTGACGCTCACCGTCGATAAAAAAAATGTCGCCGAAACCGGCACGCGCGCCACGAAATTAATGCTGCGCGCCGATGTCGATACGCCGCAAGCCTTTGTACAGCAACAAGTGATCGTTACGATCAAACTCTTTCGCGCCGTGCCGGTGCGTTTTGCCCAAATCACCGAACCGGCACCGGAACACACCTTAGTGCAACAACTCGGCGATGATGTCGAATATGAAACCGAAGAAAACGGTCAAGCCTATTTTGTGCTCGAACGCCGTTACGCCTTATTTCCGCAACAGGCCGGTGAGTTGGAAATCGCACCGATACAATTTAACGGTGATATCACGATTGGACGCAGCCCGGATTTTTTTGGTGCCATGAGCGACACCGAACCGGTGAGTTTGCGCACCACACCGATTCATGTAACGGTGAAACCAGCCGTTAACAGCGCAACGTGGTTACCGGCCCGCGCCGTCGAATTGAATGCGCAAGTGTTGCCGCTGAATCGTCGCATAGCGGTCGGCGAACCCATCACGTTAAATCTGCATACGCAAGTAATTGGACAGATCGCCGCCGCGCTTCCACCACTTAATTTTGTCGATAACGATGATCGCCATTACTATCCCGATCAAGCCAAAGACAGCACCGCGTTTAATGCACAAGGCATGGTGTTGACGCGCACGCAAAAAATCGCGGTGGTGCCAACACGCAGTGGTACATTGCAATTAGATCCGATCGAATTGCCGTGGTTTAACACGCAAACCGGTGAACAACAACTCGCGCGCATCACGTTCGAGCCAATCACCGTCACCGCTGCCGATCACAAGATCAATCCCGTGGTCACAACGCCACCGGCGGAACCGGTCGTTAGCGCCACGCCCACGCCAACGCTAACGCCATCCATTGAATTAAAATCGAATTCAATGTGGATCGGGTTGAGCGCTGCGCTCGGCATTTTGTGGCTGCTGACGCTTATGGCGTGGTGGGCCACGCATCGTCGCCGCAAACCTGTGCCAGCCATGCCAGAAAAAAAATCGCTCGCGCTGCACGCCGATGACCACGCCATTCGAAAAGCATGCGCGCTTAACGACGTCAGTGAAGCACGGCGTTTATTACTGCAATGGGCGAAAAAAGTCACACAGCAACCGGACCTGAATTGGGCGCAGCTCATCCAACGCAGCGGCGATTATCAATCGCTATTGCGTGATCTTGAAAGCGCACTTTATGCCGCTTCGCCGATGCCGTGGCAGGGCCAACGGTTGGCCGAAAAATTACACGAATTGGAATCAATATGGCGACAATCACAACCACCGAATCACGCGTCAGCACCGTCGTTAAATCCCTGAGCGCGCTTTTCGCTGCGTCAACGCTGTTACAATAGTGCATTCAATTTTATCGAGGAATAAACATGAGTCTTGCAACCATGAAAGCCGTGATCAGCGGTGGTGCCAGTGGATTAGGATTTGCCGTCGCCCATTATTTGGTGCAACGCGGAGCCAAAGTGTGCTTGCTCGATATTAACGCCGAACAAGGCGCGCAAGCCGTCGCCAAATTAGGCGCTCACGCCAGCTTCGTGGCCTGCGATATGGCCGATGCCGCGCAAGTGGATCACGGCGTCGATCAAGCCGCTGTCAATATGGGTGGCGTGACCATCGGTATTAGCTGCGCCGGCATTTTGGGCAATGGCCGCGTGCTCGGCAAAAAAGGCCCAATGGAAGCGAGTTTTTTTCAGCGCGTCATTAACATCAATTTGGTCGGTGCATTTTTGTTTACCAAAGCGTGCGCACGCCACATGGCCGGCAATCAAGTCGAAGCAGGACAAGATCGCGGCGTGATTATTCACACGGCGTCGATTGCTGCGTTTGAAGGACAATTAGGACAAGCGGCCTATTCGGCATCGAAGGCTGGCGTTGTTGGAATGCTACTACCGCTGGCTCGCGAATTCGCCAGCCTCCATATTCGCGTGATGGCGATTGCGCCGGGTATGTTTGACACCCAAATGTTAGGCAATGTTAGCGACGACATACGCACGCAATTAGCAGCGGCGGTGCCGTATCCGGCGCGCTTTGGACACCCCGAAGAATTCGCCAGTTTGTGCGGTCACATCATCGACAATCAAATGTTTAACGGCACCGTTTTGCGCCTCGATGGTGCGGCTCGATTGCAATAACCGGTGTTTGTGTTCTATACCTGAAAGCGGTTGTGACATAAGGAATAGGCCCAATGAAAACGTCGTTCACGGTTTTGGTTTTGATACTGGTTTCGCTTGGCAAGGCAGAGTGCGTGATCGCGCAAGAAGCGACGCATAAAACGTCAACGAGCCACGACCACCACGCCGCCGCCAAAGAACCGGTTAAAGATCAGCACGCCACCAAAAAAGACGGCGGCAGTCACGACGCGCATTGGGGCTACGACGGCGAACACAACGCCGACCATTGGGGTGATATGAAAACCGAATTCGCCACCTGCAAAATAGGTGGCGAACAATCGCCCATCGACATCGTTACCCAAACGATAGAGAGCGCCGATTTACCGCCATTGCAAACCGCCTACACCGACAGCATTCTGGCCATTATCAACAACGGTCATACCGTGCAAATTAATTACAAAGCCAATGGCATGATGGCGGTTGGCAGCGACAATTATCAGCTGCTGCAATTTCACTTTCACACCCCCAGCGAAGAAAAAATCAACGGCAAGCCCGCCGATATGGTGGCGCATTTTGTTCATAAAAATGATCGTGGTGAACTCGCCGTAATCGCACTGCTGCTAAATCGCGGCAAAGAAAACGAAGCGCTGGCCGATATCATGAAACACCTGCCCACCGAAGCGCGCGGCGAATTGTTATACGGCGATATTAAAGTACCGTTCGGAAAATTATTTCCCGCCGATCGCGGTTACTACACGTTCAAAGGCTCACTCACCACGCCCCCTTGTACCGAAGGCGTACGCTGGTTCGTGCTCAAAACACCCGTCACCTTAAGCGAAGCGCAATGGAAAGCCTTCAACCAGATCTATTCCATGAACGCCCGTCCGGTACAACCGCTCAACAAACGTAAAATTCAACAAACCAAATAAAAATAAAAGAAAGGGCGATTCGTGAATCGCCCCTACAAAAACAGATCAAACCAAACCATTCAGCAAACTTATTTCTCAATCGAAGCCGACTATTTCGTGGGGGCAATTCACGAATTGCCCCTCATCCGAAAAACTCAATCCGCGATTGTCATCCTTTTATCGAGCTTGCGTGATCACCGTCGCAGGTTCAGGGCGAACGGCAATTTGATCATGGCTATCGATTACTGGTAATTCATAATACGAGGTGTCAACGCCTTTGATGCTCATGCGGTGATGCAAATAACTCGCCGCATTTTTGTCGTCGACACTTAAATACGTAAATTGAACACCGGCGCTTGCGAGTCGCTGACGCATTTGACTCGTGTAGCCACAATTATCACGTCCATACACCACCAAATACGGTTTTTGTTGCGAAATCGCGGCGTCAATTTTTTGCAATTCGGCACTACTCGCAATCACCGCTGCCAAGCGTTTTTCCTGCTCGCGTTTGGTGTGATAGTTCTCCCAACCTTTGTACGCCGCATACGAAATCAAAACAAAAAAAATCAATTTTGATAAAGACATCATTACTCCCCAGATGAAGTCACGGCAGAAACGTAACATTTAACGACTGCTCACTACCGCTGCGTCGGGCATTGTGAACGATGACGGTTGTGTGCGATACGGTGAAGGTTTTATTTCTCAGGGCGAACGAATTTGTCGGCCTTTTTCCGCGTATGTTGCCTATGCTTTAAGGACGGCTTTTTTGGCATCAAACGACAATCATATGCCCTGTTATCGCTGGTTCTGTTTACTGACTTGTATTGGTGCTGCGGCGCAGGAACCACGCTCGGTCTTTGATATGGATATCGCCGAGCTGATGACCATCAGAGTGTCCGTCGCCAGCAGCCGCGCAGAATACAGCCATGAGGCCCCAGTAATCGTCTCGCGCATTGATGCCGCTACAGCGCGCGCACTGGGCGCGCAAACCCTAGCGGAATGGCTCGGCCTGTTGCCCGGGGTCATCGTACAAAGCACCGCCATCGGCGTTGACGCCGTGATGATGCGCGGCTTGGTCGAAGGCTTTAATCAGAAAGTATTGTTTCTGCTCGATGGCGTGCCTTATTGGAGCCCGACCCATTCCGACTTTCCCTTATCGGCCATTCCGTTAGCACTGATCGCGCACGTCGAAGTGATTCGCGGTCCGGGTGGCATTATTTACGGCAGCAACGCCACGGCCGGCGTCATCAATGTGGTGACCCGCCAAAGCGGTAGTGATAGCGCCGCGCTCGCGCTCGGTAGTCAGCACCACGATCGGGCCGAATGGTTTAGCCGTTTTGCCTTTGACGACGCCCAGTTGATCTTGGCCTTAAGTCATGCGAACGGCCCTGACTATGCGGGCGAATTCACTGCGCGACCACTGCCCTCCTCGTATCCACAGACGGCCCCGCGCTCCGGTAAGGTCGACCGAGACAGCGCACAAGATGCATTATTTTTGCGTTACGTTTCACCAGAGCTGGATCTGCGTTGGCACACCTTTCAGCGCAGCAGTGAAGGCTTGGCGGCGGCCGCCAGCATGTTGAATCGCTCAACTTTAGAATACAAAGGCCAGCAATTGACGGCCAACTACCACCGGCTCATTGAACAACAATCGATCGACTGGTTTGCCGATTACACACAATTTGGTGTTGCCATTCCCACGGCCAATATTTTTGCCGGTCAGGCTGATGGCGAGCAACGATTTACAAACGATGGTCACGATAACACTCGTCTGCGCGTCGGCTCCCGCTGGCAATATGAATTTGCCGACCAAAGCTGGTGGCAATTAGGGCTGGAGCATGAACAACGCGACAGCGGCGAATATCAATTACGTCGCGACGACGACAGTCTGGCCGCTATTCAAATGGCGACCGATCGTTTAACCGAAGCCGCTTTATACGCACAATGGGATCAACGTAATGACAATTTTCGCACCGTTATTGGCCTGCGTTACGTCGATAACGATCAGTTCGGTAGCGCGCTGCTACCACGACTGACATTTGCCTATCAACCCAGCAATCAACAATCGTGGCGCTTGGTGTATTCCGAAGGCTATAACGCACCCGTATTTTTGCAATTAAACATTCAAATTCCACCCAATGCCTTAATCGGCAATCCCGAACTGGCGGCCGAGCGCGTCAAAAATCTGGAGCTAGCGTGGAGCTGGCAAAATAAATATCAACAAATAAACGTCAGCACTTATCGACTCGAAGTCGATGACGCCATTCAACGCCGCTTGATACCAAACACCACCACGGTTTCATTTTTTAATGTACTGCCATTTGTCCGCCATGGTGTCGAACTCGATTGGCAGATGCACTTAGAACAATGGCAAATCATGGCCAATTATTCATGGCAGCAACAAGGTAATAGCACAGCCGATCCGTTTGCTTTATTTGCGCCCAAACAACAACTCAACATCGGAATAAATTATCTATTCGATACGCAGCAATGGGGATTAAGTTGGCGTCATATCGGCGCGCGAGCAGCCGCCGATGCCATCAATTTATTAACGCTGCAATATCACTATCAATGGCCACACGCGCGCTTAGGTATCAACCTGCAAAATCTGCTTAGTGACGATGAGCAACACGCCGACGTACAAGATCTAGCCGCGTTGCGACTGGTCGCCAGTGGCCCCGATAAGCCAAGCATATTACTCACCTGGCAATACGAGTTCTGACGCGACCGTCTGAATTCAACTTGCACGAACCACACGACGAATCAATAATCGATCACGAAAGTGCTTAGGATATCGATCACCTAATGAGGTCTTTTGGTCTGTTTCCGCTGGTTCGCTTACAAGATGAATTCAGCCCCGCGCGCATGCACTGTCCCGTTTATTCCTTTTGACTTGAATCTGCCACCTGATTAAAGCTTACTAAATCCGGTTTTCACATGATTTTTATGATAACTTCGCAAAAAATTTCCTGAATGTGATGGATGAGCAATAGGGAGATATTCAATCACTTTACCTAACGATTCAAATTTCAATACCTTCCCAGTCTCAATCTTGGCCTGTTTCATAATTCCGTCATGACAATCATGTTGAACCCTTGATTTTAGAGTTTTCCATACATTATCGCCCCATGAGACTAGACTTACTTTTTCAAAACGCGAACTCGCATAATCAATGATTGTATCTAAGCCGACGAGGCACTCCTCGTAACTCATATCATAACGATCATTACTCAGCGAGCCACACGTTTCATCACCGGGAGGGCGATAGTCTGGATAAAGATTGAAGAATAGGCCAACAGATGAACCATCGAAAACTGCTTGTGGTACTGCCTCCAAGTACTTTGGAGAAGAATGCAGATTGTCTGTACTTCTTAGCGGTGAGTCAGCATATCTGCCATTTTTAGGAATAATTGGGTACCAGTCATGGCCAAGCAAGATCGTGACTTTATTTTTTTCTTTTGCATATGTTTTTAGCAGGAGATTGTCGGTCCATGGACAAATGCCCGCACTGAATCCAACGCCAGTTTCAATTGACGCATCTCGTAACAACCTCCCCTTCTCTTCAATTGGAACTTGCTTTTCATCAATCTCTAATGCGCGCATGTGTAATTGTTCAAGTTGCTCGTAGCTTGCAAGGTGAAAATTCGTCGTGATATTTGACCACTTGCGTTTACGTTCAAGGCCTAGATATTTGGAAAGTGGTGGATTGATTTCTGGAAAAATATCACGATAGGCTGTAAATATTTGTTCCACTTCATCTTGGCTATATATTTTCAATTTCCTACCCTTTAAGGTTATTTTCGGTGCATCATATTAACGGATCCGTCAGCGGATCCGTCAGGGTCAAAAAAATGGGGACATATTTATTTACAGTCACAAACAAATAGATCTGTTCCGTTTATTCTTCTGAGTGCAAAATTTTAAATATTGAAATTCCGCCGAATTCGCGCACAAAAAAGCATCAATGACAAAATGATCAGAGATAGCTCGGTGCT
>CAZYUS010000009.1:27146-36589 GCA_964650615.1 uncultured Pseudomonadaceae bacterium | reverse complement strand
AGCAGACCTCACGCCAACCACCCCTCGGCCACCGCTGATTTGGTTAGCCACGACCGCGCAAGAACGAGATCCAACACTCACCCCTGACGCCATTTTGCCGTGGCCCTGCGCGGCCAATAATTTGTTGCGCACGGTCGCGTGGTTTACATCCGACACACGAACCGCGCTCGAAAAAAACACCGACCCGTTTGACCTCTGGATCCATGCATTCAACCGCATCGCACATTATGAAGTGAGCGCGACCGGACAGGTAATGGTGTGGGACAACGACGCCGAACGCGTACTCGGTTGGTCCGCCGAAGAAGCCGTGGGACGGCTGCCGCCCCACATACCGGCCAACGAACACGCCACCTATTTGCGCCATGTGCAATCAGCGGCGGATGGCATTGGTGTCTATCATTTTCAGTCGCCACGTCACACTCGCGATGGGCATGTCTTGTACGCCAGTGTCAGTTTTTTACCCGCGCCGTTACGCGACCACGGCAGCCGCTCCGTCAATGTCTTATTAACCGATCAAACGTCGATACACTATTTGCACGATCGGGCCTCCGCTTTAACGTCACTGGCACACGACACGCCCGATTTCATCATCATATTCAGACCCGATTCCGGTGCCATTTTAATTAACCGTTCGTTGGCCTATTTCGCCAGCCACGATAACTCGCTAAAAAATAGCGAATTTCAGTTTGCGATGATTTTTGCCAGCGCCGAACAGCAACATTTTCGTTCGCTAATCGTGCCAGCCATTTTGACGCAAGGGCTTTATGAAACCGAAGTCCAATTACGTAATCGTTTTGATGAGCAACGCACCGTTATGCTGCAAGGTTTTAGACTCGGCGGTGCATCAACCCCAACCATCGCTTTGGTGGCGCGCGACATCAGTGCCATCAAAAAGGTGGAAGAAAACCTGCGCCAGATCAATCGCATTTACCAAATACTGCAAAAAGCTCACGATATTTTTCGCAATGTCGATGACGAAATGGATTTGCTCACGCAAATCTCACGCCTCCTTCATCAAACGGGTGGCTACCGATTTAACAACATCAATTTAATCACTGACGATCCCGACGGAAAAACCCACACTATTGCATGGACCGGTGACGACGCCGTTACCCAAGCGGAATTACAGATCTCGACTAACGCCCAGCATGAGCGCGGCACCGGTCCCACTGCCGACGCGATCCGACAGGGAAAAATGGTGGTGCGTCATGACATCGACACCAATCCACGCTACGCACCATGGCGTTCTTTAAGCGAACGTTGGAACATTAAAGCCATGGTCGCCATGCCACTGATTTACGGCGCTCAATGTTATGGCGCGATCAGTATTTACGCCAATCAGCACGGCGCGTTTGACGCCGAAGAATTGCGCTTGTTGCAACAACTTTGCGAGCAAGTCAGCCACGCCGTGTACACCTTGCGCGCGCAAACGACGCTGCAACAAAAAGACCAAGCCACACGCTTGTTGTCGGGTGCGGTTGAATCGGCCGAAGAAGGCTTTATGATCACCGACGCGGTGCGCATCAATCACCCTATTGTGTATGTCAATCCGGCGCTGTGCCGACTCAGCGGTTGGTCACAAGAAGAATTGATCGGCAATACCGGCCGCGTGTTGATGGCCGGTCATTTACAGCAATCAGGGCTCGAACACATTCGCCACGCATTTCGAACCCACTCGGCCGGTCAGGCGACCATTCGTTGCTATCGCAAAGATGGAGAACCCATTTGGGCCGATGTACGCGTCGCGCCCATCGTCGCCGCAAACGGACAACTCAGCCACTATGTCACTATTATTTCCGACGTGACCGAACGCGTAAGACATGAAGATCAATTACTGCATTTTTCGACTCACGATGCACTCACACACATTGCCAATCGCGGCTTGTTTTACGATCGCTTGCAGCAATCGTTAATGCGCGCCGAACGCGCGCGTGAACACGTCACGGTAGTTATGATCGACATTGATCATTTCAAGCAACTCAAAAGCAGCTACGGACACGATATCAGCGATTTTATTTTGCAGTCATTTGCCAATCGCTTGAACACCAGCGTCGCCAACACCGACACCGTCGCGCGTTTAGGGGGTGACGAATTTGCGTTAATTCTGCATCAACAAATGCCTGAAGCGGTTCTGCAAACCTTTCTTGATACGCTACGTTTACGATTAAAAGTGCCGATTGCCATCGACAGCGAAGAATTGGTGGTCAATCCCAGCATCGGTGTTTCGCTCTACCCTTCACACACTCAAGATTTATCCGAACTGCTGCGCTTTGCAGACCTCGCGTTACACAGCGCCAAAGACGCCGGTGGGAATCAGTGGCGAATTTTTTCCGGCGAGTTGTGCAAACGCAGCAAACGTAATCAAACCTTAGAAAAAGAGTTGCGCCATGCTCTCGAACGCGATGAATTTGTTTTGCACTACCAAGCTAAAATGGATCTGTTCACGGGTGAGCTGTCCGGTTTTGAAGCGTTAGTGCGTTGGCAACATCCCAAAATGGGATTGGTGCCACCCGCGCAATTTATTGGCGTAGCCGAAGAACACGGATTAATCACCGCCATCGGGGCATGGGTGATCGCTGAAGCCTGCCGTCAGATCCGCGCCTGGCAACAGCAATTTGGCAAGGTATACCGCGTCGCCGTTAATTTATCCGCTGTGCAATTACGCGATCGCAAATTGCTCACCACGATTGATAGCGCCCTGCAACACTACCAACTGACGGCCGATTGCCTCGAACTGGAAGTTACCGAATCCATGGTGATGGAAAACCCAGAAAACGCGATTACGATTTTGCGCGCCTTGCGCGATCGCGGCATTCGCCTTGCGATGGATGATTTCGGCACCGGCTTCTCCAGTCTTGGTTATTTACGGCGCTTCCCCTTCGACATCATTAAAATCGATCGCTCTTTTGTGCAAAATATTTTGATCGAACCGGGTGATGCCACCATTGTTCGCACCATCGTAGCGATGGCACACAATCTCGGTTTACACGTTATTGCCGAGGGTGTCGAAACCGAAGCGCAACTGCGTTACCTGCGTGATCTGCTGTGCGACGAAGCGCAAGGCTATTTGTTTAATCAACCAATGCCAGAACAACACGTCATGGCGTGGGCAAATCAGCCGCGTTCATGGCAACCGCTACTGACACGTAGCGCCTCTGAACACACGGTATTATTAGTGGATGATGAGCCAGAAGTGATTAACGCACTCAAGCGGGTATTACGCCGCTTAGGCTGCCGCTTGTTAACCGCAGACTCCGGTACCGATGCGCTAACGGTACTGGCCGAAAATTCGGTACAAGTTCTGATCTGTGATCAACGCATGCCGGGAATGGACGGCACCGAATTGTGCAGCCGCGTGCGTGTATTGTATCCCGCTATCAAACGCATTATTTTGTCGGGTTACACCGAATTTAACACACTAACCGAAGCGATTAATCGCGGTGCCATTTATCAATTTATTACCAAACCGTGGGATGACGAAGCATTGCGAGAATTAGTAAAGCGCGCCATCCTCGTCCACGATGAAGAGCAGCAATCCAACAAACCGCCGAGTGAAACACCATGACGACGAGATTGATCCCGATATGGGGCGATGAATTCGTCACCCATATTCCCATCATCGACGAACAGCACCGTCATTTGTTCGCGTTAATCGGTGAATTTGTGAATTTTGTCGACAGCAAAAAATGGGAAAGCCTGCCCGCCGTCATCGCGGGTTTTCGTGACTATGCGGTGATGCATTTTCGTACCGAAGAGGCCATTTGGCGTCAACACGGCGTTAACGAAAACGAGTTTAAAGCGCACACCAAGTACCACGCCGAATTTCTGCCACATATCGAACAATTCGAACACGCCTTCAGTCATCAATCGGAACGTTTTTCAGAATTATTGCTCGATTATTTGTCATCGTGGCTGGTATTCCACATCTTAGGTGACGACGTTCGCTTGGCAAAAATCGCGCTCGGGCATCAGCACGACACGCCGAATCCACACCAAGCGCTCAGTGATTATTTCTCCGTTATCGCTCTGCATAATTTGTATTCGGCTATTTCGGCGGTGAACTCACGCTTACACAATATCGCCGAAGAACTGGATCAGCGCGTTGCCCAGCGCACTCAAGAGTTAGAGCGCGCCAACGACCAGCTCAACAAGGAACGATTACTGTTATTGCACGCCAACGATGCGTTAACGCAAACCAAACTACAGTTGGTCGAGGCCGAAAAAATGGCTGCCGTCGGCATGATGGCCGCCGGCGTTGCCCATGAAATGAACAATCCTTTAAGTTTTATTAAATCGAACATTGCAACGATCAGTGACTATAGTTACACCTTGTTAGCACTGTGTGAGTTATTTATCGAAAACCAACAACATTTACCCGTCACCGCACGCACACGTCTGCAACAATTATTAGCCGCCGACGATCTCCCTCAACTGCGCAGCGACATTCCCGAAATGGTGAAAGCCACACAAGATGGCATTACCCGCGTCAGTCAAATCGTGCAAGATTTAAAAACGTTTTCCGGCCATCAGACCAAAACTTACAGCGAGCAAGATTTCAATCAAGCATTGATGGCTACGGCCAATCTGGTGGCGGTGGAAATTCGCAAAAAGGGACAGTTCCACATCAACTTAACCCCACTTCCACCGGTTTGTTGCGAACTCGGCCGCATCAATCAATTGGTGTTAAATTTACTGATGAACGCGTTATATGCCATCGAAAAAAATGGCCGCATCGAATTGCGCAGCGGTTTCGATAAAGAAAATCAACGCGCATGGTGCGAAGTCGAAGATAACGGACACGGCATCAAAGAAGATGTATTACCCCACATCTTTGATCCGTTTTTTTCCACAAAACCAGTGGGACAAGGAACCGGATTGGGCTTGGCCGTATCGTGGGCAATCGCGCAACAGCACGGCGGGCAGTTAAGCGTAAAATCAACCGTCGGCGTTGGCAGCGTTTTCCGTTTAGAGATCCCGTGTCGCTCCCCGATCGAAACGACAGAGTAAGCAGACCTATTCGATTGCTGTCTTAAAGGGAATGATTATTTTCACAAAACAGCCGCGTGATTCGTTGCGCCCCAGCGTGATCGAACCGCCGTGTGCTTCGACCACTGATCGCGCGCGGGTTAACCCTAAGCCCTTGCCCGATCCGACTTCGCGCGTAGTAAAAAACGGATCAAATGCACTATTCAATGCTTCGTCACTGATGCCGCTGCCGTTGTCACGAACAATAATCGCCACGCAGTCGTCCAACTCAACGGTGTTAATGCTGATACACGGGTCGCTAACCGTCGCCACTGCTTGCAAGGCGTTGCGAATCACTTGCGACAACATTTCATTGATCTGCGCGACATGACAGCGCACTTTGCGCGTCTCCCCTAACTCCACCAGCCACTGCGTCGAGGTGTGTTCGATTTGCTGCGTAACACCGACAATTTGTTGTACGCAAGCGTCTAAACTGACGTTCTCTACTTCCGCTACATCCGAGCGTGAATACGCTTTCAGATCTTTGACAATTCCGGACACCCTCATTACGGCATCTTCCATATCGCGCAACAAGTTCATGGAATCACTGACCACGAAATCCATGCCGAGTTGCTGTTCGAATTGATACACCTCATCTAGTTTGCTTAAGTCACCACCTGCAACGCATTGACTATAACGCGTGATCAATTCAATCATGTCGTGATTATAGGTTCGCAACGCCGATAAATTGCCACGCACGATCGCCAGTGGATTGTTAATCTCGTGCGCAACACCCGCCCCCAAGCGACCGATGGCGGCTAATTTGTCGGCCTCGAATAATTTGGCACGCGTTTCATTCAACCGTTCATAAGATTGTGTTAGTGCATTATTCGCTTCAGTCAAACTTTCGGTGCGTTCCTTGATTTTGTCTTCGAGATGCTCATTAGCCGAATTCAGCGCCGCTTCGACCATTTCAAAGTTCACGACGGCTTGATGCGCGGCATCAATCACGTTTTGCGTCGAACGGATGACAGAGTCCAATTCAGTACCTCGTATCGTCCTCGGTAAAGCGAGATTCAGTGACGTTAAGTTCAGAATGTCTACTTGCGTCAGCTCACGAGCCAACCGATTGATAGGCCCGGTAAGAAACCGTTGCACAAAAAAGAAAATCGCCAGTGCTATCAACGTCATTAGTGCAATACCGCCCAAAAACAAGTTCAGTGAGCGGGAGTAAAACGCCTTTAGCCGAGTTCGGTTGTCAAAGCTTAAACGTAGCAAACCAATCTCAAGCGGCGCGCTACTTGACTGATGAAAATGAAGTTTTTCACTTATTACATAACGCCTAAACCCAGTAAAAGCGGGCATATCGTCCGCCGCGTTTTGCTTACGCTCGGCATTGGCAATCAGGTCTTTTTCCGAGAAGATTTCAACCCTATAAACAAACGGATATGCCAACAAATCGGTCGCGATCTGCTCAAGCTTTTTGTTATCGAAATCATAAAGCGATAACTCGATAATATGACCATGAATAGCGATCACCGATTTCACATCGGCATCAAGCGTTTGATTCACCTGGCGATAGTCAATCCATGACAACGCTGAAAAAACCACCCCCCAAAACAGCAGACACAACGACACAATACGCGTGGCCATCACCCATGCGATGCGTTTCGTCGGTGACACATGCTGAATTTCGGCGTTATTCATGCGCGGAGTTATCATCCTCGAATAACGCATCTAACGATTCAGCAGCGGCATTTTGCCGTGATTTATTGCGCTCTCCTATCGCGCGCTGAATCATGTCGATAAGTTGATCATTTTTCCACGGCTTGGCTAACACACCAAAAACTGACGCCTTGTTAATAGCTCCGGATAATACCGACACGTCCAAGCCACCCGATAAGATAATGCGCGGAGTGTCCGGCGATTTTGCTTTGGCATATTCCAGAAACTGGACGCCATTGATCATCGGCATATTGTAGTCGCAGAGAATGACATCATACGGCTGACCGTCCAACGCCTTAAGGGCATCATGCGCTTGCACAAATAGATCGACCTGCCATTGTTCGTTGCGCAAAACACGCCGCAAACTTGACACCATCAGTTCATCGTCATCGACGCAGAGCAAGCGGTATTTTTTCACGATGGCGTCTCCTTGTTTTCATCCACGTCATTATCAATGCGAACGTAAATGGAAAATTTGGCGTTTTCTGCCTTTTCAAAGGCAAGAATGCGCGCAATATACAAATCGTTCAATTTTTTTCCTTTGTTCAACAATAAAATGTCGTCGCTGGAATACAGGTCGCGTGACAATTCCATATTCGGTGTTAATTGATTGGAATAAATCATCCGTTCCGACGCCTGTTCTTTTGCCGTTTCCTGCGCACTGCCGCGTGACATCACGTCAATAAACAGTGCCACCACCGTCGGATCGTAAGTTTTGCCGGCGTGTTGCTTGATGTACTCAATGGCGTTCGCGACCGGCACCGGCTTTAGCTGCAGGCCGCCACTGACCAACGCATCGAAATCAATGACCAATTTCAAGATGCGCGACCCCAGCGGAATGGCGTCGCCGGACAGTCCATCGGGAAACCCGCGCCCGTCATAACTTTCTTGATGATTACGGATCAGACGAGCCGTGTCTTTGAGCGGGTCCAAGGCCATCAATAAGTTTTCGGCTTGCAACGGGTATTTTTTGACTTCGACCCATTGGTCGGGCGTCAACGATTCAAATGGACGCGTAATCAATTCATCCGGCCACGCGATCTTGCCCAAGTTGAATAGCGAGGCAGCCATCACCACATCACGGGTTTCGTTTTCTGAAAAATTTAGTTCCTGCGCCAACTTTCTTACCGCCGATAGAATGCGCTGCGTCGATTTATTGGACAGTCCTTTGCGCAGATGAATCAACGACGAAAACACCCTCACGGTGGTTTCGTAAGTCGCTTTTAATTCATCGTAACTGGCATCCAACATATCCGCCGTTTGCTGCAGCTCGGCGGTGCGTGCGCGTACCTGCGACTCCAAACTGGCATTCATTTTTTCCAGTTCGGCTTTTTGCTCACGGGTAATCGCTTCCAAGCGTGCGCGTTCGTTTTCGAGAAAAAATTGCTTCAGTCCACCGTCAATCGTAGCCTTTAATTCGGTGTCATCCCACGGCTTATTGAGATAGCAAAATATTTTGGCCTCGTTAATAGCAGAAATGGTGGTGGTAATATCGGCGTAGCCGGTGAGCATAATGCGCAACACGTGCGGCCAACGGCGATACACTTCTTTCAAGAAGGTCGCGCCGTCCATCTCTGGCATACGCGCATCCGAGATCACCATTTGCACGTTTTCTTTTTCTAAAATCGACAGGCCTTCGGCGCCGCTGGCGGCCAACAGAACCTGATAACCGGGCGGGCGAAAAATCCGTCGTAACGCCGACAAGATCGCGGGTTCATCGTCAACAAAAAGCAACACCGGCGCTTTATTCGCTGGGTTTGCAGGCGACGTTGCGGGTGACGCTGTAGGCACAACAGTTGGGTTCATGTTAAGGTCCGTTTATTTCTGATCGGGATTATTTTTTTGTGTGCGCGGCAACCACACACTGAACACCGTTCCTTTGCCGATTTCAGAACGCACCGCAATACTTCCGTGATGTTTTTGCACGATGTCGTGCGACACCGATAGCCCCAAACCGGTACCGACACCCACCGGTTTGGTGGTGAAAAACGGCTCAAAAATGCGCTTCATGTTTTCTTCGCTGATGCCGACGCCGTTATCACCAATTTCAATTTCGATACCGTCATCCACATCGCGCGTGGCGACGGTGATTTGTCCTTTTTCTTTAATCGCATGACTAGCGTTAACCAATAAGTTGGTGAACACCTGATTCAATTGGTTTTCCAAGCCACGAATGGTTCCGCTTGCGTTCAGCGTTTTAACAACCGTCGCCTTATATTTGATTTCGTTGTTGATGATATTTAATGTGCTCTCGATACACTGATGCACATCAACCTCGGCAAACTCGTCACCACCGCTACGTGAAAAATCTTTGAGTAATTGAATAATGCGAATAACGCGTTGCAGCCCGCTCACCGACTCGTCGATTAAATCTTTTAAATCCGATTGCAAATAATCAAAATCGGTATTGGCTAACAACACCTTGTCGTCTTCGCTTAACGATGCCGACAACACTGTCGGGTCAACACGTTGATAAGCCGCCACCGCCGCCAATAACTCGCTGCAATAGGTTTTTAAGGTATTGAGATTGGCGCTGACAAAACCGACAGGGTTATTGATTTCATGCGCAACACCGGCGGCCAATAATCCGACCGATGCCAGTTTTTCCATTTGCGTAATTTGCGCGGCCGTCAGATTGGCGCTCAGCGGCGGGCGTGATCGTAAATGGATGACATCGTGATGACCGATGTGTTCGATACAGGCTTGCCAGTCATCCTCTGGTAGCGAGGTCCATTCGCTCGACAACGCGTTTG
>CAZYUS010000009.1:0-27046 GCA_964650615.1 uncultured Pseudomonadaceae bacterium | reverse complement strand
TCTGCGCTCTGCGCGGTGATACCGCCTGCCGCTGACCAGTACAAAAGAAAATCCCGCATGGTTTTCATCCAATTAACGATCACACAATGCGCCCGACTCAAGCGGACGATTTATACCTTGAACTGCGCTAACAACTTCCGTAACTGATCGGCGGCACGGTTTAACTGTGTGCCGGTATCGGCGCTTTCGTGCGCGGCCATGGCCAGCGTTTGCGCGACATCGCGAATGGCGGTGACGTTGCGCGTGATCTCTTCGGTAACTTTGCTTTGTTGTTCGACCGCTGCGGCGATTTGTAAATTCATGTCGCTGATGGTGCCGATCGATTGCGTGATCGCGGTCAGTGCGTTGCCGGCGGTATTGGCTTGTTCGACCGAGGTTTCGGTATTGCTGCGACTTTTTTCCATCGCTTCGACAGCTTTGTTAGTACCCTGTCGAATGGCACCGATGATTTCCTGAATTTCTTGCGTGCTGCTGTGCGTGCGCTGTGCTAATTGCCGCACTTCGTCTGCCACCACCGCAAATCCGCGTCCTTGATCACCCGCGCGCGCGGCTTCAATGGCGGCGTTGAGGGCGAGCAGATTGGTTTGCTCGGCAATGCCACGCACGGCATCCAGAATGCTGCCCACTCGCGCACTGTCATCGGCTAATTTTTTGATCACGTCCGAGGCTTCAATCACATCGGTTGACACGCTACGAATGGCGATCACGGTATCGGCGACCACGCGATGGCCCGACTGCGCCTGTTGTCGCGCGCCTTCGGCGGCGGTAGCGGCGCGATTCGCACTCTGCGCGACTTCGCTGATCGCGCTCGACATTTGCGTCGAGGCCGTGGCGACCATGTCGATTTCGGTTTGCTGCGCGGCGATGCCTTTGGCGTTGTCGTGCGCCAGTAACGCGGTGCGTTCGGCCGATTCATTAACCGATTGCGACGACAACCCCACCATTTGAATGAGCTGTTGCAACGAGGTTAATAAATCATTGCAGGCTTGCGCTAATTGCGCGACTTCGTCTTCTCCATTGACCGGCAGGCGTTGCGTTAAATCGCCACCGCCAAGCGCAATTTCGCGCAATTTTTTGCCGACAAATTCGATCGGCTGCGAAATGCTTTTGCTGATCGAGGTAACCAACAATAAAGCGATAGCGATCACGATCACGCCGATCACCACTTGCGTGATTAAGCTGTTGCGCGTTTGCGTGGCCATGGTGTCGTTCATCGCGGCGATGTCAGCGAGCACGATGGCTTGCGGTAAGCTCAGTGCAATGCCCCAAAACGTGCGCCCGTCGCCCACATCAACGGGGATCCACGCCAGAATTTTATCGCCGTCGCGATCAAATGCGACGGTCGGACGATGGTCACTTAAATGCTGTGCAAACCAGCTTTTGGAGTCGATATCCGTGTCATCGAGTTTTTTTGAGGCGAAGTTATTATTTTGATCGCTGTCGGCCACCACCAAACCCGAACCACTTAAAAGCAACATACGACCGGTGCCGTTCCATAACGAGGCATTGGCTTCGTTGGCCGAAACCGATAGTTCATCGACACGAAAATCGACTCCTGTCACGCCAATAACAGCGCCATTCACCATCACCGGCACTGCAACCGAACTCATCAACACTTGTTTACCGTTGACCGTGTCGGTGTAGGGCTCGATAAAACACGCTTGCTTCTTGTCGCGCGCGCAGGTGTACCAAAAATTATTCGGTAAACCGCTGGCCTCTAATGCCGCGTTGGTGAAGTAATCTTCGTTCATCACTTCCAACGTGACCGCACCGGTGTCATCACGCGACCAATAGGGCGCGGGACGACCAATTTCGTTGGAAATCGCATCAGCGCGATTGACCATGACGCGGTCATTGCCGTCAAAGGCATTGGGCTCAAATCCGAACCAAATGCCGAGCTGATCTTTTTGCCGTTCTAACGTGTGGTGAATTGAATCGCCGGCCAATTTGCGCAGTAGCGCGGTATTGCCACCTTGTTTGGCACTGACGGACATTTCGCTCAGTAAATCGGCATACGCCGAAACCGTGGCCAGTGTGCGGCGATAGCCCGCCACCATGTCCTCTGCCGCCACGGTGCCGCGCTGAGTGACCACTTGCGAGGCCAGCTCTTGCAAGGTTTTGGTGGCTTGCTCGCTCACCACCGTTTGCGTACGCAGTGAAAACCACGCCGAACAAAAAGCGACGATGAGCACGGCGACCACCAGCGCGAAGCTCATCAAGACTTGCAGGCGGGTGGCAATGGAACGGAATGGCATGATAACGAGGACCTAAGCGATTTTCGGCCCTCTAAGTGTAGAAAAGAATAAATAAAGCGATCGCGCGTTCAGACGATTTCTTTAGCGCGCCGCCAGTAGCGGTCAAGTGTTGCCGCATCGGTTTGCGCCATCGTCACGCCGTCGGCACGTAGCAGGCGTTCAACGGCGCGAAACCGGCGTTCAAATTTTTCGCTGGCGCGGCGCAAGGCTTGCTCGGCATTAACATGCAGATGGCGAGCAGCGTTCACCGCCGTAAACAAAACATCGCCCAATTCATCTTCAATCGCGTCAGCGTTTTGCTGTTGTTGCGCGGTGTGCAGTTCGTCGATTTCTTCGTCGAGTTTTGCCATTACCGGCGGCAGTGACGGCCAGTCAAATCCAACACTGGCGGCACGTTTTTGTAATTTTTGCGCCCGCGCCAGCGCCGGCAATGCCAGCGGTACATCGTCCAGCACGCTGGGATGAACGGTTTCGCCTTTGCGTTGCGCTTTGTGTTCGCGCTCCTTTGCTTTGCGCGCTTCCCATTGCGTGTGCAATTGCGGCACCGACACAAATGTTTCGTCGGCAAAAACGTGCGGATGACGCGCAATTAATTTTTCGTTCATGGCCTGCGCTACATCATAAAAATCGAAGCGCTGTTGCTCGCTCGCCATTTGGCAATAGAACACCACTTGGAATAATAAATCACCTAACTCTGATTTCAAATCGTCAAAATCGTCGCGTGCGATCGCATCCGCCACTTCATACGCTTCTTCCAAGGTAAACGGTGCAATGGTGCTAAAGGTTTGCGCCTGATCCCAAGGACAACCTTTTTGCGGATCGCGCAGCGTTTGCATGAGCGATAATAATTGTTCGAGTGCGTTGTTCACTGGTGATTACCCTAACGATTTTTTATCGACTAACGTTGAACGTCGATTGGCGGCCTAAAGACCGTAATGTCAGTCAGTTAAGCAAATTGCTAGCGACATAAAAGCCAACCACCCCTAACCCCTCCTTGGAAAGGAGGGGGATCTAAAGCCCTCCCCTTAACAAGGGGAGGGTTGGGTGGGGTTGTTTTTGACTGCAAATAAGCTTAACTGACAGGCATTAGCCTAAAAACCGCGATTTTTTGTGTTGCGTTTATTCACAGCTAACGCGACTGACTCATGCTTAAGCTCGTCGTCGCACCGTCAATACGCTGGGCAGTTTATGGATCTGGGCGAGCAAGCGCGATAGGGAATGACTGTCGCGCACTTCTACTTGCAGCTGGATCGTGGTCAAGTTCAGTTTTTTATTGACTTGCGTCCCCAATCCAACCACGTTGATTTTTTCGTTGGCCACTAAAGCGGTGACATCACGCAATAATCCTTGCCGGTCATTGGCTTCGATATCGAGATCGACCACATACAACGACGCCGTGGTGTTGGACCATTGCACATCGACTAATCGTTCAGCACGTTGCTCACCCAAGCGTGCGATATACGGGCAATCGCTACGATGAATCGCAATGCCGCGACCTTGCGTGATATAGCCTTTGATGTCATCACCCGGCACCGGTTTGCAACAACCGGCGGTGTGTGTCATTAAATCTCCGACACCTTCTACTTCGATGTCGCTGCGCGTGGCTTTCGATGACGCCCCCGCACGGTTCGGCTTTATCGTCGGGCGCACTTCGTCGCGCACTTCCGGTTGCGGTAAATGCGCCGTCACCGCAGCGTTCACCGCTTGCATGACACCAATATCGCCCTGCCCCACATTGCCGTATAAATCGTCGATGCTGTGCAAATTAAATTTGTTGGCGATCGGGAGTAAATCAATTTTACTTAACCCATGACGCGCGAGTTCTTTGTCGAGTAGTTCACGCCCTTCGGCGATATTTTGTTCGCGATTCTGCGCGCGAAAAAACGTTTGTATTTTTAAACGCGCGCGCTGTGATTGCACAAAACCGAGCGAATGATTTAGCCAATCGCGGCTGGGATGCCCTTCTTTAGCGGTAAGGATCTGAATTTGCTCACCGGTTTGCAGCGTGTACGTCAGCGGCACGATACGCCCGTTCACTTTCGCGCCGCGACAACGATGCCCGACATCGGTGTGGACGTGATACGCAAAATCAATCGGCGTTGCACCGTGCGGCAAATCGACAATGCGACCATCGGGCGCGAAGACGTACACGCGCTCGTCCACCACTTCGGCGCGAAACTCATCTAACAAGGCATTATGATCGGCGACTTCTTCTTGCCATTCCACCAACTGACGCAGCCACGCAATTTTGCTTTCGTGCGTGCTATCCGGTGACATGCCGGTGCCTTCTTTGTAACGCCAATGCGCGGCAACTCCGAGTTCGCATTCGGAGTGCATAGTGTGCGTGCGAATTTGCACTTCCAGCACTTTGCCGCCAGGACCAATGACCGCTGTGTGCAACGAGCGATAACCGTTTTCTTTTGGGGTGGCGATGTAATCGTCAAATTCTTTCGGGATGTGTTGCCACAGGCCATGCACGATGCCAAGCACGGCGTAACAATCGCGAATTTCATCCACCAACACGCGCACCGCGCGCACATCGTAAATTTCGTCGATGCCGACGTGCTTGCGCACCATTTTGCGCCAAATCGAATAAATGTGTTTAACCCGCCCGGTCACTTCGCCTGTAATGTGTACTTTGTCCAATTCCGATTTGATTAAATCAATAACGTCCTTGATCCATTTTTCGCGATCGGCGCGTTTTTCGTGTAACTGTGCGGCAATTTCTTTGTATTCGGCTTGGTGTTGGTAGCGAAAACTTAAATCTTCTAGCTCCCATTTTAATTGCGCAATACCCAAGCGATTGGCGAGCGGCGCAAAAATTTCACTGGTTTCGTGCGCGATACGTTTTTGCGTGGCACTGTCTTTATTTTTAACGGCGCGCAACAGATAAATGCGTTCGGCCAATTTAATCAGCACAATGCGCGTGTCATCGACCATAGCGATTAACATTTTGCGCAAGTTATCGCCTTGATTGGTGGTCAGTTTGCCACTCGCTTGCGCGCCTTGTAGCGAACGAATGGCATCCATTTTGAGCGCTCCGCGCGCCAGTTTGGCGATCGGTTTACCGAGTTGCTCTTCGACAATATCCAGCGCCAGTTCGCCAAAATGCACACTGGGGTAAATCACAGCGGCGGTCAGCGTTTGCGTGTCCATATTCAGACTGGCGAGAATTTCGGCCATCGCCAGCCCTTGCTCGAAACACGAGGTCCCCAAATCGGTCACCGCATCCCAATGTTGGGTGATGACTAATTCCACCGCCTTGCACAGCAGCTTCATTTGCTCCGGTTCGCGTTGCAAATTAATGCGCGCCAACCACGCCTCGACGTCGATGGCGCCGTCGGCCGTTAAGGGAAAATCGTCGCGAACTTTGACCATGATGTGATGCGATGGACCTACGGTTATTTCCGTTCGAATACGGCAATGGATTCCACGTGCGTGGTGTGCGGAAACATATCCATGACACCGGCCTGCGTTAAATGATAACCAAGCTTAGTCAATTCACCCGCATCGCGCGCCAACGTGGCGGGATTGCACGACACATAAACCACACGCTTGGCCTTGAAGCGCGCCAATTCGGTGACCACCTCTAACGCGCCGGAGCGCGGCGGGTCAATCAGGATCTTGTCAAAGCCTTCGCCTACCCACGGCTGCGTCGGCAGATCTTTAGCGAGATTGGCACCATAAAACTCGACATTAGTCAAACCATTGTGGGCCGCGTTTTCGCGGCCACGCACGACCATGGCATCGTCGCCTTCGACGCCGACAACACGTTTGGCTTTACGCGCCAGCGGCAACGTAAAATTGCCCAAACCACAAAATAAATCCAGCACCGATTCGTGTGCTTGCGGGTCTAATAATTCAATCGCGCGATTAATCATTTGTTTATTGATATCAGCGTTGATTTGGGTGAAATCCATGGGATGAAATTGCATGGTCAAATCAAAATCATCGAGGCGATAATGCAGGCGATCTTCGCCGCTCGATGGCCATAACTTGTGCACGCTGTCGCGGCCACCGGGTTGCGCATAAAACTGCACATCATGTTGCTGTGCAAACGTGATCAGAATCTGCGTGTCGTGTTCACTTAATGGTTGCAAATGACGCAACACCAACGCCACGGCGTCATCGCCGACCGACACTTCCATTTGCGGTAATTGCGCACGCGCATCGAGACTGGCCACCATGTCTTTTAGCGGTTGCATTAATGCGGCCACTTTCGGGTGCAAAACATGGCACTCATTCAAGGTCGCAAGAAAATGCGAACGCTTTTCACGAAACCCCACCAACGCACCTTTGTTGGCCACGAATTTCACCCCCATGCGCGCGCTGCGACGATAGCCCCACGGATGCGCGGTTAGCGGTGTCAAAATGCGCGGCACATCGACATTCCCAAAATGCGCGAGTTGCTCTAACAAGATCCCTTGCTTCATGTTTATTTGCGCGCTGCTGCTGATGTGTTGCATCGAGCAGCCACCACAAATTTGATGATGCGGACATTTTATGTCCACCCGATCCGGCGACGGATCGGCGACGGTTATCGCCAAACCTTCATCGAATTTGGCCGAGCGGGCCACGTATTTGAATTGCACGGTTTCGCCCGGCAGGGCTTCTTCGATAAAAACAATTTTGCCGTCAACATGGGCCACACCGCGTCCTTCGTGGGACAAACGTTCGATGGTGACGGTCGGGGTAATATCGGGTAATGCGCGTTTCTTATGTCGAGACATTTAGAAATACCTTAAATCAAAATTCAAACTCAACTTCGTAGAAAATTATTTCATTTCCACGCCGCTAAAAATTCGTTCAAGTGCGGTTTGCTTTGCGCCACCAAATACTCGCGCAAACGCGCTTCTTCGGCGTCGCACTGAGCGGCAGTTATACGTCCGCGCAATAATTCGAAACGCAAATAAACCAGATAGGTGTTGAGCACGTCGGTTTCGCAATAATGACGTATCGACCACTGCTCGCCCGCTTGATAAGCATCCCACACTTTGCTGCCACTCATGCCCATTTTGCCGGGATAGCCTAACAAGGTTGCGATGTCATCCAGCGGGGCCACGGCGCGGCCTTGATAGAGCGATAAAATGTCCATCACATCGGTGTGACGCTCGTGATAACGGCTGATGTAATTATTCCATTTGAACGCGGCATCGCCCTCGCCCGTTTGCCAATAGCGTTCGGCACTGACACGATGCATCATTCCGCGATAATGCAATACCGGCAAATCGAATCCGCTACCGTTCCAACTCACTAACGTCGGCGTGAAGCGTTCGATGCCATCAAAAAAACGCTGCACGGTTTCTTTTTCATCGGTGTCAGGACAACCGATCGACCACAGCGATAGCTGATCGCCACTGCGCAGCAGCAGTGCGATGGTCACCACTTTTTGTACCGTCAGGGCCAAAAAATCCGAGCCGTTACTGCGTTGACGTCGCAGTAATTGTGCGGCGCTCACCACATCGGCATCGGGTAGCTCGGGCGGCAACGAATAAAGCGCACGCAAACCGGCAACATCCGGTATGGTTTCGATATCGAATACCAGTACATTCATGGTGATTGAGACGAGCTAACGGGCGGGCGTGCAGTTTAGCAGGTGCATGCCTCTGTGAGCGCCGTCATAATCGCGCTACCACACCTCCGGAAAACGTTTCATGCCGCTGGGATGCCGCCTTCTGCTGCTGCTTTGTTTTGCGTTCACAACCACCGCTGCCATCGCCGCCGGCGCCTTGTCGGCCGTTTGGTTAGAGCACGGCGAATACAACGCCGATCGCGATGCGTTTAGCGCGAGTTGGCCGCAACAGCAAGCACAAACACTGACGTTGAACGTATTGAACGTGAACGAATCGCCCTTGCATATTCCGCCCGCCACATGGTTTGTGATCAGTGCCGATGCAAACGCCGATCGCGCGTTATGGCGCAGCGGTTTTCGCGGCACGGTAGTGAGCTTGAGGGCCGAACGCGCTTGGGTGGCACAAGATCTTAAGCACGCGCGCTGGAGCGGTATTTATGCCGACGCCGACGCTGAACAAATGATGGATTTTGCCCGTGCCGTACATGGCGCGTCGGCGCGCGTCGGCGTTGCTTTTGATCGCTACACAGTAATCACGAAATCATCGTGGCAACATGCCGCGCGGCGACATGAATTATCCTTTCAAGGGTTGTATTTGCACGAAGGCGAATTCGTCGAGCGATTATTGCCGCGCGTGTTGCGACGCAGTGACATCTTACTCATCACCGCCGACAGCCAACTGTATCCGCCCGATGTGCTCGACAATGTCGTTATGCAAGCCATGAAACAAGGCAAAAACGTGATCGCAGGTGGTGAAGCGGCGCTACGCAGTGGTGCGCTATTTACGTTGTTACCCGACGCCTCGACGCGCGCCCAACAGGCCGTGCAATTATGTTTGGCATTGTTGCGCGGTGAGCGTTCACGTTTTGAAACGGCACAACAATTCGGTTTGCTTGTCAATCAACAAGTGCTGCGCAGCATGAACGCAACGTTTGACGCGTCTTCGGTGTTGCCGCAGTTGCATTTTCCGCTGACTTTACCACAAGACGTAAAACCATGAGAGAGTGGAGTATTCGCACACGCGTGCTGATGTTGGCACTGTTTCCTACCTGTTTGGTGGCATTGGCATTAAGCGTTTATTTTGCGCACGGGCAATTACGCGATGCCGAAAACAATTTGCAACGACGCGCACAAACCATCGCACAGCAATTAGCTTACGCCAGCGAACACGGCGTCATTAGTGGTGACACCGAACAGCTGCGCAATTTAATCGACGGTGCGCGCGATAACGACGACGATATCAATTCGCTGGTTATTTTTGACGCGCACCAACGCGTGCTGGCAGCCAGCGGTCAAACCGCTCATATCGACAATTTACGTTTACCTGCGTTACCCGATTTCGTCAGTTTGCAACTGTTTAATCGCGGCTTGGTGGCGCACGCGCCCGTGGTTGGGCAGATCCAATCGCCGTCATTTTTGCGTGGCAGCGCGGCGACGCAAAACGCGCGCACCAAACTCGGTTATGTGGCCGTATTGATGTCGCGCGAAGCGCTCATGTTGACGAAATACCGCATTCTAACCACAGCGACGTTGATCGTGTTGTGTGGCATTGCGCTCGGTGGCTGGTTGGCCGTGCGCATGGCCGGCTCGGTGATCACGCCAATCGTGCAAATGGCGAATTCCGTGAATCGCATCCGTGAAGGAAAATTCGATGTCGATCTCAACGCGCATTCCACTGGCGAATTGCGGGTGCTGGAGAGCGGCATTTCGTCGATGGCCAGCGCCATGCAAGCGGCTCACGAAGAAATGCAACAAAGCATTGAACAAGCAACGTCCGATCTGCGACAAACACTGGAAACCATCGAGGAGCAAAATGTCGAACTCGATCTGGCGCGCAAGCAGGCGTTGGAAGCGTCGCGCGTTAAATCGGAATTTCTCGCCAATATGAGTCACGAGATCCGCACGCCGATGAACGGCGTGATCGGATTCACTAATTTGTTGCTTAAAACCGAGATGAGCGACAAACAACGCGATTACCTCAATACGATCCGTAAATCCGCTCAGGGTTTGCTCACTATCGTTGATGATATTTTGGATTTTTCGAAAGTGGAAGCGGGTCGTTTGGTGTTAGAAAACTCGCCACTGGATCTGCGCGAGTTAATCGACGAAACCCTTTCACTGTTAGCACCAGCAGCGTTTGAAAAACAGCTGGAATTAGTTGCACTGGTGTATTCCGATGTGCCGAATAATTTGCTCGGCGATCCGCTGCGGGTAAAACAAGTCTTAACCAATTTGGTCAACAATGCGGTGAAATTCACCCAGCATGGCGGCGTCGAAGTGCGCGTGATGCTAGAAGCCGAAAGTGACGAACACGTGGTCATTGCCATTCACGTTAAAGACACCGGCATCGGTTTAAGCGAGGAACAACAACGACAATTATTCCAAGCGTTCAGTCAAGCCGATACCACCACCACGCGACGATTTGGCGGTACTGGTTTGGGTTTGGTGATCTCGAAAAAATTGGTCGAAAAAATGGGCGGCGAGATTGGCCTCGAAAGCGAACAAGGTAGCGGCTCGACGTTCTGGTTTACCTTGCGCTGCGAAAAATCTGACGAAGTCCACACTGGCCTGCGCGGTGGCGATGAATTCTGTGACAAACAGGTGGTGGTGTTCGAACCGCACAACACCACGCGTCTGGCCATTACCCATATGCTCAGTATGTGGCAAATTGATTTTGTGCAATTCGGTGAATGGCGTGATTGCGTCGATTATCTTGACGCCGCGCACGCGGCCGCAAAACCCCTTGACGCCGTGTTATTAAGTGGCGTGTCGTCACGTCAGTTTCCTGCGCGCTATACGCAATTGGTGCCACGTTTGGTGCAACAACAACGTGCGCGGTTACTGGTTGCCAGCAACAGTATCGACGCCACCGAACAAGCGTGGTGGAGCGATTTAGGCGCTCACGTTTTTGTGAGCAAACCATTAGGTCAACGCTTGTTGTTTAACAGTTTGCAGCGACTATTTAACGCCATTGATGTGGTGCCGCCCAGTGCGCCTTCGCTCACCACATTGCCCTTACAATGCCGTGTACTGGCCGTCGATGACAACGAAGCCAATCTGGAATTGGTGGCCACCTTGCTGCGTGACAATGGCGCACAAGTGACCTTGGCGGTTAATGGTCGCGACGCCGTAAAACAAGCCAAGGATTGCGATTTCGATATCATTTTAATGGACATACAAATGCCGGAAATGGACGGCATCGAAGCGACGCGCACATTACGCGCACACGCCAGGCACCGGCAAACACCGATCATCGCGCTCACCGCACACGCGATGAAAGGCGAACGCGAAAGTTTGCTGCAAGCCGGTCTTGATGATTACTTAACAAAACCGGTTTCAGAACAAGAATTGTGTCACACCATTCAACGCTGGTTACATAAAGACCGGCGACCTAAAGGTCGTTTGCGTCGTCGCCAAGATGACAGTGAGATCAATTCGCCCTCTGGCACCGATGTGATCGACTGGAATCTGAGTTTAAAAATGGCCAATCAAAAACCGGAACTGGCCAAAGCAATGTTGGAAGGATTGATCAAAAGTTTGCCGGAAGCGCGTCAACACATTCAAAACGCTACCAAACATAACGATCACAAAACCGTGTTAGCGCAGGTTCATAAATTTCACGGTGCCTGCTGCTATGTCGGTGTGCCGCAGATGCGTCAGTACGCCCACGATCTGGAAACCGCTTTAAAGGCGGGCGATCGAGAAAACAGTGAACGACTGCTGCCCTTATTTTTGCAAGAAATGGATAAAATAGAACTTGGCGCGGCGAAATATTTAGGACCGTCAGCCTAATCAAACTTTTTTAGGGAACGCAATGACACGGAATTATCTTCGCATAGACTCACTCGATTTAATTCGAGGCATCGCAGTGTTGGCCATTCTACTGGTCAATATCTGGTCATTCGGCTTGCCCTTTGTCGCGTATAACAACCCGCGCAATGTCGCCGATTTTTCTGCGCCGCAGGCACTTACTTGGGCGCTTAGTTATATTCTGGTGCATGAAAAATTTATCACTATTTTCACGATTTTGTTCGGTGCCGGTTGTGCGCTTTTTGTCGAGCACGCCAAAGACCGACAACAATCCGCGTGGACACTGCACAGCCGCCGCATGGTGGCGCTTTTTGTTATCGGCATCATTCATGGTTACGCCGTGTGGTCGGGTGATGTGCTGGCGGTTTACGCGATTATCGGCTGGTTGCTGTACGGTTTTTTACTGTTGCCTGCGCGCTATTTGTTGATCGCCGCGTTATTGTTTTTTTCGCTCAGTGTTTTGGTCACGCATCATGCCTCAGAGGCCATGTTATCCGCCTATGCCGACCATCCTACTCGCGCCTTGTTGTATTGGTTGCCGCCACCGGAAACCCTGCAACAGGAAATCGAACAAATGCGCGGCTCGTGGTGGCAGCAAATGCCGCTACGCCTAGCGCAATCCAGACAACTTGAATCGCATTTAATATGGTTTTACAGTTCGCGGTTATTGGCGCAAATGTTATTTGGCGTGTGGCTATTTCGCACTCGTTGGTTTCATGGCGAACGACCACTTTCACATTATTACGTTATTGCTATTGTCGGATTAAGCACCGGATTGGGATTGGCGTTTGCGTCCGTTCAACAACAGTTTGACAGTGATTTTGCTTTCGACGTTTCGTTGGGCGCGGCGCAATTACTCAATTATTTCGGTTCGATGCTGGCGGCAATGGGGTATATCGCACTCTTTATTATCTGGAGCAAGAGCTCGTTCTTGCTGACGTGGCAACGACAATTGCGTTTGGTAGGCCGCATGGCGTTTAGCTCGTATTTATTGACCAGCCTTTTGTGTTCGTGGTTTTTTTATGGTCATGGACTGGGCTATTTTGCGCGACTTAATCACCTGCAATTACTCGCCGTGGTCATCGCGGTGTGGTGTGTCATTGCGGTTTTTTCCCGCGTTTATATCGCTTACTCACCACAAGGACCATTCGAACAGTTATGGCGAAGACTCACCTATGGTCGCCTTGGGCGGCGCGAAAGAGGTTGAGTTTGCAACCAACGGATATCGTGAACGATGCAGATCAATGACGGCCGTGTTGGCAATTTTATCGTGTATCGCTTGTCGGTTAGCGTCCCAAAAAATTTGCGCAAATCCCAACATGCCAGTAGCCGCTCCGGCAGCGTAACCACCAGCGCGATTGAAACTGATCCAAATTGACAACGGTTTACCGTTTAATTGCACGACACGCGTTCCCATCCATTTTTTACCCAACGTTTGTCCGTTGAAAAACGTGGTTAAAAGTGAAAAATAAATCGTCGCCCAACCAAATTCGAAACCGATATCGGTCAACACATTTTTAAACGATCCGATAACCCCAACCTCGTCACCGGATTGTTTGATGTCAGCCAGCTCATGCTCCAGTTTCAATACTTTTTCGTGGTCACTTAAACTTTCATCGGTTAGCGTGGTTTCAGCCACCGTCGTGGCGTGTTCAACGCGTTCGTGGTGCCATTCTTGTGCCACTTGCGCACCGCCCCACAACACCACGATCAACACCAAACCCCAGCGCACATTGGTTTGCCAACGCGATGGCACCGTTTGCTCCATCGACGGTTGACGCCACATCGAAAAACCCAACAGAGCCAAACCGGCAATAAAAAAAGCACTACCAAGTCGCGTCAACAAAAAGACCACCACACTGTCGATCGCAAACGCTGCCAATCGCCGCGCGGGCGTCGCTAAGGGTACGCCCAGCAGTTCTGAATCAACCGTGAAGGCGTGCGGCGTGATCATCGTTCTCGAGTCGTTGTCGTTTGTCATCATGGCCGTGGAAAAAAAGAAATAAAAAACGCCGATCACAACACAAGATTGAAATCGGCGTCATGAGCAATTGAAATAATTATTGCTTCGGAACCAGATCTAACTCAACACGGCGATTGGCCGAACGACCGGCATCGGTGTTGTTATCGGCCACCGGCATACTGCTACCGTAACCGCGTGCACTTAAACGCGCGCCGCTAACGCCTTGCGATTTCAAATAGTTCAACACGCTTTGCGCGCGGCGTTGCGACAATTCGCGATTCAATTCATCAGAGCCGGTGGAATCGGTGTGACCCGAAATCGCCAGCGAGGTGTCTTTGTATTCACCGATCACTTTGGCCACCGAACCCAATACGGGATAGAAACTGTCTTGAATATCGGCCTTGCCGCTGCTGAACGTAATGTTACCCGGCATCACCAATTTGATTTGATCGCCATTGCGTTGCACGCGCACACCCGTACCTTCCAGCTCTTGACGCAATTTTGCTTCTTGCGTGTCCATGTAATAGCCGACACCCGCACCAGCGATACCGCACAAGGCCGCGTATTTCAGCGCGTGTTCGCGATCTTTACGACTGCCAATGGCAGCACAAACTGCCGCACTGATCCCACCGACTTTCGCCGTGTTGCTGGTTTTTTTCTCGCCCGTGTACGGATCAATGGTGCAACCACTCAAGGCCACCGACGTTGCGATCACACCGACCATCATCCACTTCATTGCTTTCATTGCGTTACTCCATCACAGGAACATAAAAATTAACATCACTTAGCGCACCACGCCATGAGCGGGTAACGCTAAATGACGGACAAAAAAATCGATCGCCGTCTGGTACAAATGCAGTCGTTCGTTATTACCGGCGATACCGTGTTTACTGCCAGGATACGTCATTAATTCAAACGGCTTTTGTTGCTGCTGCAACGCGGCCATTAATTTTATGCTGTGTAAAAACAGCACATTATCGTCGGCCATTCCATGCATCAATAATAGCTTTCCATTGCAGTCGGCGACGTGCGATAACACGCTACTGTCATTATACGCATCGCCATTTTGCGCGGGCAGCCCCATGTAGCGTTCAGTATAGGCGGTATCGTATAAACGCCAATCGGTTACGGGTGCAACGGCGACCGCTGCGCTGAAATCCGCGCCCGCTTTGCACAATAAATTGAGCGCCATATAACCGCCATAACTCCAGCCAAATACGCCGATGCGTGTCGCATCGACAAATGGCCATTGTTTTAATTGCGCCACCATACGGCGTTGATCGTTCACTTCAACATTGCCCAGTCGATGATAGATCGCCTGTTCAAAATCGAGGCCGCGATTCGCCATACCGCGATTGTCCAAGGTCAGCACTAAAAATCCGTGTTGTAGTAATAACTGACGCCAATCCAGCGAATACGCATCGCGCACGCGCTGCGCGTGCGGCCCGCCATAAATATCGAACACCACCGGATACTGCTTAGTGGCGTCAAAATCTTTCGGCTTATACAAGGCGTAATAAAGAGCTTGCCCGTCATCCGCCTTGATTTGTCCAAATTCGGGCGTGACGTGATCGGCATAATACGGCGCATACGGGTGATCGTTTTTTATGTCATTGCTGACGATTAATTTGGGCGTCACGTCGCTACTGCTGTAGATCTGCGTTCGCGTTGCGTGTTGCGCACTGCTGAATTGATCGACAAACACCGTTTGATTGTCATTGATCGCACACAGCGTTTGATGCCACCCCGCTTCGGGACTGACGCGAGTGATATGACCGCCCGACAATTTAACGCTGTACAACTGATTCTCTAATACCGAATCAATATTGGCGGTGAAATACACCACGCCGGCCGCTTCATTTACACCGCATAGCGACGACACTTCCCACGGGCCGTTGGTTAATTGCGCGAGTTGTTTGCCGTCATTTTGATACAAATATAAATGTTTATAACCGTTGCGCTGCGACGCCCAAATCAGTTGATTGGATTGCGTTAAAAATCGGGTTTCGTTATTCAGATTTACCCACTTCGAATGGTTTTCGTTGATCACGCGTTTTGGCTTGTTGGTGAGCGTATCAATTAACAATAAATCCAAATTGCGCTGATCGCGCGACAGTCGCTGCACCGCTATGCGACGCGAATCGGCCAACCACGCTACGCGCGACAAATACACATCGTCATTGTCGGTCCAATCCAAAATGGTGGTTTGTTCACTTAATAAATCGGTCAGCAATAATTGCACTTGCGCGTTTTTGCTGCCCGCTTGCGGATAACGCTGCTCCACCAAGACCACTTCATCGGCGCGCATGTCGTAACGTTTTTGTACACTTACCGCCCACTCGTCAACGCGAGTGTAGACCAGATATTGATCATTGGGCGCCCACCAATATCCATCGTAACGACCTAACTCTTCTGCCGCGATAAATTCTGCCGTGCCGTAACTCACGGTGCCGTTGCCTTCGATAGTGACCGGCTTAACGCGCAGTTGGGCAACATCGGCCAGATAAAGATTATGTTGCTTTACAAAACTGATATAGCGCCCTTGCGGAGAAAATTTCGCGTTTGAAATGCCACCGCTACCGTCACCAACTTCGCGCCATGTGATGTTTTCCGTGTCACTGACATCGACCACAAACAAACGCCCACGCAGCGGCACTAGCAACCATTTTCCATTTGGATGCCACGCATAATTAACGATGCCTTGACCGTGTTGACGTTTACGTTCGCGTTCAGCTTTTTCCTGCTCGGAAACAGTGGCGTTATCGGCTTTTAATATATCGTCGGCCGTTAACAATCGTTTCGCGCCGCTCGCGCTGTGCCACCACCACAAATCAAAATAAGCCGCATCGTCGTTGCGATTTTGTAGATAACTGACGCGCTCACTTTGCGGCACAAACTGGAGCTGATTCACGCTGACACCAAGCAAAGAGGGCGAAGCCAGCAATCGCGCAAGTGATAATTGCTCCGCTCGTGCCGTCAGCGCCAAAAAAAGCAAAAGCCAGAACTTCATGGTGCCGCATCCTATTTTATTATCATTAGAGGGGCGCTATTGTCCGCAATCGAATGTGCGCTGTCACCACGCCGGAGACAGGTTTATTGTCATAGCCCAACCCCTAGCACAACAACGATAATGCCGCTCCTTTTTTTAGGCTCGCCGTCATCATGTCCTCGTCATCCCGCCCGAATTGGCGCATCGGTTTTTTCTTGAGTTTAAGCACCGCTTTTTTGTGGGCCATTTTGCCTTTGGCGTTAAAACATTTATTAGGCCCGCTCGACGCCATTACCATCACATGGTATCGCTTCGTCGGTGCCTTATTTTTTTTGTGGATATGGCTACGCTGGCGCGGACAGCAGCCAGACTGGCGCGCACTACAAGGATCGGCATTGGGACTATTACTGGTAGCGGTTGTCGGCCTCATCGGTAATTATTATTGTTATTTGATTTCGTTGGATCATATCGCCGCTGCCAGCGCGCAGACCTTAATCCAACTAGCGCCCATGCTTTTTCTGCTCGGCAGTTTGGCGATTTTTCATGAGCGATTTAATGCGTGGCAATGGGCCGGACTAGGCTTATTTATTCTTGGTTTGTTGTTGTTTTTTAATTTGCGCATTGCGGCATTTCAGCAACAGCGCGATTTTATTCCCGGTTTATTGTGGATGTTATTGGCGTCAGTTTCTTGGGCCTTTTACGCCTTGGCGCAAAAAGCATTGCTGCGTTATTTTAGTTCTCCACAAATTTTACTTATGCTGTATTTATTTGCCAGTGTGTTGTTATTGCCGTTTGCGCACGTTGAGCAGCGCGCGCATCTCGATGCCGTGGGTTATGGCCTTTTAGCGTTTACGATTTTCAATACGCTGTTGGCTTATGGTGCGTTTGCCGAGGCGCTGGCGCATTGGGAAAGCTCGCGCGTCTCTGCAACATTGGCGGTTACGCCGCTCATCACGTTATTAACGTCGGTCGCGGTAGCGGCTTTTCGTCCGCAATGGGTGCAGCTAGAAGTGGTCAACGGCTGGAGTTATGTCGGTGCGATACTGGTGGTAAGCGGTTCGATGATCTCAGCGCTTAAACGCGATTAAGCGAAAACGTGTCGGCGTCGCTATTCATCGACAATAACCCGAAACACATACTGCGATTTTTTCCGGCGCGTTTCGCTTCGTACAAGGCCTTGTCGGCACATTGCAGCAAGGATTGCGGCGTCAATCCGCTGCCCGGCTCGAATACGGCGACACCGAAACTGGCCGTCACCACTTTTTCGAATCCGTTATGGCCGTGCAACAATGAAAGTTGCTGTACCGCCGCACGCGCGCGTTCGGCGGCTTTCAGGGCTTGAGCCAAATCGTTGCCGGGTAATAACACAACAAATTCTTCACCGCCGTAACGGGCGCAGAATTCACCCGCGCGCTGGAAGCCGCCGTTTAAGGCTTGCGCGACTTGTTTAAGACACGCATCGCCAGCCGGATGGCCGTATGTATCATTGTATTTTTTGAAATTATCGACATCGACGAGCACCAAACCGAGTGATTTGTGTTCGCGCTGGGCGCGACGAAATTCTTGCTGCAATACTTCATCGAAATGACGACGATTCGCTAAATGCGTCAACGCATCAATGCGTACCATGTGCTGCAGTGTTTTATTCGCCAACTGCAATTCTTCGTGCGCGGCGCGCAGCGCAATTTCACGCTCACGGCGCGCCAAGGCATTGGCAAGCATAATGGCGGCCAGTTGTAATTGCGATTTATCACTCACGCTCCATTGTCGTGCGTGCACAACGCAGTCCATTTCAAGATAACCAATCACGCGCTCTTCACACGACATGGGCAGCAATAAAAAACTTTTTACCGATGACGCGGCAAATAAATCGCGCTCATTGATTTCGGGCAAGGTGGCCACGTCATCACAGGCGATGGGTAAGCCCAAACGGATCTGGGTGTGCATCGGCATCGCCATCGCGACCGGTTCCATTTGCACCAAGGCTTTATCCGATTCAATATCGGGCGCGCACCATTCGCTTAAACAGGAAATGTGTTCGCCGTCGTAGTCATACATTAAAAGTTGCACGCGATCGACACGACACAATTCACCAATATCTTTTAACGCGTTTTCAACACTGCAAAAAATTTCATTAATTTCAAGATTGATAAAACGAGTTGACCATTTTGTTAACAACACGTCCAGTTCGAGCGCGAAATGCAGCGCCGCTTCGGTGGCCTTACGCGAACTGATGTCTTCGACCGAGGCGACAAAATGTTTTTGATTGCCGATCGACGCTTCGCTAATCGACAACATCATCGGAAAACACTCACCATCGCGCCGCTGCCCCATAAATTCGTGACGCCGCTCGATAAAGTCTGGCATGCCTCCGGATTTGTACACGATAAGCGATGACCACACGTCTTTGGCAATCGCATCGGGTAACAATTTCAAAAAGTGTTTACCCAGAATGTCATCTGCATCGAGGCCAAAAATGTGTTCGGCGTGTTTATTAAACACACGAATAATGCCGGCATCATCAAAACAGAAAATACCTTCATGCACCGAATCTAAAATAGCCGCCAAACTGATGGCGTAATGCAACGCTTCGCTGACCGATTGTTCTTGCGCGCGACGACGCTCGCGCTTGGTGATGGCGCGATTAATGGCCAGCGGAATATCGCGCCACTGCGCATCGGTGGGGATCACCAAAAAATCATCGGCACCGGCGCGCAGCAATTCCAGCCCCGTGGATTCACTTTGCACCATCCCTAAAAACAATAACGGCATATCGCCGTGACGCTGCCGCCATTCCCGCATAAAACGCTTTTCGGCCTCACCATTGCCAAGCACGGCATAAAGGCCGACGAGCGATTCGGGTTCGTCACCTTGGTCGGCGACGCGGCAACAAAAATATTCGGATAAAAATGCCGACATCCGCTGCGCTCGCTCGCGCAGCGAATCAAAAATGATCACTTCCGGGACAAAGGCAACAGTGGGCATGAACAGGCGCTTGGGGGTTAGTGAGCTATACGTTATATCGGTTTGTTGTGTATTTTTTGAACAACAGTTTTATACGCTGCCCGTCATTTGCTGACAAGCCCGCAAAACGGGGGGTGACCGTTCAATAGCCGCACGGAACCGTGAGCAGGCGCTTACGTTCGCGCCAATCCGGCAGGGTATCGGCCAGCAATTTTTTGAACCCCGGACCGTGGTCAAAATGCGTCAAATGACACAGTTCATGCACCACGACGTAATCCACCGCCGGCCATGCGGCGCGGATTAAACAGGAATTTAGTGTGATGCTGCCATCGGCCGCGCAACTACCCCAGCGCGATTTCATGGCGCGAAACCCAAGCGCAGGCATTTCATTGCGGTACATTTTTTTGTGCCAAAAACGCACGCGTTCAGGCAGACGTAACTCGGCTTCTTGGGTGTAAAAGCGGATCAGGATCTTCTGGATCGCATCGGGTGCAAGCGAAGGTGTCGCCACGCGTATCAAGCCGTCACTGATGGACACAAACGCGCGCGTGGCGGCCATCAATTTCAGCGGATAAAGCTGCCCCAGAAAATAGTGCTCGGCGCCGTCTTCGTAACGCAATATTTTGGCGGGGTGCTGCGCCAATTTCTGTTCGCGATGCTGCAACCACTCACGATGCGCGTGTACAAATTCGGCAATCAAATGGAACGGCATACGCAGTGGCGCGCGCACTTCGAAACCACCATCGCGCGTCACGTGCAGGGCCACGGTTTTACGTTGCGCGCGTTTGATCGGAAGTTCGTGTTCCGTATGAAGAAGTTGGATACGAATCGATTCGTTTTTTTGAAACACGGTTGCAGGCGAACTCAATAAAACGCTCAACGCGAGCATCGCGGTTTTGATTCGGAATAACAAGCCCCGCGCGGTAGGAGCCTCTTTAGGCGCGATAAATTTTCGCGCTCGCGCCTAATGGCGCTCCTAAAAATACGCCATAAAAAAAGGGCGTGTCGCCACGCCCGTTTTTATGCTTCTGTGCCGATTATTTTTTCTTCGGCGGCAAATCAGTACACGTGCCTTCGAAAACTTCGGCGGCGAACGACACCGATTCCGACAAAGTCGGGTGCGGATGAACGGTCAACGCCATATCTTCGGCATCGGCGCCCATTTCAATCGCCAGCGAAACTTCGGCGACCAATTCTCCGGCGTTGACGCCGACCATTGCACCACCGATCACGCGGTGAGTGGCTTTGTCGAAAATCATCTTGGTGAAGCCTTCGCTACGCGCCACACCAATCGCGCGGCCCGACGCGGCCCACGGGAACACACCAACACCGTATTCAATGCCTTTTTGTTTGCATTCTTTTTCGGTGAGGCCCACCCAAGCAATTTCGGGATCGGTATAAGCGACCGACGGAATGCAGCGTGGATCAAAGAAATGTTTTTTGCCTGAAATCACTTCGGCAGCAACGTGTGCTTCTTTGGTGGCTTTGTGGGCCAACATCGGTTGACCGACAACGTCGCCAATTGCGTAAATGTGTGCGACGTTGGTGCGCAGTTGTTTATCGACATTGATAAAACCGCGATCGTCAACGTGAACGCCGGCTTTTTCGGCATCAATTAATTTTCCGTTTGGTACACGGCCAACGGCTGACAAGATCTTGTCGAATTTTTGCGGTTCTTTCGGCGCATTTTTGCCTTCGAACGTCACATACAAGCCGTCAGCTTTCGCTTCGACTTTAACCACTTTGGTTTCGAGCAAAATCGCTTCGTATTTTTTCTCTACAAATTTGTGCAGCACTTTGACCACATCCGGATCGGCTGCTGGCACTAATTGATCAAACATTTCGACCACGGTAATTTTGCTGCCGAGGGCGCGATAAACGGTGGCCATTTCTAAACCGATAATGCCGCCGCCTAAGACCAACATCGACCCCGGAACGTCTTTTAATTCGAGCGCGCCAGTTGAATCAATGATGCGCGGATCTTGTGGCAAAAACGGCAACGCAACCGGACGTGAGCCGGCGGCGATGATGCAGTTGTCAAACGACACGGTGGTGGTTTTGCCTTCGTGTTCGACGGCAATCATATTGGGGCCGGTAAATTTACCGAAACCGTTCACCACTTTGACTTTGCGCATTTTGGCCATACCGGCCAAACCTTTGGTGAGTGAACCGACAACGCCGTCTTTGTAACCGCGAATTTTGTCGATATCGAGTTTGGGTTTGCCAAACGTAATACCGTGATGAGCAGAGGCTTCGGCTTCGTCGATGACTTTCGCGCAGTGCAACAGCGCCTTCGATGGAATACAACCGACGTTCAAACAAACACCGCCCAAGGTTGCTTCTTTTTCAATCAACACCACGTCCAGCCCTAAATCGGCGGCACGAAACGCGGCCGTGTAACCGCCGGGACCGGAACCCAAGACCACGACTTGGCCGTGAATATCACCTTTGCTCATTTTGATCTCCTGTGAGTCGGCGCCCTTTGCGCCGGCAATCAAGCCGGGTATCGCCCGGCTGAGCTGACTATTTTAGCCAAACCTTAGGCAATACGCTTTGCTCAAAAACCTAAAGATGAACCACGAAGGACACAAAAAACACGACGCGAGGAGAGCATTGTAGGAGCGCCTTTAGCCGCGTTGCCGACGATTACACGATCAACGTCGCCGCTAAAGCCGCTCCTATCAAATCCTTATGCCATCCTTCGCGGTTCAATACATCACAACAATAAACGACGAATATCGCCTAAGTTTTTGCCAAGATGAGTGATAAAGCGTGCCGCTACGGCACCGTCGATCACGCGATGGTCATACGACAAACTCATCGGCAACATTAAGCGCGGTACAAATTGTTTGCCGTCCCACACGGGCTTCGTGCTGTTTTTGGACAAGCCCAGAATTGCGACGTTAGGCCACGCCACAATCGGCGTGAAATACGTGCCACCGATGCCGCCTAAAGACGAGATCGTAAACGTTGAACCTTGCATCGCATCGGCACCCAATTTTTTATCGCGCGCTTTTTTGCTGATCTCGGCGAGTTCTGCTGACAAATCAAATAACGATTTTTGATCAACATCGCGCACCACCGGCACCACCAATCCATCGGGTGTATCGACGGCGACACCGATATGCCAATATTTTTTGAGCACCAATGTTTCGCCGTCGGCCGCTAATGAGGAATTAAATGTCGGATACGCTTTTAAGGTATTGACCAACGCTTTCATCACAAACACCAGCGGCGTCAGTTTCACACCTTTTTTCTCCGCTTCGTCTTTTAACGATTGGCGAAACGCTTCCATTTCGGTGATATCCGCATCGTCGTGTTGCGTTACGTGCGGGATGTTGACCCAGTTGCGATGTAAATTGACCGACGACACTTTTTGTATACGCGTCAGTTGTTGTTTTTCAATATCGCCCCATTTGCTGAAATCCATGTCCGGCAACGACGGCAAACCAGAACCGCTTGTCGCGACTGGTTTGGGGCGATTCAATTCGAATTTGACGAACGATTGCACGTCATCTTTAAGAATGCGATTTTTTGGACCGCTACCGCTGACTTTTTCTAAATCGACGCCCAGTTCGCGCGCAAATTGCCGCACCGATGGCGACGCGTGTACAAATTTTTCACCGACCGCTTTACGCTGCACCGGATAATCCGGCACCGGCGCGCCACGACCGAATTGATCGTGTGTCATCGGCGCGGTGACAACATGGGTGCTCACCGAAGGCGCGGTCATTGTGGGAGCGGCTTTAGCGGCGAAAGATTTTTCGGTTTGCGCTTGGGCGTTCGCGCCCAAAGGCGCTCCTACCGAACCGGCAATCTTCATGCGACCGATTACGGTTCCTTGATCAACTTTGTCACCGACTTTTACTGACAACGACGTGATCACACCGGCAAATGCCGATGGTACTTCCATCGTGGCTTTGTCGGTTTCTAAAACAATTAAGCCACCGTCTTTTGCGATCGTGTCACCGACTTTAACCAATACTTCAATAACGCTAACACCACTCGCACCGCCGATATCCGGAATACGAATATCGTCTTCGCGATCGCTAGTCGGTGCAGCGACGATGGCCGTGGTGACGCTCGCGGCAGGAGCGGCATTCGCCGCGATAGTTTTTTCCGCCTCAGGCGCAGCGGTTTTGTTCGTGCCTGAAGGCGCTCCTACCGAGCTTTCTTCCAGAACGAGAATCAAACTGCCCTGACTCACTTTATCGCCTTGTTGCAATTTCAGATCTTTGATCACGCCCGCAAACGGCGACGGGATCTCCATCGTCGCTTTATCGGTTTCAACCACGATCAGCGTTTGATCTTTTTCCACTGATTGACCGGCACTTACCGCGACTTCAATGACATCGACATTTTTGACATCACCGATGTCGGGAACCGTTATTTCACGCATTGTCATTATGGCTCTCCTTATGCGTGCAACGGGTTAAGTTTGTCGGCATCAATGCCATACAACGCGATCGCATCTTTCACCGCTTTAGCCGGCACATCACCGCGATCCGCCAACGCTTTTAAGGTCGCAACCACAACGTAGTAACGATCAATTTCGAAATGGCGACGCAAGTTGGCGCGCGAATCGGAACGTCCAAAACCGTCGGTTCCCAGCACACGATAATCACCCGGCACAAAGGCGCGAATTTGTTCGCTTACGGCGCGCACATAATCGGTTGAAGCCACCACTGGACCTTCGGCGTCTTGCAGTAATTGTTTTACAAACGGCACACGTGGTTTTTCATCGGGGTGCAACATATTCCAACGTTCACACGCCACACCGTCGCGGTGCAATTCGCTAAACGATGTCACACTCCACAGATCGGAGGCCACGCCATGATTGTCACGCAGTAATTCGGCAGCAGCTTTTACTTCGAGCAAAATCGTACCCGCACCGAGCAGCTGCGCGCGCGGCGCTTTTTTGCTGCCCTTGGCTTTTTTCGCGTCGCTGACTTCAACCGACGATAGTTTGTACATGCCTTTCAAGATGCCGTCTTCGGACGCTTTGGGCATAGCAGGTTGCACATAATTTTCGTTCATTAGTGTGATGTAATAAAAAACATCTTCCTGATTTTCGACCATGCGTCGCAAACCATCTTGCACAATGACCGCCACTTCATAAGCAAACGCCGGATCGTAAACGACACAATTCGGAATCGCCGCCGCGAGCAACGTGGAATGGCCATCCTGATGTTGCAGACCTTCACCGTTTAACGTCGTGCGGCCAGCGGTCGCGCCCATTAAAAATCCGCGCGCACGCATATCGCCAGCGGCCCAACACAGATCCATCACGCGTTGTAAACCGAACATGGAATAGAAAATAAAAAACGGCACCATCGGCAAATTATTATTGGAATAACTGGTTGCCGCTGCCAACCACGATGAAATCGCGCCAGCTTCGGTAATACCTTCTTCCAAAATTTGTCCTTTGATGTCTTCTTTGTAATACGCCACTTGATCCGAATCGACCGGTTTGTATAGCTGGCCCACCGACGAATAAATACCGTATTGGCGAAACATCCCCTCAATACCAAAGGTGCGCGCTTCATCCGGAATAATTGGCACAATACGCGGACCAATGGTTTTGTCTTTTAACAACACCGCCAGCTGGCGAACGAATGCCATGGTGGTGGAAATTTCGCGTTCACCGGTGCCTGCTGTAATGGCCTCAAAAGCTTTTAATGGCGGCACATCCAAACTTTCTGATTTCATTCGGCGCGCTGGCAAAAATCCGCCGAGTTTTTCGCGACGTTCGCGCAAATATTTCATTTCGGGTGAATCAACCGGCGGGCGATAAAACGGCATATGTTCTAATTGTTCATCGGATACCGGCACTTTGAAACGATTGCGAAACGCTTTGACCGAATCGAGATCGAGTTTTTTTAATTGGTGCGAAACATTTTTACCTTCGCCGGAAGGTCCGAGGCCATAACCTTTCACGGTTTTCGCCAAGATCACGGTAGGCTTTCCGCTGCTGTTCACTGCTTGTTGGTAGGCCGCGTAAACCTTGTGCGGATCGTGACCACCGCGATTCAAACGCCAGATATCTTCGTCGCTCATATTGGCGACCATGGCAGCGGTTTCCGGATGCTTGCCGAAGAAATGTTCACGCGTGTAGCGGCCGCCCATCGCTTTGTAATTTTGGTATTCACCGTCAACGGTATCTTCCATTAACTTCAGCAAATGACCTTGCGTATCGCGCGCCAACAACGGGTCCCAATAGCGGCCCCAGATCACTTTGATCACATTCCAACCGGCACCACGAAAATCGGCTTCCAATTCTTGAATGATTTTGCCATTGCCACGCACCGGCCCATCGAGACGCTGCAAATTGCAATTCACCACGAAAATTAAATTGTCGAGTTTTTCGCGTCCGGCCATCCCGATCGCGCCTAAGGATTCCGGCTCGTCCATTTCACCGTCACCCATGAATGCCCACACTTTGCGGCCATCCGTTTTGCGCAAACCACGATTGTCCAAGTACTTTAAGAAACGCGCTTGATAAATCGCTTGCAACGGCCCTAAGCCCATCGACACGGTGGGAAATTGCCAAAACTCCGGCATCAATTTCGGATGCGGATAGCTGGATAACCCTTTGCCATCGACCTCTTGGCGGAAATTATTTAATTGATCTTCGTTGATGCGGCCTTCTAAAAAAGCGCGCGCATAAATGCCCGGCGATGAGTGGCCTTGCAGGTACAACAAATCGCCGCCTTCGCCCTGATCGGCCTTAAAGAAATGGTTGAAACCCACATCGTAAAGCGTGGCGCTAGACGCAAACGATGAAATGTGTCCGCCCAGTTCCAGATCTTTTTTGCTGGCATTGAGCACGATGGCCAATGCGTTCCAACGGATAATCGAACGGATGCGTGCTTCAATGGCTTGATCGCCGGGATAGCCAGGCTCGCGTGACGGCGGAATCGTGTTGATGTAAGCGGTGGTCGCGGTGTAAGGCAGGTAGGCTCCGGAGCGACGCGCTTTGTCGATTAACTTTTCAAGCAGGTAATGCGCGCGTTCGACGCCTTCGGCTTCGAGCACCGCTTCGAGGGCGTCGAGCCACTCTTTGGTTTCTTGCGGATCGACATCGTGGTGCAAAGGTTCATTGGCCATTGTGGCGCCTCTTGTTTTGGAAATAACCGAAATGAGAGTCGAGCGAACTCGTGATTGTGGAGATCCTGTAGGAGCGGCTTTATCCGCGAATTCGCCGGTTCGCGGCGAAAGCCGCTCCTACAAAACCTCCTCCCCTGCATCGCGAGTGCTTTGCGGGGCCAAAAGTATAGGAAGCGAACGCCAACCTTCCCATGTTGAATAGCTATTCAGGCTTCCACTTCCGACCAGATAAGCGCAGAATCGCCATATTCTTACTGACATGTCTGTAAGTTATGCCAAAATCACCCGAAAACGGCCTCATGGCCGAACGCATACTCGACGTTGCCGCGCGACTATTTCATCGCCACGGCTTCAAAGGCTTTAGCTATCCGGCCATCGCCGCTGAA
>CAZYUS010000008.1:17111-37839 GCA_964650615.1 uncultured Pseudomonadaceae bacterium | reverse complement strand
CAAACGAAAATTAGCTACAGCACAAAATTAAATTAATTTGCCTCAGCACCTAACGATAAGTTAAACGGCGTCGCGTCAGCGACGTCCGAGCGGAACGAAGTGGAGCGGTTTTGAACGCCTTGTTAGCGGGCATCTGCAATATTTAAACTAATGATATGGAACCCGAGAATAGTTTCTTTCGTCTGAAGTGTATATATACCTACACTGGGCAGCGACTCAAATTGCGACTCCGTTAAGCAAATGTAATTTGGCACGGCTTTCTCAATGTATTCTCCTTTAAGGCGAAACTCGCAACCTCTTAGACTGTGGCGCTGATACTTAGATAACTGAGCAGTTAATATTTTATCGTTTCCTAACGCCCTAGTTGCGATGTCAGCAATGCCGTGTGTGATTGGGACCCAGAGAAGAATGAAAAACATTCCAGGCAAAAATAGACACACTACGATTTTTATAAAAGTTGACGATCCCGCTCTTATTGGCATTCGCCCGGTTGAAAATGCCCAGAAATAGACAGCGAAGGCGATGGCAGATAGTGTAATTGACAAATAGAGTCCAAACTTGGACCACGCTTCAGATGGCACGAAATCTACGAACAACACATAAACCCAAAGAGCAAAAACACAAAAGAATAAATTGTGTACATTTACTTTTATCTTTGATGGTTGTTCAACTCCATAAACTAAAGTTTTCCAAGTCAATCGTTTAATCCTTTTCCGCTAACGATAAGTAGCCCCCTAAATTGGGGTGTTGTCTTACACCCTTTTGGGTGCCTATCTCTATTTGCCCGTAGCCAAGTCTTTGTTTAATAAGCTGGTTGTACCTGGTTATGGGTACTTTAACCTTGGAGACTGTTATGGGCATTGAGAATCCGCCTAAGTTACTGGAACAAATGCAAGTTGTCATCCGTACCAAGCATTACAGTTTGCGTACCGAAGAGAGTTATTTGCAGTGGGTGCGTCGGTTTATTCTGTTTCACCACAAGCGACATCCTAGGGAGATGGGGGCGTCCGATGTTGAGGCCTATTTATCGCATTTAGCGGTTAAGCGTAACGTATCGTCGGGTACGCAGAATCAGGCGTTGTCGGCGATTTTATTTCTTTATAAAGAGGTGTTGAAAATAGAGTTGCCGTGGTTGGACGGTATCGTTCGCGCGCGCCGACCATCGCGTTTGCCGGTGGTGTTGAGTAGTGATGAGGTTGCCCGGCTATTGGCGGCGATTGAGGGGACGCATGGCTTGATGGCGCGTTTAATGTACGGAACGGGAATGCGGCTGATGGAAATGATTCGGTTGCGGGTAAAAGATCTGGATTTTGAATTGAATCAAATTGTGGTGAGGGATGGTAAGGGCGCTAAAGATCGCATTACCATGTTGCCACAAAGTCTAAAGTCGACACTTAAAGACCATTTACGCCATGTCAAAGCGTTGCATGAATCGGATCTGCGCGAAAAGCGAGGTGAGACGATATTGCCGTATGCGCTTGACCGAAAATATCCTAATGCGGGTCGTGAGTGGGGGTGGCAATTTGTGTTTCCTTCGAAAAAGCTGAGTTTGGACCCTCGCAGCAAAAAGCAAGCACGTCATCATCTCGATGAAAAAACGTTTCAGCGACGGATTAAGCAGGCGGTATTAATCTCGGGGATCAATAAACCGGCGACTAGTCATACCTTACGGCACTCGTTTGCGACGCATTTATTAGAACGTGGCTACGATATTCGAACGGTTCAGGAGTTGTTAGGGCATAAAGATGTATCGACGACACAAATTTATACGCATGTGCTGAATCGCGGCGGATTGGCGGTGCGTAGTCCGTTAGATTAGCAAACGAAGGGCAGGGCGATTCGTGAATCGCCCCTACGAAAGGGTGTTATTTATTTGGTGTGTTATGTGGCGAGCCTCGTGTTGGGGTTTTCGATTGTGATGAGGATGGGCGATTCGTGAATCGCCCCTACGAAAGGGATGAATGATTTATTTGGTGTGCTATGTGGCGAGCATCGTGTTGGGATTTGCGATTGCGATGAGAATGGGCGATTCGTGAATCGCCCCTACGAAAGGGATGCTATTTATTTGGTGTGCTATGTGGCGAGTATCGTGTTGGGGTTTTCGATTGTGATGAAAATGGGCGATTCGTGAATCGCCCTTATGATTTAAGTTAACGCGAAAAATTTATTTTGCACGGACAATTTGCTCATTGTTCGTGCATTCTGTTTGTTTTATTGCAACGATTGCCATGTCGGACCTAACACGTCGTCTTCGTTGCCGATGGCGAGTGAGTGCAGTTTGTCGGCCAGTGCGTCGGCTTGTTCGTTGTCAACGACAAAACTTAAATTCAAATCGCTGGCGGCTTGCGTGAGCAAATACACGTCGTGTTCGGCGAGCAGCGAAAACGCCGGTGCGAGTTGCGGCAGAATTTCGCGAATGTGGCGACCGACGACGCTGACAGCGGCAACGGCTTGACGCACGTCGACTTTGCACCAATCACCCAGTTCGCGTTGTAATTGTTTCAGTACATCATCGCTGATGGTGTTGGCGCTGGGGTCGAGGGTAACGGTCACATTGCTTTCGCTGGTGGACACTAAATCGATCGATAATCCGCATTGTTTAAAACACGCGAACACATCGGCGAGAAACCCCACTTGTTGCCACATTCCTAAGGTTTCCATGCTGACGAGCGTGATATTTTTCTTTACCGACACCGCTTTGACTTGCGCGCGTTTGGGCGCGTGTTGGCTGATGATGGTGCCGGGTAATTGGGGTTGATGTGTGCACATGACCCACATCGGGATCTGCCCGTGCTTTACTGGCGCGATGCAGCGTGGGTGCAATACTTTTGCGCCGGTCGATGCAATTTCTTGTGCTTCGTCAAAATCAAGTGCTTTTAGTAAACGCGCGCCCGGTGTCGTGCGTGGATTAGCGGTAAACATGCCGGGAACGTCAGTCCAGATCTCAACCACTTCGGCGTTGATTTTAGCGCCAAAGTAGGCCGCCGAGGTATCAGAACCGCCGCGCCCTAAAATCACGGTGTCACCTTTTTGATTGCGTGCAATAAAACCCTGCGTTAACACGACATCGCCGCAGGCTGCAATTTTTTCGATCGCCTTCACATCGACGTCGAACGGCACTTGCGCCGATGTATAGTGGCTGGCTTCCGATGCGTGGCGTGCCGGTACACTGGTTAGTACGTCGCGCGCATCTAACCAACTCGTCGCAATGCCTTCGCGATTTAAAAATGCAACACCTAAACGGGTGGCCATTAATTCACCCAAAGCCATTAAACGTGCGTGTGCTTTGGGCGATGCTTCGCCAAGCAATCCGATGCCGGATGCGAGTTCGTGCAACTCGATGTATTCATTTTTCAATAAAACGTCGGCATCGACACCCAGATCGCGCGCCAGATCTTTATGCACCGACATAATGGTGGCAACAACGGCGGAAAAATCGTGGCGGGTGGTGGTGGTCGCTATGCGTTCTAATTGATTGGAAACGCCAGTTACCGCCGAATGAACGATCAGCACCCGTTTTCCCTGTTTTCGACGCTTCTCGACCACGCCAGCGATCATGCGCCAGTTGTGTGCGGTTGCGACGCTGGTGCCACCAAACTTAAGCACCACCCAAGGTTGCGAAGGGCTGTTCATTATTACTCCACGAAAACGTTAAGAAAAAAAGAGATGTCATCATGCGGACGCGTGATTGACCCGATGAACTTACCGGAAGCGCCGTGCAGGCTCAATGGCTGTATACGAATGCGCACATTTTTACCGCAATGGTTAGACCGTCGACGGCATTTAGAGACATCGCGCGACGCATTTTGTGGACGACACGGGTAACATCGGCGCGCCGAAACGGTGCCGCCCTTGCATACGTTAACTGTCGAATAATACAGGTGTGATACGCGATGAAGCGTAAGAGTCACGCGGTGAAGCGTTCACCGCCGAAAAAAAACGGACGCGCAAAAAAACACGTTTATTGGCGCTGGTTAGTCGGCGTTGTGTTGTTGGTGATGGCCTCGTTGTGGCTGTATTGGCTTTATCTGCAAGCGGAGGTGACGCGTCGATTTAACGGCGCGCGTTTTACCGAACCGGCCTCGGTGTATGCGCGCCCGTTATCGCTGCAAGAAGGACAGCGTTTGAGCGTTGATGATTTGGTGTTGGAATTACAATTACTTGGGTATCGCGCGACCGATGTGGCGCGTGAAGCGGGCGAATACGTGCGTGCAGGCAACCGTTTTGCGATTCATGCGCGACCGTTCCAATGGCTGACGAGCGCGACGGCCGAACGCGCGCTGCATATCGTTTTGCGTGATGGTTATGTGGCGCAGCTGCAAGAAAATGAGCGCGAAGTCAATCGCTGGCAATTAGATCCGGTGTTGCTCGGACGATTCAGCCCTCGCGATGCAGAAGATCGCGAACTGGTCACGTTAAAACAATTACCGCCGATGTTGATTAATGCGTTATTGGCCACTGAAGATCGCGATTTTTATTCACATCACGGTTTTAGTGCAAAAGGTATTCTGCGCGCCTTTTGGCAAAATCTGCGTTCCGGCGAAGTGGAACAAGGCGGATCAACCATCACACAGCAGTTAATCAAAAACTATTTTTTGACGCAGCAACAAAACATCGCGCGTAAAGTACAAGAGCTGATGATGGCCGTGGTGCTGGAGGTGAATTACAGCAAAGATGAAATTTTGCAGAGCTATTTAAACGAAGTGTATTTCGGTCAGGATGGTGACCGTGCGATTCACGGCGTTGGACTGGCGAGTCGTTATTTTTTTGGTAAGCCGGTGGCAGAATTGAATGTTGCCGAATCGGCATTATTGGTGGCGCTTATCAAAGGTCCATCGGTTTATTCACCGTGGAAGCATCCGCAGCGGGCGCGTGAACGCCGCGATCTGGTGTTGCAACTTCTTAGCGAGCAACAGCACTTAAGCGCGTCGGAAAAAAATTATTGGCAAGAGCATGAGTTGTCGGTTCTTTCTACTCCGCGTCATTTGTCGGGACGTATGCCTGCGGTGTTGGACCTCGTTAAACGCGAATGGCAAACGCATTTGCCAGTCAGTGACAGCAGTGCATCGGGGTGGCGGGTGTTCACCAGTATCGACCCGGTGTTGCAACGCAAAACCGAATTGGTGATTGAGCGCGGCATGGCGCGTCTCGATGCAACGCAACGCGTGCAAGCGGCAGCCATTGTGAGCGATCGCCACAGCGGCTTCATTCGTGCGATTGTGGCTGGGCGTGATAGTGCCTACGCTGGATTTAATCGTGCGCTCGATGCTAAACGTCCGGTGGGTTCATTATTAAAACCGTTTATTTATTATACGGCGTTGCAAAATACGCAGCGGTTTTCGCTCGCGAGCCCTTTGCAAGACACGGCATTTGTTATGCGTTCGGATGATGGACGACAATGGCAGCCAAAAAATTACGATGGTTCGCAACACGGCAATGTGATGTTGCAATTCGCGTTAAGTCAGTCGCTCAATTTAGCGACGTCGCGTTTGGCGATGGAAGTGGGATTGAATGCCATTGAACAGCAATTAAAAAAATTTGGATTGGAGCGAGCCATTCATTTGTATCCATCGCTGGCATTAGGGGCGCTGGAATTATCGCCGCTACAAGTTGCCAACCTGTATTCGGGATTGGCGCATGGGCAGCGCGCCGTGCCATTACGCGCGATTGAATTTATCCGTCGCGACGAAACGGTGTTGTATTCGGCCCCCAAAACGGCAGGCGTTGAACTGGCCAGCGACGCGATTTTCTTAACCGATTTCGTTTTGCAAGAGGTGGTGCGAAGCGGCACGGGCAAAGCCTTGGGAGCGCGTTTTCCCTCGTTAGGTTTGGCCGGAAAAACTGGGACCACCAATGATAAACGCGACAGTTGGTTTGCCGGATTCGATGACGAACACTTGGCGGTTTTTTGGATGGGACGTGACGACAATGCCGCGACGGAATTTAGCGGTGCCAGTGGGGCGTTAGTGTTATTCAGCGATTTTATTGCGGTGAAACCAGAACGACCGTTGAGTTTAATTATGCCGCGCACGGTTAAATTTTCGTGGTTATCGCCACAAAATGGTGACGTATTAAGCGCATCGTGTGAACACGCGCAATGGTTGCCGGTTAGCGTCAATGCGCCCAGCGGTGTGTGTGAATAAAAATGTTGGTTTGTTTTTGTAGGGGCAATTCACGAATTGCCATTAATCTTTTGATCTTCATTTCGGCGCGGGAAATTGTTTCAAACACAGATCAGTGTCGCCGTTCCAATTGACTTGGGTGATGATTCCGTCCGCACCATAAACGGCTTGCACGGTGCAATAATTGAGCGAGGTTCCGCCGAATAACGTGGTGCCGACGCTGCCACCGACGTGATTACCAAAGCCGCCGATGCCGATCGAAACCGTCGGCGATGATGACGTGTCTTGACGTGTCCATTCGGCAAACTGTTGTCCGTTTAATTCGCGTTGGCTGGCCGCCGCACCAAAGGCCACGATCACATCGTTAATCGAATGCCCTCGCCACGCGAAAAAGTGTTGATCCACTTTCGCCGACGTGGCGGCGCAGGCGTTCAATAATACGCTCAGCCATACCAACATAGATTTCATGATGCACTCCTTAATGGTGTTAAGTAAATCTTCGTCGAATACGGCGGACACCGACTTAGGTTTTGGCAACGTTTATTTAAGTGGCGACATTAGCTATCAATGATTTCTGTTGTGACCAAACCGCGCTGCTGCAGCGCGGGTAATAACGTGGACAGCTGTGAATCACTGGCGGTAAATATAACGCTTGAATCCCGTTTTTTTTGTGCGGCATAAGGAAGTAACTGAACGCTACGACGCGCAATCGCCGCGCCGGAATCGACCCAATGACGGATGTGCGGCGCGGCCTGTTTCAGTTCATCAAGTAATAACGGGAAATGCGTGCAGCCGAGTACGATGGTGTCGGCTTGCCGAGTATTTTCTTGCCAAAAGGGCGATAAAATTTCAGTTAGTAATGCTTGATCGATTTTACTGCCGCGTAATTTTTCTTCGGCCATGATCACCAGCTCGCGCGAGCCGACACGAATGACGTCGCAATCGGCGGCGAATTCGCGAATTAACTCGTCAGTGTAACGGCGTGCAATGGTGCCGGGCGTGGCCAACAATCCGATAATTTTATTGTGCGAACACCGCGCCGCCGGTTTAATGGCGGGTACGACACCGATAATGGGCAGGTCGAAACGCGCGCGTAACGACGGCAACGCCACGGTGCTGGCGGTATTGCAAGCGATGATGAGCATTTTGGGATCGCACTGCGTTATCAACGCGCTGATAACGGTCTCGACGCGCGCTAGTAATTCATTTTCGGGTTTGGGGCCGTATGGAAACGCTGCATTATCACAAGCATAGCGAAAAAATTCGTTAGGCAATACTGCGCGCACTGCGTCGTAAACGCTGAGTCCGCCGACGCCGCTATCAAAAACTAAAATAGGTTGATCTTTTTGCATGGCTAACAGTGTAAACAAAAGATCGTAAAAATAAAAACGGACGCCGCAGCGTCCGTCAAGTGTGGTGTTAATTGTGGCGTTTTCGGCCCAACGCGATGACGAAAACCAGTAGTGAAAATAACCAACCGACGCTGCCGCCTTTGTCGTTTTCCTCTTTATCGTTATCGACAATGGTGACGATATGTCGCGTAGCGTCCAGTTCGGCACCACCCGATACGTCAGTGAGCACGACGGTAAAGGATTCGTCGCTCTCGACATCGTGATCATCGTTGATAGCAATGGTGATGGTTTTTGCGGCAGTTTCGCCATCGGCCCATGTCAACACATCCGTGGTGGGGCTGTAATCGCTGTTAGTCGCGCTATCGCTTTCGATGCTGTAACGCACGCTAACGGCCCCAGTGGTTCCTGTGGTTCGATTGACGTTAATCACAACGGTGCCGACATTTTCGCCGACCGAGGAGTTGCTGGTGGCAAATCCGATAACTCCTTGCGCATTTACGCGGGTATCTTTGCACAAAGCGAAATGATCGCTGCCGACATGGCCGACGGGATTGGTGCGATCACGCAGCACAAATAAACCGTAATTGATGTCACTGACCAAAATATTTCCCGACGGCAAATAGGGATACGCGCCCCACGCGCCATTAAAGTTAGCGGTGTTGTCCTCGGGTATGGAATAAGTGTCGAAATGCCCCACTTCAATCGCGGCTTTCGGATTGCTGACATCCAATACCGTTAATCCGCGTTCGTAATTCGAAATATAATAACGATTGCCTTTAGTAAAACCGTTGTGGTCAATCGCGCGCGTGGGGCCAGTGTACGACACCACTACGCTTGGACTGCGCAAATTATGTATATCCAAGGTGCGTAATGTCGTGTTAAGACCGAGTTTTTGTTCGTCGAGTTCGTCTTGAATAAACACATAATTTTTATCGGCTGACCACCAACCAGAGTGCGTGTAACTGGCTCCTTGATACGGTGTCGAACTTAAACGCACGGGGCTTGCTTTATCGGTGATATCCCAAATATCCACCGTGTTTTCATTGAAATCAATATACACTTCACATGGGTTGTGACCGGCGGCGCATTGACTGGCGCGCGCGTCATTTAGAACAAAAGACGAGCCATCGTGCATATAACCCGCGTCTGACACGGTGCGCAATGTCGGCAGCAAAGGATCATGCAGATCATAAACGCGATGACCACCGTTATTTTTATTGGCACCGGCAATAAATAATTGTGCATCGAACCCGTCTAACTCGCCACCGCTGGCGTAATCGGTATTAGCCAAATAGACATTATGGGCGCTGGAAAAATCGTTCAGTGTCGTGACCAATCGAACGCTGGTGGGCAACTGTGTTAAATCGATCACTTGCAAACCTTGCGACGCTTCGGTAGTGACGTAAGCGTAGCTGCGATAGCGTTGCGTCGGCTGATCCAAACACTGATAAACCTTCACGTCGCGCCACGTCGAACCGTTGCCGCTAACGGTGCCGACTTCGCGTGGATGTTCGGCGTCGGTGACATCGACAATGGCGGTGCCATTATACAAACCGATGAGTGCGTATTCGCGGTTATCGTTTTGATCACGAAAGCCCCAAATGTCATTCGCCGCACGTGGATTGGTAGAAAATTCTTGCAAGGGAATATGCGACAGCAAGTCGATATTTTTACACGTGTAATTTCCGGCTTTTCCGCTTTCGCAAGCGGCCGGCCCTTCAACTTGTTTGGTCATCGCGTGGTAGCTGGAGAGCACGCGCTGTTCCTTTGAACTTAACGCGATGGTATGGATTTTTTCGTCTTGTAATAACGCAAAACCCATTTTGCTTAAATCGGCGCGGTGTTCGATTGGCATTCCGATAATGTGCGAAACATTTCGCGCCGGATCGGCCTTGGCAAATCCGTCGCGACGTGAAAATCCGCCTTCGATTGGCACCATGCCGGTAAGTATGTGCATACGTTCAGTCGGCGCGATCGTGTAAACGCCTTCTGCAACGTGCAGGGCATCGCCTTTACCGGCTTTTGATAAAGCGTATTGCAATGTGCGGCAGGGTTGTGCGGCGTCCAGACAGAGTCCTTGGTCGCTGCCATCACCGGCGACAAAACGAGTAAAATGGCCTTCGCTATGGCCATAAACGGCGGTCGCCACTAACGCGGCGATAATGGATAGTGTGCGCATGAAGCGTTTGTTCCCAAGTCAAAATTGAAGAACAAACTAATAGCGCCGAAAGCGTCGATCTTTCAAGTTAAAATTCAGCAAAGCTACAATTTCGCTACAGGAGGATACAAATGTCCACATTTGAACTCGATGCTCGCCTGCATCACGACACGGTTTTGATCGGTGATTGGCCGTTGTCGCGTATTGTGCTGATGAACGAGCAGAGTTATCCGTGGCTGATTTTGGTGCCGCGTCGCGTTGGCGTGAGCGAAATTTATCAGTTAAATGACAGCGATCGAATGCAGCTGTTGCAAGAATCCTGCGTGTTAGCGCACACCATGGCGGTCGAGTTGCAACCGACCAAAATGAATGTGGCGAATTTGGGTAATGTGGTGGCGCAATTGCATGTGCATCACATCGCGCGTTTCAGTACCGATAAAGCGTGGCCTGCGCCGATTTGGGGAAAATTTCCGGTGCATAAATTCGCGCCGGAACTCCTCTTACAGACGCAACAAAAATGGCAAGCAATTCTGTCGCGTGTGTTGCCTTTCGTTTGAAAATAAATCGTGTCAACCGGCGTTTGGCGTTAACTGCCCGACGCCAAAATCGCTTCGTATAAGCGCAGCAAACTACGTTCGAATAGTTCCCACGCGGCGCGACTTTCGCCGCTTAAAATCAACTGGTATTCGCAGTGCATCATGGCACCGAACATCAGTTCCGAATCGGCTTCCGGATCGCGCGTTTTCAGTTGCTGAAAAAATTGCCGAATGAGTGCAATGGTAGCGTTGTAAGGAATGCGCACATCAGCGGCCAATTTGTCGTTGCGCAAGGCTTCGGTGCGAAACGCGTGTTCGATTAATCGTGCGTCACGGTTGGCCACCTGTTTGCGGATGTGATGCAAACTGAATTGCGATAAAAGATGGGCTAATTTTTCGCGTCCGGCGGCGCTAAACCGATCGGCTCCTAACTCTGATAACGCGGTGAACGCGGCTTGTTCCAATTCGCGATTGGCCGCTAAAGATTGTTCGGCAAAAAGCGTAAATGCGTCGCTGATTAATTCGTCAATATCTTTGAAGTAATACGTAGTGGCCGCAAGCGGAACATTGGCTTCTTGCGCCACCGCGCGGTGGCGCACGGCGCGAATGCCATCGCGCTGGATTAAACGCAGCGCCGCTTCTAACAACGCTTGGCGGCGGGCATGACCATCAGCGCGGCGTGTTTTGCGGCCGCGATATTCCATGGCAGGCAGGTTGGATTCACTCATTACGGATCGCTGCAGTGGGGGCGTTTTTTAGTTGGCGGGCATGGTAGCGCGATGTGACGGCGCTTGCAGCGACTTGCGGTTGTGTGAGCAAAACTTCCTTATTGTCCATGCACTTAGTTAAACCTGTCAGACCACAGGGCGATTTTTAAAAGGATGGAAAAAAAAGGTTGCGCGTTCAAAATTCGTCTGATAGGGTTTAAAAAGACGGTTGACGTTACGTCAATCAAGCAGTTTCTCCTACAGGTAAAAACCATGATGCTGGTCGCGAAGCTCCGCTCGCTCCTCATTCTCGTCCTCATTACTGTCGTCATTATTGGCGAACGGTGCGGGTCGGCTCATGCAAAAGTAAGGCGAAACTGAAAAAGAATCCCTGAAAAAACGAAGCCCCCGCACCGCAAGGTCCGGGGGCTTCGTCGTTCTAGGCCACTGAAAACGTATGCAGTCTTTTTTTAAATCCGAAAACTTAAAGGAAACCCGAACATGAGCAAGACCTACTTTGAAACCGACGCAAACCCGCAACTGCTGAAAGGCAAACGTGTGGCCATCATCGGTTATGGCTCGCAAGGCAAAGCCCACGCGCAAAACCTGCGCGATTCCGGTGTCGACGTGGTGTTGGGCCTGCGTCCCAACGGCAATTCGGCGCGCGCCGCCGCCGCCGATGGCTTTACGGTGATGTCGCCAAGCGATGCTGCTAAATCCGATATTGTGATGATTTTGACGCCGGATCTGGAACAGAAAAAAATCTACGAAGAATCGGTTGCGCCGAATATCAAACCAAATGCAATGTTAATGTTCGCGCACGGTTTTAATATTCATTTTGACTTGATCAAACCGGCGCAAAACATCGACGTCGCCATGATCGCCCCGAAAGGTCCAGGCCGTTTAGTGCGCAAAGAATACGAGATTGGTGCGGGTGTGCCGTGTGTGATCGCAATTCATCAAAACGCCAGCGGTGCCGCTTTTGAAAAAGCGTTGGCCTATGCGCAAGCAATTGGTGGTACACGCGCTGGTGTAATCGAAACGACATTCAAAGAAGAAACCGAAACCGATTTGTTTGGTGAACAAGCGGTGCTGTGTGGCGGCGCAACGGAGTTGGTGTTAGCCGGTTTCGAAACGCTGACCAATGCCGGTTATCAGCCAGAAGTGGCTTACTTCGAATGTTTGCACGAATTAAAATTGATCGTGGATTTGTTGTACGAAGGCGGATTGCAACGGTTGCACACATTCGTGTCCGACACCGCGAAATACGGCGACTTAACTCGTGGCCCGCGTGTCGTTACCGATGAAACGCGCGCCACGATGCGCCAGATCTTGAAAGAAATTCAGGACGGCACGTTTGCGCGCGAATGGATCGCCGAACACGAAGCCGGTGGCAAAAATTATCGCGCCATGATGGACAAAGATTTAGCGCATCCGATCGAAGCGGTTGGTTCACGTTTGCGCGCACAAATGCGCTGGTTGCCACAAAACGCCGCGCAAGATTCATCGACGCAAACAAAAGCCGCTGGCGTGCAACCGCTGCAAGCCGTGCGCGCACGTGAATTCGAATTGTTCTAAAGCGAGCGAGAAGAGAGCCAATCGAATGCGTGGAGCCGATTTAATTTGTCGCGTACTGGAAGCCGAAGGGGTGAAAGAGATCTTCGGTTATCCGGGCGGCGCGATCATGCCGTTTTATGACGCGCTGAAAGACAGCTCGTTGACGCATATTTTGTGTCGTCACGAACAAGGTGCAGCGTTGGCGGCGGATGGGTACGCGCGTGCCAGCGGCAAAGTCGGCGTGTGCGTGGCCACCAGTGGGCCGGGTGCCACTAATCTGGTTACCGGATTAGCGAATGCGTATCTGGATTCGGTACCGGTGGTGGCGATCACCGGACAGGTGCCGCAAGCCGTAATGGGGACGGATGCGTTTCAGGAAGTGGATGTTTTCGGTATTACGTTACCGATCGTAAAACACAGCATTCTGGTGCGTGACGTGCGTGATTTGCCGCGTGTATTGCGCGAAGCCTTTGCGATTGCGCGCGAGGGCCGTCCCGGTCCGGTATTGGTCGATATTCCGAAAGATGTGCAAATCGCGAATTGCGATAACCTGATGCCGTTTACGATCACCACCAGCAAGGAAATGTTGCCGTCGGTGACACCGTCGGCGATTGAAAAAGCGCGTTTAATGTTGCGCAGCGCGCGCAAACCCTTGGCGTATATCGGTGGTGGTGCGGTGCTGGCCAATGCGGTCGAAACGGTGCGTGAATTTTGCGCCATTACGCAAATGCCGGCGGTCAGCACTTTGAAAGGTTTAGGCACACTGCCGGTGGATTCGGCTTTGCATTTGGGCATGTTGGGTATGCACGGTACACGTGCTGCCAATATCGCGGTGCAGGCGTGCGATGTATTGGTGGTGATCGGCGCGCGTTTTGATGATCGCGCCACCGGAAAGCTATCCGAATTTGCGCCACATGCAAAAGTGATTCATCTGGATATTGATGGCGCCGAGATCGGTAAATTGCGCGAAGCCGATGTGTCGTTGCGTGGCGATTTAAATGAAATTTTGCCGAAATTGGCGCAGCCCTTAGCCGTTGATTCGTGGCGTGCCGAATGCCGTTTGAATGCCGAGCAATTTGCGTTTCGTTATGACGCGCCCGGCAGTGGTATTTACGCGCCCGGATTCTTAAATGAGTTGGCTCGTCACGCCGGTCCCGACACCGTGATCAGTTGCGATGTCGGTCAACATCAGATGTGGGTGGCACAGCATTACGCGTTTCATCATCCGCGCACGCATTTGACCAGTGGCGGATTAGGCACCATGGGGTACGGATTACCGGCCGCTGTCGGCGCTCAAATTGCTTGCCCGACTAAACGCGTGATCAACGTCACCGGCGATGGTTCGTTTTTAATGAATGTGCAAGAGCTGGCGACGGCGATCCGTTATCGTTTGCCGATCAAAATTGTGCTGTTCGACAATCAAGTGTTGGGCATGGTGCGGCAGTGGCAAGAACTGTTTTTTGCGCAACGTTTTAGCGAAATTGATTTGTCGGACAATCCGGATTTTGTGCAAGTGGCCAAAGCGTTCGGTTTTGAATCGTTTGCGATCGAACAACGCAGCGAGCAAAGTGCGGCGATCAAACGTTTGTTGCAAAGCACTGGGCCGATGTTATTGCACGTGAAGATCGACAGTCGTGAAAACGTATGGCCGTTAGTGCCACCGGGTAAAAGTAATTCTCACATGATGGAAGGAGCGGAACTATGAGTGCTTTATGCGTGCATGTACGTGATGCTGAAGGCATCTTGGAACGAATTTTAATGACAACGCGTCGTCGTGGTTTTCGTTTATACGGCTGCGAAGTGCAACTGGCGGCGATACCTACGCATTACGATATTACGCTGCACGTCGATAGCGAGCGACCGCTGTCATTCTTAGCGAACCAGTTGCAAAAACTGGTGGATGTGGTTCATGTGCGCGAATCAAACGAGGAACGTCATGCACGTCGAGCCTGAGGGCCAATCACGGTTGTATGTGTACGACACGACGCTGCGTGATGGTGCACAGCGTCGCGGCCTCAACTTTTCTTTGTCGGATAAATTGCGCATCACGCAGTTACTGGATCAATTTGGTATCGACTATATCGAAGGTGGGTGGCCAGGTTCGAATCCGAAAGATGAAGATTACTTTGCCCGCGTGCGCGAACTGGAATTACAACACGCTCGGCTTGCGGCGTTTGGCAGCACCCGTCGGGTAGGAAAATCGGTGCATGGCGATGCGCAATTACGCAGTTTGATTGCGGCACAAACGCCGGTGGTAACGATGGTGGGTAAATCTTGGCCGCTGCACGTTACCGAGGTGTTACGCACCACCTTAGACGAAAATTTAAGCGTGATTGCCGATAGCATTGCGTATATCAAAGACGCGGGGCGAGAAGTTATTTTTGATGCCGAACATTTTTTCGACGGCTTTCGCGCCGATCCCGAGTATGCGTTAGCGTGCATCAACGCGGCGGCGCAAGCCGGTGCAGACAGTGTGGTGTTATGTGATACCAACGGCGGCAGTTTGCCAGATTGGATCGCGCAAGTGACCACCCGAGTCGTGCGCAACATTAACATCAAGGTCGGTGTGCACACGCACAATGATGCCGAATTAGCTGTGGCTAATGCGTTATCGGCCGTGCAAGCCGGTGCGACGCAGATCCAAGGCACGATTAATGGGTATGGTGAGCGTTGTGGTAACGCGAATTTAATGTCGCTGCTGCCGACCTTGGTCTATAAATTAAAGTATCCACTGCGCGCGGCACGACATCTTAATGAATTAACGCGATTGTCGCGGCAGGTGGCGGAGCTAGCCAACGTAACGCCGGATGCGTTCGCGCCCTATGTCGGCAGCAACGCTTTTACGCACAAGGGTGGTATTCACGCTTCAGCGGTGGCGCGTATCGCCAGCAGTTATGAGCATTTGCCGCCGGAATTAATTGGCAATCATAACGATATCGTGGTGTCAGAATTAGCGGGTTGGAGCAACGTGCTAGCGCGTGCGGCCACGTTCGGTGTGCAACTGCATGAACACGACAAAAACTTACTGCACGAAATTAAGCAAAAAGAAGCGCGCGGCGTGCATTTAGAAGCCGCCGAAGGGTCGTTCGAATTAATGCTAAGACGACGTGAACAAGGTTTTGTGGTGCCGTTTGTGTTGGAAGATTTTCGTGTCGAAGCTCGTCGTCATCAGCAGCAAGAAATGGCCTGTCAAGCGACCTGCAAATTGCGCATCGGTCATGAAACATTGTTAACCGTGGCCGAGGCCCAAGGGCCGGTGGCCGCGATTGACGCCGCGTTGCGGCGGGCATTAATCCCGTATTGGCCAGAATTGCATGAGGTGAAATTAAGCGATTACACCGTGCGTATTCTCGATGCCGAAAAGGCGACGGCGGCGACTACCCGCGTGATCATCGAAGCGGTGTGGCAAGGTCAAACCTGGCGCACCGTTGGCGCGTCGGAAAATATCATTGATGCCAGCGCGCAAGCGTTGGTGGAAAGTTTTGAATTATTTATTGTGAAGCGGCGAGGAAAACATTATGGCGATACAGCAGCCTGAACATATTTGGTTTAACGGCAAAGTGATGCCGTGGCAAAATGCGCAAGTACACGTACTGACGCATGCGATTCATTACGGATCTTCCGTGTTTGAGGGCATTCGTGCGTATGACACCCCAAACGGCACGCAGATCTTTCGTCTCACTGATCACATTGCGCGGCTTTATGATTCGGCCAAGATCTATCGCATGGATATTCCGTTCGCGTTTAGCGATATGGTAGAGGCGTGCAAAGACATTGTGCGCGTGAATCATTTAAAACAAGCGTATTTACGTCCGGTGGCATTTATGGGTTACGGCGGTGGCATTGGTATTGTGCCGGCCGATGGCTGCCCGATTGATGTGGCGATCGCGGCGTTTGAATGGGGCGCGTATTTGGGGGCGGGTACACACGAAGTCGGTGTCGATATTGGCGTGTCGAGCTGGAATCGAATCGCGCCCAATACGATGCCCACCGCCGCCAAAGCGGGCGGCAATTATTTGTCTTCGGCATTAATTGCGCGTGAAGCACGTCGTCATGGTTATCAAGAAGGTGTGGCGTTGGATGCCAATAATTATGTGTCGGAAGGTGCCGGTCAAAATATTTTCTTGGTGAAAAAGAAAGTGCTTTATACGCCACCGACCAGCGCCAGTATTTTGCCGGGTTTAACCCGCGACACGGTGATGACGTTAGCGCAACACGCGGGCTACAAAGTGGTGGAAGCACCCATTGCACGCGATGCCTTGTATTTGGCTGACGAGATCTTTTTGGTCGGCACGGCCACCGAAATTGTGCCGGTAAAATCGGTTGATGGTCTGCCGGTTGCTAAAGGTAAACGCGGTCCCGTTACCGAGCATTTGCAAAAACAATTTTTCGGATTGTTTAGCGGCCAAACTCCGGATCTGTGGGGCTGGTTGGAACCGATCGAAAATCCGATGCAATCGTTTGTGCACGCGGCGTATGCTTAAAACTTCATTTTCTGTCATTCCCGCGTAGGCGGGAATCCAGCGTCTTTAACGTCACTGGGTCCCCGCTTGCGCGGGGACGACATTAATCCTTAATAGATTTTTCTCATGTCCAATTACAAATCCCACACCACCTTTAAAGGTCGCAATATGGCCGGTGCGCGCGCGCTCTGGCGTGCCACCGGTTTAACTGACGGCGATTTTAAAAAGCCATTAATTGCGGTCGTAAATTCCTACACCCAATTTGTGCCGGGTCATGTGCATTTGCGCGAACCGGGTGAATTGGTCGCGCAAGCAATTCGTGATGCCGGTGGTGTGGCGCGCGAATTCAATACGATCGCCATCGACGATGGCATCGCCATGGGACACGGTGGCATGTTGTATTCGTTGCCGTCGCGCGAATTGATCGCCGATTCGGTCGAATATATGTGCAATGCGCATTGCGTCGATGCAATGGTCTGCGTCAGCAATTGCGACAAAATTACGCCGGGGATGTTGCTTGCCGCACTGCGTTTAAATATTCCCGTCATTTTTGTTTCGGGCGGACCAATGGAGGCGGGCAAAGCCAAATTAGCGGAAATTAAACTCGATTTAGTTGATGCAATGGTGTCAGCGGCCGATCCGACTAAAACCGATGCCGAAGTGCAAGAGCATGAAGCCTCTGCTTGCCCGACGTGCGGATCGTGTTCGGGAATGTTCACGGCGAATTCGATGAACTGTTTGCTTGAAGCCGTGGGACTGGCTCTGCCCGGCAACGGCACGGTGCTGGCCACTCATGCCGATCGCAAATCATTATTTGTCGATGCTGGTACCAAAATTATCGAACTGGCGCGTCGTTACTATGAAAACGATGACGTGTCCGTTTTACCGAAATCCATCGCCACCAAAGCGTCATTCGAAAATGCCATCACATTAGACATTGCAATGGGCGGTTCAACCAATACCGTTTTGCATTTATTGGCGGCGGCGCATGAAGCGGGTGTTGATTTTACGATGAGTGATATTGATCGTTTATCACGTGTGGTGCCAAATATTTGCAAAGTCGCACCCGCGACGCAGAAATATCACATTGAAGACGTGCATCGCGCGGGCGGCATTTTTGGCATTTTGGCCGAACTGCATCGCGGTAATTTATTGCACAGCGACGTACCAACGGTTCACGCAACCACGATTGGCGAGGCAATCGCGCAATGGGATGTGATCCACAATCCACAGCACAGCACGTTTTTCCGCGCCGGCCCTGCTGGTGTGCGCACCACTAAAGCAATGAGTCAAACTACACGTTACACTGAGCTGGATATCGATCGCGAAAACGGTTGTATTCGTGACATTGAACACGCGTATTCAAAAGACGGCGGCCTCGCGGTGTTGTCCGGCAATATTGCGTTAGATGGATGTATTGTTAAAACCGCTGGTGTCGATGAATCAATTTTGCAATTTAGTGGACGTGCACGGGTATTTGAATCACAAGACGATGCGGTTGATGCGATTCTGAACGACCAAATCGTTGCCGGTGATGTCGTCGTGATCCGCTACGAAGGACCCAAAGGTGGCCCCGGCATGCAAGAAATGTTGTATCCGACCAGTTATTTAAAATCAAAAGGATTGGGCAAAGTGTGCGCCCTGATCACCGATGGTCGTTTTAGCGGCGGTACTTCCGGTTTAAGTATTGGTCACGTTTCACCCGAAGCGGCTAGTGGTGGTGTGATCGCGTTAGTTGAAGAAGGCGATACGATTGCGATTGATATTCGTGCGCGCAAAATTGAGTTGGTTGTAAGCGGCGATGAATTAGCCAAACGCGAACAAGCACAACGTGCGCGCGGTGATAAAGCCTATACACCCAAAAATCGTCAACGTGTGGTCAGCGCCGCATTGCGTGCGTATGCGTCAATGGCAGCGAGCGCGGATAAGGGCGCGGTGCGGATTGTTCCTTGATAATCATGTCGTTAACGCAATAAACACGGCACGCGCAAAAACATGAAATCTTCGTCGCGCCGTTGGACTCGGAAAAAATCGTAGGGGCGATTCTTCGATCGCCCACTTTTTGATTAAACACAGGGCGATTCGTGAATCGCTCCTACGGCAGCTTTAAATCAATGATTATTTTTTACGGCTTGCCGCAAACTTCTCTGCTTCTTGCATTACCCGCAACACATTGCCACTCATGATTTTGGCGATATCATTTTCTTTGTAACCACGGCGTAATAATTCGGCTATTAAGTTAGGGTAATCGGCGACGGTTTTCAGTCCGGTTGGCAGGCTGTCACCGACACCGTCAAAATCTGAACCCAAACCAATGTAATCTACACCGACTAATTTTACCGCGTAATCAATGTGATCGGCGACATCGCTAACGGTGGCAAACGGGTAGGGAAATTTTTTGCGGTATTCGTGATTGAAGGCGTTGAGCTTTTCAGGGGTAGGATGGTCGCCGTGTAACTTTTTAAACGCGGTTTCAGCTTTTTCGTGTTCGTTGGAATATTGGCGCGCGGTTTCGTTTAAAAAATACGAACCGAAGTTAATCATCAAGACGCCGCCATTTTTAGCGAGAGCGTGCAGCATTTGGTCACTAACATTGCGTTCCATGGTGGAAAAATGACGCAAAGAGGAGTGCGAGGCGATCACCGGTACTTGTGAACGTCGCAGCACTTCAAAAAACGCATCGTCCGAGACGTGCGCGATATCAATCAAAATACCGATCCGGTTCATTTCGGCGATCAGTTGCACGCCAAACGGGCTTAATCCTTTCCATATTTTTACGTCGTCATACGACGAATCGGCAATATGGTTGGATTTGCTGTGCGCCAGCGTTATGTAGCGTACACCACGATCGTAAAAATGCCTGACGTTTTCCATCGATCCCGCGATTGGCGCACCATTTTCCATGCCCAACAGCAACGATATTTTTTTATTTTTAAAGTTTTTACGTACATCGTCACTGTTGCGCGCCAGCGCAAATTTTTCTGGCGCACGATAAACCATAGCCTCGACTTGATCGATCAAGATGTTGGCCAATTCGGTGGCATTTTTACCTTCGCTCTCGGCTGGCGTATAAATCGACATAAACGGTGCGGACAAACCACCTGCGACCGCGCGAGGGTAATCAAAATCACCGCTGATGGTTGCTTTGGTGACGTCTTCCCATTTTTCTTGTAGGCGATAGGGAACATCGACATGACCATCAATCAGTGGATAGCGATGGGTGATTTTTTGTGCCTGATCGGGCCAATTATCGGCGCTTACACAAACGCTCATAAACAGACTAATCATCATTATTTTTTTCATCGGAATTTCTGCTGTTGATGGAAAAGGCTGTCAATTTAGGCGGAATCGTTCTTGAAAACAACGCCACAAATTGGCGGCCCTTTCGTTACACTCTGCGCCTGAGCCAGCCAGACAGTCGCTGTCCGCTTTGTTGATGTCAGTCGGAAACGATACCGCACCAATAAAAACGATGGAGGAAAGTCCGGACTCCGCAGGGCAGGGTGCCAGGTAACGCCTGGACGGCGAAAGCCGATGGAAAGTGCAACAGAAAGATACCGCCGATGTTATTGCGCTGGGCTTGAAAGAGTCTGTCGCAAGAACAGGTAAGGGTGAAATGGTGCGGTAAGAGCGCACCGCGTTTTTGGCAACAGAAACGGCACGGCAAACCCCACCCGGAGCAAGACCAAATAGGCGTCCGTTGAAACGGCCCGTCGAGGACGCGGGTAGGTTGCTTGAGCGCATCGGTGACGGTGCGCCCAGATGAATGACTGTCCACGACAGAATCCGGCTTATCGGCTGGCTCACCTTCTTCCATCACCCATCAGCGGCGG
>CAZYUS010000008.1:15050-17101 GCA_964650615.1 uncultured Pseudomonadaceae bacterium | reverse complement strand
AAAGAACGCCGTCGCGGCGATTAAGGTTAACACCCGTTAATCAATCATCTTGCTCATCAACTTAAAGTAAATTCTCACGATCTTTTTCTAACACGCTGATTTGGTTGTTGTTCCATTACAGCCCCCTCAAACAGCTGTGCAAAACTCTGCTAAGTCCTTGTCGTATAAGGCGAAATTCGCATCACAAAAGTGCGTGAATTCGCTTGCAGTATGGCGTCTGCCTTCCTATAGTTCGTGGCGAAAAGTGGGGAAACGTGTCTTTTTGTGGATCGTTCTCCGGTTACACACACGGATAAAAGGCTAACAATCAGTGTTTCACGGCGCGTACAACATCACGCTGGATGCCAAAGGCCGCATCGCTTTGCCGGCCCGGCCGCGTGCTGCCCTCGATACGCTGTGTCAGGGCAATTTTGTTGTAACTCGTCATCTTACCGATCCGTGCTTGATGCTGTTCCCGCTACCTAATTGGCAGCAATTCGAAACGCAACTTGCGCAGCTGTCCAGTACCAATCCGCAACACCAACGGGTTAAACGCATTTTAATGGGGTTTGCCAGCGATGCTGAGTGCGACAGTGCTGGTCGCCTGTTATTGCCGCAAGTTTTGCGCGATCAAGTCGGTTTATCCAAAGACGTGATGTTGATCGGTCAAGGTGGCACGTTCGAAATTTGGGATCAGCAAAAATGGGACGAGAAAGTTCGTCTTTACGATGAATTAAATAGCGCCGGCAATGATGAATTGCCTCCGCTCTCTTATTAAGGGAGCGAGGCGATGCACGAGACGGTGTTACTCAACCAAGCCGTCGATGCGCTGAATATTCGCGCCGACGGTATTTATGTCGATTGCACGTTTGGTCGCGGTGGTCACAGTGCGTTGATTTTATCGCGATTAAATGAACACGGTCGCTTACTGGCGTTTGATAAGGACCAGCAAGCGATTGCCGTAGCGCAAGAAAAATGGGCGGACGATAAACGATTTGCGATTGTGCACGCGTCGTTTGCCGCCTTAGAAAAAGAAATTACGGCGCGTGGCTGGTTAGGTCGAGTCAATGGCGTTTTAATGGATTTGGGGGTGTCTTCGCCACAACTGGATGAGGCGGAGCGCGGCTTCAGTTTTATGCGAGACGGTATGCTCGATATGCGTATGGATACCACGCGTGGCAGCAGTGCGGCAGAGTTTATTGCAACGGCAAGCGAAGCCACGATTGCCGATGTGTTATATCGTCTCGGTGAAGAGCGTTTTTCTCGTCGCATCGCGCGCTTTATTGTCGAAGCACGCGCCAATGAACCGATCACGCGCACCTTGCAATTAGCCGACATCATTACGCGCGGTAATCCGAAATGGGAAAAACACAAACACCCTGCGACGCGCTCATTTTTAGCTTTACGTTTGCACGTCAATAACGAACTAGGCGATCTGGAATCAGTGCTGCCGCAAGCGGTGGATGTGTTGGCACCCATGGGCCGGTTATCGGTGATCAGTTTTCATTCGCTTGAAGATCGTATCGTGAAGTTATTTATGCGCCGCGAAGCTAAAGGCGAAGCATTGCCCAGCGATTTACCGATCCGCCACAGTGATATTCACACGCGTTTGAAATTGATCGGCAAAGCCATTATGCCGGGTGAATCCGAAGTAGCAGAGAACGCACGAGCGCGCAGCGCCGTGTTGCGCGTGGCTGAAAAAGTGGAGCGTGTCGCATGAGCCGTCCGCATCAAACTCCGTCACTCTTTTTTGTCTTGCGCAGTCAAATCAACGCGTCCGTCGTTATCGTGGCGTTGTTGGCGCTATTGGTCATGGTGTCCTCGATGTCGGTGATTTGGACGTCGTATCAAGTGCGCATGGCGCGCGCGCACGTGGAAGCGTTGGAAAAACAACGCGATCAATTAGACAACGAATACCGCGAACTGCGCATCGCGCAAGCGGTGCTGGCCGAGCACAGTCGGGTTGAAGATGTCGCGACCGCTAAATTGCATATGGAACACTTGAGTGTGGCCAATGAACGCGTGATCGAATCCGATGAACTGGCCGCGCGCTTAAGCAAAGGAGACGAACC
>CAZYUS010000008.1:0-15040 GCA_964650615.1 uncultured Pseudomonadaceae bacterium | reverse complement strand
CGCGTTCGTCAGCTTATGCCATTGGTGCGTGGCGATTTTATGTTGTGGCGGTAGTGTTGTTGGCCGGTTTTCTGGGCCTGATCTCGCGCGTAATTTATTTGCAGCTTTATAAAAATGATTTTCTGCAAAAACAAAGTGATGTGCGTTCATTAGGCGCGGCTGAAATCGCAGGGTTCCGTGGTGCGATTAAAGATCGCAACGGTCGCGAATTGGCCGTCAGTTTGGCGGTGCCGTCAGTGGCTATCGATCCGAAATTAATTTTTGATACCGATAAATCTGACGGTTTGCGCAAAAGCAAAGCGTGGAAACAATTAGCGGCTCTGTTGGGATTAAAAACCAAAGCGCTCGACAAAGTGGTGGATCAGAACACCAACAAACGTTTCGTATGGGTGAAACGACGCTTGATGCCTGAAGTGGCCAATTTGATTCGTCGTCTTGATTTACCCGGTGTGCACATCGAAACCGAATACCGACGCTATTACCCGACCGGTGCCATCAGCGCGCACGTTGTCGGTTTTACCAATGTCGATGACAAAGGTATTGAAGGCATTGAACGTGCGTACAACGATCTGTTGACCGGAAAACCAGGCAAAGAACAAGTGCTGCGCGATCGTAAAGGTCGTGTGGTCGAAAATCGCGGCGTGGTCGAAGCGGCGGTTGCCGGTCAAGACGTGACCCTGTCTATTGATTCGCGTTTGCAAGCGATCGCTTATGAAGAATTGGCGCTAGCAGTAAAAAAACACCAAGCGATTGCCGGTTCGGCGGTAATTTTGGATGTGCACACCGGCGAAGTGTTAGCGATGGTCAATCAACCGTCGTACGATCCGAACAATCGCAAAAAATTAAGTGTCGCCGCGACGCGTAATCGCGCGGTCACCGATATGTTTGAGCCGGGTTCAACCGTTAAGCCGGTGACCGTGGTCAGTGCGCTCGAAAGCGGAAAATTTTCACCTCGTACCGTGATCGACACCAATCCTGGTTATATCCGCGTCGGCGGAGCCATCGTGCGTGATTCACCGCGCAATAACGGCGTATTGGATGTCACCGGTGTGTTGCAACATTCGAGCAATATTGGCGTCACCAAAATGGCGCTCGCGATCGGTAAAGATTCACTGTTTGATACCTTTAAACGATTTGGTTTTGGCGAACCGCTTAACACCGGATTTCCCGGTGAAAGCGCCGGACGATTCAACACACAAAAGCGTTGGAGTCAGTTTGAAATTGCCACGGTGTCATTTGGTTATGCGATGACAACCACGCCGCTGCAACTGGCGCACGCGTATTCAATACTGGCCAACGGTGGCGTTAATTATCCAGTGACGTTACAAAAACAAATGAGCGAAACGCGTGGCGAATCCGTCGTCGATGAACGCATTGCGAATCGTGTGTTAGCGATGATGGAAGAAGTGACGGCCGACGCCGGCACTGGCAAAAAAGCGCGTGTCGAAGGCTATCGCGTTTCTGGCAAAACCGGCACCGCGCGTAAAGCCATTGCTGGGGGTTACAGCGATCAACATTTATCTTTTTTTGCTGGCATCGCGCCGTATAAAAATCCGCGTTTGGCCATGGTGGTTCTGATCGACGAACCGCACAGCAAATTACAATCCGGTGGCGAAGTAGCGGCACCGGTGTTTAGCAATGTGATGAATCAAGCATTGCGCATCATCAACGTAGCACCCGATGACGATAAAGCGATCAAAGTGGCTACGGTAACGGGAGCTGACCACGATGCCTAATATCCTGTTGCCCGATCTGTTACGTGGATTAAGTGATGTGCCAGCCTCATGGCGAACGCTCTCGATTTCGCGATTAACATTGGATTCGCGTGATGTGCAACCGGGCGATGTGTTTATTGCCTTATCTGGCACGCAAACCGATGGGCGTCGTTTTGTTACTGATGCGTTAAATAAAGGTGCCGCCATCGCATTAGTCGAGCAAAAAAATCATGACGATCACGATCGCATCATCGCGGTGCCGGATTTGCGTCGTCACGTTTCCGCATTAGCGGGGCGTTTATACCAACACCCTTCGCATACGATGACGGTGTATGGCATTACCGGCACCAACGGAAAAACCACCACCAGCCAATTACTGGCGGCTGCCTTAACTGAATTAAGTGCGCCGACGTATGTGGTCGGCACCTTGGGCAATGGTGTTTATCCGCAGTTGCAATCCGGTCGTCACACCACGCCCGATGCCATTGCTCTGCAACGCTTATTAGCCGAAGGTCAGTCAGCGGGTGCCAAGCACGTCAGCATGGAAGTGTCATCGCACGGTCTTGATCAAGGCCGCGTCGCCGCTTTGCAATTTAATACCGCGATATTCAGCAATTTAACGCGTGATCATCTGGATTATCATCTCACCATGGAAGCGTATGGTGAAGCCAAGCGACAATTATTTGTGTGGCAAAATTTGCAACACGCGGTGATTAATAACGATGACGCGTTCGGCCGACAGTTATTAGCCGATGATAACATCGTTGCGCAAAAATACGCTTTCGGATTGCGTCACCATGAATTACCGACATCGGTGCCGACGATTCATGCCGATAAAATTCATTATTCGCACCACGGTATTCTGGCCGAAGTGGTTACGCCGTGGGGGCGTCGCTTATTGCAATCACCGTTACTCGGTGAATTTAATTTGAGTAATTTGTTGGCCGCGTTGACCGCGTTATGCGCTAACGGTTTTGCATTAGCCGATGTCGCCAATGCTGTGGGTAAGGTGCGTCCCATTGCCGGTCGTATGGAACGATTTGGCAACGCCACGCAGCCGCTGGTGGTGGTTGATTACGCGCACACGCCGGATGCCTTAGAAAAAGCGATCATGGCGTTGCGTTTGCATTGCAGCGGACGTGTCACCGTGGTGTTCGGTTGTGGTGGTGATCGCGATAAAGGCAAGCGTCCCGAAATGGGCCGCATTGCCGAACGCTTGGCCAACAACGTGATCGTATCGAACGACAATCCACGTTCTGAAGATCCGCAGTGTATTGCCGACGATATTCGCGCGGGTATGCAAAAACGCGACACCGTTTTTGTGCCGGATCGTGAGCAAGCGTTCCGCTTGGCTTTAAGCCAGTCACAACACGGCGACGCGATTTTATTGGCCGGAAAAGGCCACGAAGCCTATACCGAAATAGCCGGTCAACGGCTGCCCTATAGCGAAGTTGACATGGTGAATCGTGTATTGGGTGAGAGATCATGAATTTACGTTCGCGCGACATCGCCCACATTGTTAACGGTCAGCATTTTGGTGCCGATGTGGTGGTGCATGCAGTAAATACCGATTCGCGGCAAGCTACCGCGCAATCGCTTTTTATTGCAATTAAAGGCGAGCGTTTTGACGCGCACGATTTCGTTGCACAAGCGTCCAGCAACGGTGCGCTGGTGGCATTGGTACAGCGCGCAGTCGATGCCGACATTACGCAAATTGTGGTGACGGACACGCGTGTCGCGATGGCAAAGTTGGCGCGTCATTATCGGTTGATGCAACCGGCCTTTGTGGTCGGCCTAACCGGGTCGTGTGGCAAAACCACCGTCAAGGAAATGCTCGCCAGTATTTTTCGCCATGTCGCGCCTACTCATGCGACGCAAGGTAATTTGAACAACGATTTGGGCGTGCCGCTCACCTTGTTTAAATTGCAAGTGCATCATCGTTACGCGGTAATTGAAATGGGTGCCAATCATCTCGGTGAAATTGCCTACTGCGCCGAAATGGCCAAACCGCAAGTCAGTTTGGTGACGATGGTTGCCCCCGCCCATCTTGAAGGTTTCGGCAGCATCGACGGTGTTGCAACCGCGAAAAGTGAAATTTATCGCGCCTTGCCAGTAGACGGAATAGCGGTGATTAATGCCGATGATCACTATGCTGATTTTTTTCGCGAAGCCGCTGGTGGTCGTCAGCGCATTACTTTTGGTATCAGCAATAAGGCCGATGTCAGTGCCACGGCGATTCGTTTCGATGACGATGGTTTTGCGCAATTTCACCTGAATTCGCCGCGTGGCAACGTTGATATCAAATTGTCTTTGCCCGGTCAGCACAATGTCATGAATGCCTTAGCCGCCGCCGCGACGGCGATCGCCAGCGGCGTTGAACTTGCTGCCATCGCCACCGGCTTGCAACACGCGCCCCATATTGCCGGACGATTAACGGTGCTGCGCAGCAACACCGGCGCGCGCGTGATCGACGACAGTTATAACGCGAATTTGGCGTCGATGACCGCCGCGTTTGATTTTTTGGCGCAATCGAATGATCGTAAAGTGGCGGTATTAGGTCATATGGGCGAATTGGGGGCCGATGCGGCGGCCTTGCATCATGAATTGGGCGTACGAGCTAAACAACGCGGTATTCAACAGCTGTTGTTGGTCGGCGAATTGTCGCGCCACACCGCCATCGGTTTTGGCGATGGCGCACAGTGGTTTGCCACCCTTGACGAATTAATCACAACACTAAAAACAATCATCGACGCCAACACCAGTGTTCTCGTGAAAGGATCGCGTAGCGCGCGCATGGAAAGTGTTGTGCAAGCGTTGGTGCCGGCGGCTACGTTTTCAGGAGGGGCGCACTAATGCTTTTCTGGTTAGCAGAACAATTAAAACAACATTACTCCGTCTTCAATGTTTTTGGCTATTTAACACTGCGCATTATCTTTGGCGTGTTGACGGCACTGGCGATTTCGCTGTTAGTCGGACAACCCATGATCAATTGGTTGCGTCGCTATCAAGTCGGTCAAACCGTGCGTAAAGATGGCCCACAAACGCATTTGGCGAAATCTGGAACGCCGACCATGGGCGGCACGTTAATTTTAATTTCGATTGCCGTAGCGACGCTGCTGTGGGCCAATTTGAACAGTCGCTATGTGTGGGTGGTGTTGCTGGTTACGCTGGCGTTTGGAGTGATCGGTTTCGCCGATGATTACATTAAATTGGTGCGTAAAGATCCCAAAGGTTTGATCGCACGCTGGAAATATTTTTGGCAATCGATCGTCGGTGGTGGTGCTGCCGTGTATTTATTTATGACGCAACAAAATCCGGCTGAAACCACCTTAATTATTCCGGTATTCAAACACGTGGCGGTGTCATTGGGCGTGTTGTATATCGCGCTCACGTATTTTGTCATTGTCGGCACCAGTAATGCGGTGAATTTAACTGACGGATTGGATGGATTGGCCATCGTGCCAACGGTGATGGTGGCGGGCGCTTTGGCGATTTTTGCTTACGCGACTGGCAATATTAATTTCGCCAATTATTTGCAAATTCCGTATATCGCCGGCGTCGGTGAGGTCGGCATTATTTGCGGTGCCATTGTCGGTGCCGGTTTGGGTTTTTTATGGTTTAACACCTATCCGGCGATGGTATTTATGGGCGATGTCGGTGCGCTGGCGCTGGGGGCTGCGCTTGGCACGATTGCCGTGCTGGTGCGACAAGAAATCGTGTTGTTCATCATGGGCGGCGTGTTTGTGATGGAAACCGTTTCGGTCATGGTGCAAGTGGCGTCCTTTAAATTAACCGGACGTCGCGTGTTTCGCATGGCACCGATACATCATCATTTTGAATTAAAAGGTTGGCCAGAGCCGCGCGTGATCGTGCGTTTTTGGATCATCACCATCATCTTGGTGTTAATGGGTTTAGCAACGTTGAAGATCCGGTAAAAAATGAAAATAGCGGGCCAACAACCTTTTTATGTGATCGCCGGTTTGGGTAAAACCGGTGTCTCGGTTGCGCGCTTTTTAACAGCGCGGGGCTTTGCTTTTGCCATCACGGACACGCGAGAACAACCACCGGGACTCGATGAGGTTAAACAATTCGCACCGACCGTAGTGGTCAGCGCCGGTGCGCTCGATGCCGCGCTGTTAACGCGCGCTGATGTGATCGTTTTATCGCCGGGTTTATCGTTAAATGAACCGGCGATTGCACGCGCGCGCGCGCAAGGCGTCAAGGTCATTGGTGATATCGAATTATTCGTGCAATACGCACGCGCACCCATCATCGCGATCACCGGCTCGAATGGCAAAAGCACGACCACCGCCTTGACCACACATTTATTAAACAGTGCCGGTAAAAAAGCACTAATGGGTGGCAATATTGGTATAGCGGCGCTCGACTTGCTTGCGTCAGCCGTGCCGGATTTTTATGTGTTGGAATTGTCCAGTTTTCAACTCGAAACGACGCAGAGCTTGCACGCCGCAGCGGCGACTGTGTTGAACATTTCCGAAGATCATATTGATCGTCATGGTTCCTTGGCCGCGTATGCTGAGGCCAAAGCGCGGATTTATCATCGCGCCAAAGTCGCGGTGTTAAATGGCGACGATCAAGAAACGTGGCGCGAGGCCAAACAAGCCGAAAAGCGCACGCAGTTTTCGTTGCACAATGCGCGCGCACCGTATCGCATGGAAAATTTTGACGGCAAACATTGGTTAGTGGTCAACGATCATCCGTTATTGGCCGCCGAAAAATTATCCATCGTTGGTGAACATAATGTCGCGAACGCGCTGGCCGCGATCGCGCTGTGTGAAGCCGTCGGCGTTGCGGCGCGCGATGTGCGCGATGGTTTACTGAATTTTGTCGGTTTAGCGCATCGCTGTGTGCGCGTGCGTTTGCGTGAAGAGGTTGCTTATTACAACGATTCAAAGGCGACCAATGTTGGTGCGGCACTGGCAGCGATTGCCGGATTAGGGCCGGTTATCAGCGGCAAATTGATTCTTATTTTAGGCGGTGACGCCAAGGGGCAAGATCTGTCGCCGTTGTCGCCAGCGCTGGAAAAATACGCACGCGCTGTTGTGTTGATGGGACGCGACGCCGAACGAGTGCGCGCGATTGTTCCGCCTGCGGTCGCGATTGAAAATGCCGATTCGATCGAAGGTGCGGTAACACAGTGTCGCGATCTGGCTCATGCCGGTGATGCCGTTTTGTTATCGCCGGCCTGCGCCAGTCTCGATATGTTTAAAAATTACGAAGAGCGAGGCGATCGTTTCGCTCGCGCCGTGGAGGCGCTGCCATGAACGCGCTGCAGTGGCTGCAACAGTGTTTTGCAGGGGTGAGCAAAAAAGAAGCGCTGCGCGCACCGCTCTTGCAAGTGGATGTGATGGTGATCGGTCTCACTTTGACGCTGATCGCGATCGGCATTGTGATGGTGACGTCTAGCTCTTTGCCGTTTGCGTTCGAACGCAGTGGTAACGGATTTTATTTTTTGTATCGTCACGGATTTTATTTGTGTATTGCGTTTACCGGCGCTTTTTTTGTGCTGCGCCACGACACCTTGAATTGGCAGCGCATCGCCATGCATTTACTGGTCGCGGTATTGGTGATGTTGGTGTTGGTGTTATTGCTGGGCCGTGAAGTCAATGGCGCTAAACGGTGGCTGGGGGTCGGCTCGTTTACCGTGCAAGTGTCGGAGTTGGCCAAGCTTTTTGTCATCGTTTACATGGCGGATTATCTGCAACGTCGCAACGACGCCGTGCGCAAAGATTGGGAAGGATTTTTACGCCCGCTTATCATCATCGGTTTCACCAGTATGATGTTAATGTTGGAACCGGATTATGGTGCCACCGTGGTCATCACGGTGACGTGTTTCGTGATGATGTTTTTGGCCGGTGCGCGGCTTTGGCAATTTTTGGCGCTGTGTGTGGTGGCCGGTTTGGCGCTCGCGGTGGTGGCTTTATCGGCGGAATATCGTTTGCGTCGTTTGCAAACGTTTCTCGATCCATGGGCCGATCCGTATGGTTCCGGTTATCAATTAACGCAATCACTTATCGCGTTTGGTCGTGGTGACTGGGTAGGACAAGGACTGGGTAACAGTTTGCAAAAGCTTGCGTATTTACCCGAAGCACACACCGATTTTATTGTGGCCGTGATCGCCGAAGAATTCGGCATTGTTGGTTTGATGATTTTACTGAGTATTTTTGCGGCACTGTGTTTACGCATTTTGCAAATCGCCAAAAAAGCCTTAGCGCACGATATGGCTTTTCAAGCGTATGCCTGCATCGGTATCGCCACGTGGATAGGTTTACAAGTGCTCATCAATGTCGGCGTTGCCAGCGGCGCTTTACCGACCAAAGGATTGACGTTACCGTTTGTCAGTTATGGTGGTAATGCGCTGATTGTAACCATCGTTGCGGTAGCGTTTGTTGTGCGCGTTGATTACGAACGTCGCATCAATGCCGGTGCCAGTTTATCGAATCCTAACAAGGTGGCGGCGTCAGCCACATCATCCATGTCGTATCGCGAGGTGCAGGCATGAACAAATGTTTGTTGATCGCAGCCGGTGGTACCGGTGGACATATTTTTCCGGCCTTAGCGGTTGCGGCGGTGTTGCAACAACAAGGCTGGCGTATCGAATGGTTAGGCAGCATCGGTGGTTTGGAAGAACGCTTGGTTCCGATGCACAACATTCGTTTGCATTTGCTGCCGATTGCCGGTTGGCGCGGTAAAGGATTTTTCAGTTTATTGGCGGCTCCATTCAAATTATTGCGCAGTATTTGGCGCGCGCGCGCGGTGATCAAATCGGTGCGCGCTAACGTCGTATTAGGCATGGGCGGATTTGCCAGCGGCCCCGGCGGCATTGCGGCGCGACTTGTCGGCGTGCCATTGGTGATTCACGAACAAAACGCTATCGCGGGCATGACCAATCGTTGTTTGAGTCAATTCGCACAACGCAAATTGGCGGCATTTCCCAATGCGTTAAACGGTGCCGATGTGGTCGGCAATCCGGTGCGCGCTGATTTGTTAGCGTTGCCGGTGAAAAATTACGGTGACCAAAAATCACTGCATTTATTAGTCATTGGTGGTTCGCGTGGCGCACGTATTTTTAACGAAACGGTAGCGCCGGCATTAGCGTTGATGAGTGACGACGAACGTCCGCAGGTGTGGCATCAAGTGGGTAAAGAGCAACACCGCGTTACCGAACAACTTTATCGCCGCAGTGGTATTGATTTGGTCGATGAACAGTGCACGGTGGTGGAATTTATTGACGATATGCGTGCCGCGTATGCGTGGGCCGATGTGGTGTTATGTCGCGCCGGTGCGTTAACGGTGTCTGAAATCGCGGCGGTTGGTTTACCGGCGATCTTGGTGCCGTTTCCACACGCCGTCGATGATCATCAAACGCACAATGCGGCCTATTTAACGTCGCGTGAAGCCGCGTGGTTGTTGCCGCAAACGCAATTCAACGCCGAGAAATTAGCCGATGTATTACGCAATGCGCATCGTCATCGCGAACAATTACACGCCATGGCGCAACGCGCAAAAGCGTTGGCCATCACCGATTCGGCTGAACACGTGGCACAACTGTGCCAGCAGGTAGCGATATGAACACGACGCCAATCAATCCATCGTTCGCTGCTCCCGAAATGCGCCGCATCCGTCGCATCCATTTTATTGGCATTGGTGGTGCCGGTATGGGGGGGATTGCCGAAGTTTTATTGAATCAAGGTTATGCCGTGTCCGGATCGGATATTGCGGACAATGCGGTTGGCCAACGACTGAAATCGTTAGGGGCCACGGTCATTATTGGGCATCGCGCTGAAAACATTTCCGGCGTTGATGTGGTCGTCGTTTCCACCGCGATCAAATCGGATAACGCCGAATTAATCGCCGCACGTGAAGCGCGCATTCCGGTGGTGCCGCGTGCCGAAATGTTGGCCGAACTAATGCGCTTTCGTCATGGCATTGCGGTGGCCGGTACGCACGGCAAAACCACGACAACCAGTTTAACCGCCAGCATCTTGGCGGAAGGCGGATTGGACCCAACGTTTGTCATTGGCGGCTTGTTAAATTCAGCCGGCACCAATGCACGGTTGGGGTCCAGTCGTATTCTGGTGGCCGAAGCCGACGAAAGCGACGCCAGTTTTTTGCATTTACAACCGATGATCAGCATCGTCACCAATATCGACGCCGATCATATGGAAACCTATGACGGTGATTTCGAAAAATTAAAAAATACATTTGTAGAGTTTTTACATAATCTGCCGTTTTATGGTGTTGCGATTTTGTGCACCGATGACGCCAATGTGCGCGCGATTTTGCCGCGCATCACGCGGCCGGTGATCAGTTATGGTTTTGATGAGGACGCCGATATTCGCGCCGTTGACATGACGCAGGCCGGTGGCAAAGCGCATTTTCGCGTCGTGCGAAGAAACAAAAGTGAGTTATCAGTCACGTTGAACTTACCGGGTCGTCACAATGTATTAAATGCGTTGGCCGCGATTGCCGTGGCCGGTGAAGAAGGCGTCAGCGACGCCGCGATGTTAACCGCGCTGGCCAATTTCAAAGGCGTCGGTCGTCGTTTTCAATCACATGGCGAACACGACACCGAAAACGGCCGCGTCTGGTTAGTCGATGATTACGGACATCATCCGCGTGAAGTGGCGGCGGTCATTAAAGCCGTGCGCGCCAACTGGCCAGAAAAACGTTTAGTGATGGTGTATCAACCGCATCGTTATACCCGCACGCGTGATTGTTATGAAGATTTCGCCAGCGTGTTATCGGAAGCGGATGCGTTGTTATTGATGGAAGTGTACGCCGCCGGTGAAACGCCGATCGCGGGAGCGGATTCGCGCTCGTTATGTCGCAGCATCCGCGCTCGTGGACGGATCGATCCGCTGTACGTCGAAAGCAAAAAAGACTTACCGGCATTATTAAAAAATGTCGTCAAAGACGGCGACTTATTATTGCTGCAAGGCGCCGGTGATATCGGCGGCATTGCCAAGCAATTGGCGGCGGCACAATTAAATTGGTCGTTATTAGGAGATCACGCATGACGCGAGCTTCATTACCGTCGCCGTCAGCTTTTGGCAAAGTCGCGGTGCTCTTCGGTGGCACGTCGGCCGAACGCGACGTGAGTTTACGTTCTGGCAATGCGGTATTGACGGCCTTGAAGAACGCGGGCGTTGATGCACACGGCATTGATGCCTGCGGAGATTTTTTAAATACGCTAACCACGCAACAATTTGATCGCGTGTGGAACGCCGTTCACGGTCGCGGCGGTGAAGATGGTCAATTACAAGGTGCGTTGCAATTATTAAAAATCCCCTGCACCGGCTCCGGTGTATTGGCCTCGGCATTGGCGATGGACAAAATTCGCGCCAAACAATTGTGGATGGGTATTGGACTTCCCACCGCAAATTATTTAGTGGTCGATGATGTCATGGTCGCGAGCGATGTCGGCGCGCAAACGGTGTTCGACCGATTAGGCGAAATCGTGTTCGTCAAACCGTCGAACGAAGGTTCCAGTGTTGGCATGGCCAAAGTGCGCAATATCGCAGAATTGCGCGCCGCGATTAACAACGCTATGCAATACGATCACAGCGTTTTAGTGGAACGTTTTATTCAAGGAAAAGAATACACGGTTGCGATTTTGAATGACGAAGTGCTGCCCAGTATTAGCATGGAAACGCCGCGTGATTTTTATGATTACACCGCGAAATACCACAGCGGCGGCAGCACCCATTATCACTGCCCCAGTGGCTTGAATGACAACGATGAAGACGCTTTGGGCAAGTTAGCCTTGTGGGCTTTTCGTTCGTTAGGTTGCGTTGGCTGGGGGCGTGTCGATGTGATGCGTGATGGTAACAGCGGGCAATTTTATGTGCTCGAAGTGAACACCGTTCCCGGCATGACCGAAACCAGTTTGGTGCCAAAGGCCGCTAAACAGGCCGGTATCGGTTTCGACGAACTGGTGCAACGTATTTTATTAACGACGTTTACGACATAAGAGGTTCAATAACGCAATGTCACGTGGCGCAACACGTAAACCGATTAAATCGACCGCGACCGAACGTTTCGCGGTAATACGTCGCGCGTTGCCTTTTGTGGTGATGATGTTGTTGCTGGTGACGGCCGCGATAGTGGTTTACACCGTGCATTCGCGTTATCAACAAAGTGAATCGTGGCACATTAAACGTGTGCGTATTGATGGCGAATTACGGCAATTACACCATCGTGATGTAATGGCCGCGTTGGCGTTAAAAACCGGCGCGACCGTTTTGAATGTGGCTTTGCCTGCCATGACAGCACGAGTCGCCGCTTTGCCGTGGGTAAAATCGGTGAGTTTGCGCCGCGTGTACCCATCGGAATTAGTGGTGCACATTGTCGAGCGCGAGCCGTGGTTGCGATTAAATGAAACGCAATTAGTGGATCGCGACGAACGCGCTTTTGCGCCAGCCAATTATGCAGCGTTTGCGCATTTGCCTCACATCATCACCAGCGAAAACCAACTACCGCTGGCGTTGATTCAATACACGGTGGCGAATGAAAACATGCGTCCGCTTGGACTCGCGGTAACGACGGTGGAGTTAAACCCGCGTCGTGCGCTTAACTTAACCTTGAATAATCAAATGCGGTTGATGTTTGGCCGTGATGAATGGCAGGAACGGTTGCAACGCTTGGTGCGTTTATACCCGGGCTTAACCGCCAATGGTGTGGTGCCGGAATACGTCGATTTGCGCTACGACACCGGATTCGCGGTGGCGTGGCCGTCGAGCGCAAAAAAAATCAGCACCGCCACAGCAGGTTTATAAGGGAAAAAAAAATGGCTAAACCGAACGACAGAAATTTAATTGTGGGGCTCGACATCGGGACATCCAAAGTCGTGGCCATTGTCGGAGAAATCACCGATGAAGGTGGACTCGATATTGTCGGCATTGGCTCGAACCCTTCACGTGGTTTGAAAAAAGGCGTGGTGGTGAATATCGAATCAACGGTGCAATCCATTCAACGTGCGGTGGAAGAAGCCGAATTGATGGCGGGTTGCCAGATCCATTCGGTGTTTACTGGCATTGCCGGATCACACGTGCGCAGTTTGAATTCGCACGGCATCGTGGCGATCCGCGACACCGAAGTCACTTATGAAGATGTCAATCGCGTGATCGAAGCGGCGCGTGCGGTGGCGATCCCGACCGATCAAAAAATTCTGCATGTCTTACCGCAAGAATTTGTGATCGATGCCCAAGAGGGCATTCGTGAACCGGTGGGCATGAACGGTGTACGGCTTGAAGCCAAGGTACATATCGTCACCGGTGCCGTGAGCGCCGCGCAAAATATTGTCAAATGCGTCAATCGCTGCGGTTTGCAAGTGGATGAAATTATTCTGGAGCAAGTGGCGTCAAGTTACGCAGTGTTGACCGAAGATGAAAAAGATTTAGGTGTGTGCATCGTCGATATCGGCGGTGGCACGACCGATATTGCGATTTTTACCGGCGGTGCTATTCGTCATACTCATGTGATCCCGATCGCGGGCGATCAGGTGACCAATGATATTGTCGTGGTTTTGCGCACACCGACGCAATACGTTGACGATATTAAAATTAAATACGGATGCGCATTAAAACAATTAACCACGCTTGATGACTCGATCGAAGTGCCGGGCATGGGTGATCGCGAACCGCGACGTTTGTCGCGTCAGATCTTGGCCGATGTGATCGAACAGCGTTACGAAGAATTATTTCAGCTGGTGCAAACCGAATTGCGGCGCAGTGGTTTTGAAGAACTAATCGCATCCGGCATTGTGCTTACTGGCGGTGCATCGAAAATGCAAGGTGTGATCGAGTTAGCGGAAGAAGTGTTTCATATGCCGGTGCGTTTGGGATTGCCGACGGGCGTCGCAGGACTTGCCGACGTGGTGCGAAACCCGATTTATTCAACCGGTGTGGGGTTGCTGATTTACGGTAAACAACAATTGGCGCAACCAAAAGCCACACCGCGCGGTGAAGACGCGTTGAGCGGCGTGCTGGCGTCAATGAAAAAATGGTTTAAAGGTTTTTAACATTTTTCTGTAGGGCAGGCTTCAGCACGCCAATCGGCAGCCTAAAGACCGCCCTACAAAATGAAATGTGTAAGCGCAAAAATAAACGGGCTTTTATTTTGGTGCGGACAAATGTTGCAAAGGCAATGCATGGCGTTAGCGCGATTCGGCAATAACGCAAAACAAAACAGGGGGTAGTAAACATGGCGCTCAATTTTGAGATCCTAGATAACTCGGCGGAAAACGCCGTCATCAAAGTGATTGGTGTCGGTGGGGGTGGCGGCAATGCCATTAACCACATGGTCGATGCCAATATCGAAGGCGTGGAATTTATCGCCGCCAATACCGACGGTAAGGCGCTGCGTCAAAGCAAGGCGCGTGTCACGGTGCAGTTGGGCGGCAACTTGACTAAAGGTTTGGGCGCTGGCTCGAATCCGGAAGTCGGTAAACAAGCGGCGCTGGAAGACAAAGCGCGGATACAAGAAGTGCTGCACGGTGCCGATATGGTGTTTATCACCGCCGGCATGGGCGGTGGCACTGGTACAGGTGCTGCGCCGATCATTGCGCAAATTGCCAAAGATATGGGCATTTTGACGGTCGCGGTGGTGACACGTCCGTTTAAATTTGAACTTGGTAAACGCACCCAAGTTGCCGATAACGGTATCGCCGAATTGCGTCGCGCGGTCGATAGTTTGATCGTGATCCCGAACGACAAATTAATGCAGGTATTTGCCGGCGCCACCTTAAAAGAATCGTTCCGTCATGCCGACGGCGTATTGCGCGGCGCGGTGCAAGGCATTGCCGACTTAATCACCAAAGAAGGTTATATGGGAACCGACTTTGCCGACGTGCGTACCGTGATGGCCGAACAAGGTTTGGCGATGATGGGAACCGGCATGGCCAGTGGCGAAGAACGCGCGCGTCGTGCCGCCGAATTGGCAGTGCGTTCGCCATTGCTGGACGACATCAATTTGGCGAATGCGCGCGCGGCGCTGGTCAATATCGCGGTGCACGAAGACACGTTCATGGGTAACGAAATGGAAGCCATCGGCGATGTGGTGCATTCATTTGCCGCGCCCGATGCAACCATTAAATTCGGCGTCGTGTATGACAACAACTTGAAAGAAGAAATTCGCGTGACGGTGATAGCGACCGGATTGGGCCGCATCGAAGACAAGGTGATCGCCACTCAAAATGTGCGCTTGATCCCGCCGACCCGAAAAGACGGTCAGCTCGATTACCACCAGCTCGAACAACCGACGATCATCCGTAACAAACCGACGCAACCAACGCCGCCGACACC